>CAIVSN010000029.1 GCA_903908595.1 uncultured bacterium
AAAAACGAACGAGGCCGGCCAGAAAATCCGCGAATACAGCGGCATGGCCGCGTTGGAAAAGGTGCTCGAACCGCTCAAGACCCAGGGGATTTTCGGGATTTTCTGAGTCCTCGCGAATTTCTGGAAATTCCTGACCGGGGGGATGAAGTGGTCGGAGATGATGGAAGGGGCTCAGGCCCAAACGGCCGGCGCGGTCGCCGCGGGTACCGGGGCGGTTCAGGCGGCGGCAGGGAAGGTCGATTCCGCCTTGCAAACCTTTCAAAAGATGACCCCTGAAGAGCGGGAGAAGCTTACTGAGAAAATGGCCGATGGCATTGCCGATGACCTCTCCAGAACATATCTTTGAGGTGCGAAGCTTTCTCCGGAAAAAATCAAGAAAATCAAGGAAATCATCGCCTCATCCGATTTGAATGCTGAAAATTTGCAGAAACTTTCGAAAAAAATCCTGGAAAATGGCAAGATTACCTTTGGAGATACGGTGGAAATACTCTGAGTCACCACCTTCTGAGTCACGGAACTCATGTGGAAAATCGCGTTTTCGGGAATCGTGCCATTGACGCATATCGCGTACGAAGCTGTCGCGAACGGATCGAAGACCGCCGTAGGACTCACATTTCACGGTCTTGGACTGCCTCCGATGACGATGTCCATCGAAGAAATCCACGCGTTGATTTCCAAACATTCCGCGACCGGAGGAGAAAAAGCGATGTCTCTGGTGCAGTCGGAACTGTATCGACCGCTCGGGGTTTTCTGGGCAGTTACTTCCGGAATTATCGCGAATATCGCGAAACTTGGCATAGCCGTCGGAGTAGATACCGCAAGCGGAGCCAATGGTCTTTCCGTGCTCCGGTGACTTACGGGTATCGGGGGCGATTACCAGTCGGTTTTCCGGGAATTCGACCTCATCAATCGGAAATTTTCCGCGCTACCGAACAATCCTCATAACCAAGGAATGACGGATATTATCAATGAATTGAAATCCGGCATGAAAACCATGACGAAGAATTGGCAAATCATCGCCATTCTCGACGAAGTCAAATACGATAAGGCGAAATTCTTGGCGCATCCCGAACTTTCCAAAGTCATGGAAGCTTCGGAAATCGCCGCAATCAAGCAGGCTCCGAATTTTCAGACGGCACTCAAGGATATCGTCAAAGCCGCTGATGCACGTTCCGTAAAGCCCGGTAACGCCCGGATGTTTTTCGGCTATGGCGACGCAGTAGTTCAGAAATATCTGAGGGATATGGACAAAGTTCGCTGGTTTCAAAACCTTCTCGTCAGTTCGGACAAAGGCGGTTTAGAAAAAATCAACCGTTTGCGCGAATATGCGAATACCATGAAGCTTATCCGACAAGGCGATACCGTATTGCTCCATTTGGAAAACGCGAAAGACGTGAAGAATTTCCAAGCGCTCCGCAAACTCTTGGGAGAGTTTCCAGAAGGCATCAAATGACTCGGCTCCATACTTCCGGCAGGGGCTTTCGTCGTGACGATGTCCAAAGCGGTCTCCGACGAAGCGACGACTTCGGGCGAAATCATCGAATCCCTCAAAACCGTGCTCGTGCCGATCGTGGGAGGATGGCAGCTGATCAAGAACGTCGGAGTCAATTTCGAGGATTTGAAAAACGGGAAACTTCCCACGATGAGCGATGCCGGAGTGGCGGCATTGGGTATGACCATCATCACGTTCGAAGGTATCCGATTAGCCTCCGGTGCATATGAAGGGGTTGTGGTACAAGGCTTTAAACTTCATGACATCAAGTGAGCCGCTAAAACCGTTGCGAAAACCGCGTTCATGCACCCGATTGACATCGCGAAATCCGTGGGATATATGTCTCGCGGAGCTTTCCACATCGCAAAAGCGGTTCAAGCCACGTATAGTCCAGCGGTCAAGCTTTTGTTGAAATCCGCTGAAAAGATTCCGAAAAAAGGCTGGTTAGCCGTAGTCGCCGGCTGACTCGTCGCTGCGGCAGCGGGAGCTTCCATACTGGATAAGAAAGATAATGTGGAATTGGAATACGAACTCAAGAAACAGGGGTATATCGACGCGAAATGAGACCTGACCCCGAAGTTCTATGCGGAGTTCCAAGGAAAGGATGACGCGGCGAAAAAAGAAATACTGCATGATCTTTTCTGAGCCATGGTCGATACTTCCGAAAAGCGGCCAAACGTCCATTTTGACGCCAAAGCCCGAGAGTTCGTCATCGTAACGAACAAATCGGAAGAAAAGAACTGGTGGCAATCCGTTCTGGATACCGATACGCTCTTTCGTGACCAGCTTACGAGGATGGGGATTGACGTGCTCGTAATTTCCGAAGAGGATATCGTTAAACCGGTCGAGACGAGAAGGGAAAAAGTGGCTTCAATTAAAGCTCCGGAAGCGAAATAGGCAAGATCCTCTTATACGATATCCTTTCGAACCCCATCCCGCACCTCCTTCCTCCGATCCCCCGGATGGAACTTCAGCATGTCTTCCGTCACGATCACCCCCCAGGGCTTCCCAAGCCGCTCGAATTCTCTCAGCGTCACCGGTTCGAAAACCGCTCTGAACAACGAATCCAACCCATCCCACCACCACTCCAACCGATCCTTCCGGAGCGGTTTTTCGATGCTTCGGAATCTCGTGTTTCCCCCAGTGGTATCCGGAAAAACTTCCATCCATCCCGTATTTACCCTCAGGAATTTTTCATAACACCCCCCAATGTCGACAATCGGCTTGAGATGATTCACCCATACCTTCAAATACACGTCGTCCTCGATCGCGATGTTCCCGAAATCCATCGCCTCCGTCGTGCAGAAAAACGAAAGGCAGAACCTCCCGGCAACGTGCTTCCCGTGCCTTCGTACCCCGAGGATCTGAAAAATTCCCGTTATCAGGATCCGTGTCAGCCACATCCGCCGGGGATCGGTCACGACGAAGATATCGATATCCGATCCCGGTTCCGAGGCGTACATCGAAAGGCTGTTGCAGACGGCGATCATCCGGAGTCCGGGAATCCAGGATACCATACGCAGATACTTTTGGGCTCGCCGAAAGAGGAGGAGTTCGGATTCGGAGGGGGATGGGCGTATACCTGGAAGCATGAGCAATGAAGTTTTCCGTTACAGTTTGAATCCGATGTTTCTTTTGACGGTATCTCCGCGTTCCGTATCGAAAACCATCATTTCCTTCAAAATGTCGTCCGTGGTGATTTTCCTCGCGTCTTTTTCTTCAAGCGAACGCGAGGCAAAATCGGAAACGACACGTCGCAGGAGCTCGGCAACGTCCGCGCCCGTGTATTTCTCGCTCAGTTTGGCAAAAAGCTCCAAGTCCAAATCCGTGGAAAAAATCGATTTCTTCCCCTTTTTTTCGTATTTCCGGACATAGAATTCAAACAGGCCCTCCCTTCCCTCCAGATCCGGATAATCGACCAGGATTTTCAGATCGAATCTCCCCGATCGCAATATCGCGGGATCCAAGGATTCCAATCGGTTGGTCGCGGCGATGAACAGGATGTTCTTTTTTTCGGAAAACCCATCCATTTCCTGGAGGAGCGTATTAATGAGCGTGGCGCCGTCTTTGGAATCCGGCGTTCGTTTTTGGGCGATGCTGTCGATTTCGTCGATGAACACGATGCAGGGGGTTTCCATTTCCTTGAAGATTTTCTTCAGTTTCAGCGCGGATTCGTTGACGAAGGACGAGAGGAAAGAAGTGACTTCCAAAGAATAAAAAATTTCTCAGAGTTCCCCGGCGATGATTTTCGCGGTCAGGGTTTTTCCGGTTCCCGGAGGTCCGTAGAGGAGTATACCCTTGGGAATTTTCGCGCCCAGTTCTTCGAAGTGCGTTCGGTTCCGGTATTGTCGGATGAGTTTCCCGAGTTCTTCTTTCAATCCCCGGTTCCCCGCCATATCGTCCAAGGTGAGCGTGGACCGGACTCCTATGATGGATCTGTTCAGGATTTTTTCTTCCCGGTACTTGTTCGTGATATAGAGCAATCCCTTGATCGTCGTATCGGTGCCGATGATTTTTTTGACCCACTGGGAGTGCAGGCTGCCCATGGCGTAGTCCTGGGCGAGGCGGCGGACCACCTCCCGGATGTCGGCCCCCGTGAAGCGTTCGCTCGATCTGGCGAGGAGCGCGTAATCCACTTCGTGATCGAAGATCGGGTAACGTATGGTTTTGGCGGCCTTTTCGAGATACAGTTTCCAGATTTCCATTCGCGCTTCCGTATCCGGGTAGTCGACGAATATCTTGTGATCGAATCTCCCGGCCCGCAAAATGGCCGGATCCAGTTCTTCTATCAGGTTCGTGGCTCCCAGGAAGAGGATATCGGATTCCGCGGAGAACCCGTCCATGATCTGCAGGAGCGTATTGAGGACTTTCTGATCCGAAAGGGCCATGTTGCTGTCCTTGCCCGAACGCTTCATGGCGATGGTATCTATTTCGTCGATGAATACCACGCAGGGCAAAGTCAGTTTGTCGAAATATTCCTTCAATTTTTTCTCGGATTCGTTGATGTAGGAGGATCCGAAGTCGGTCGGTTTGAGTTCGTAAAACTGCGTTCAGATTTCGTCGGCGATGATTCTCGCGGCGAGGGTTTTTCCCGTTCCGGGCGGTCCGTAGAGCAAGACTCCCCTTGGCGGGCGTATTCCCCAATCCGCGAAATGCCCCGAGTTCTTGTGGAAGGAAATCAGCTTGGATATCTCCCCTTTGAGTTCCTTGTTTCCCGCCATGTCCGAGAGTTTCAGGGGCGGCGTTTTCGTCGGGGGCTCCGCCGCTTTCGGGGATACGGGGTCGGAAGCGTTGCCAGAAAGCCAATGGGGCAAACCGTTCGTATCCGGCGTATTTTTTCCTGCGGAAAAAGGCTTTTCGCCGGAATCTTTTTTCGAATCCGTGTACGAATACGCGGGATCCGGGATACAAATGGTTCGGTAGGCCGGCTTTTCGTCGGAATACGACAAATAGAAAAATTCGTAGGTTTCCCTGAGGATTTTTTTGAAATAGTCCAAATTGAACTTTTTGTCGTCAATGTAAAATGGGAGGCTGCCTATGCCCTCTTGGATGAGGGGGGCGTCTTTTTCGACAATTGGCATGCCTCAGATGAATCTGTCTCGAAACTCCTTGATTTTGAGCCAAGAAACGGCATCTATGTCACCGGAAATCTTTTGGAAGAGGATTTTTCCGGATATTGCCGAATTTCCCGCGACGGTTTTTTCCCTGGAAAAAACGAAGTACACCCGGAACGTGGCGCTCGCTCAGCCCTTCGATACGTACGCGGTGGGGAAATCTATTTCCCGGAAGCTCCATTTGGAAAAATTCTCGTAGTTCCGATACAGGGAATCGAAAAAAACCTTCCAGATCCGGTCGTTCAATTCTATCGTGATTTTTGTCAGTGGCATAAGGGGAATAAGGGGTTCGCTTTCGTTTTTTCTCGATATGGGAACAGTATGTTCCATTTTCGACCCATTGCAAGTACCGGGGTTCAAAATCGCAACATCGGGCACATCGGGCAAAATACTTGTTTTCCCAAGCAAACCGTGGTTCAATGGTACCAGAAGCTCCGTATCCTTCCGAAAAACCCAAAAATGCAGAATCACCGTTCGTCAAATGCCCCGGAAATCGGGGAGGCATCCCGCCCCAATGCGTCGGGAATCGTCAACCGGTCGGTCGCGAAGGTCGCCCTGGCCCTCGCCGTCATCCTCGCCGGAGACCCGGCCTACGCCCTGCTTCCCAAGGAGGCGACCGGAGGCGGGGATTTTTCCGAAAACGGCGTCCAATTCTGCAATTTTTCCCGCGTGAAAATCGGCAAGGGCGAATGACTCCTGACGGCGACCCACTGCCTTGGGAAGCAGTCCGCGAAGGATTTGGCGCTCTTCCACGGGAACGCGCTGGAGGCTTCGGAAATCGCCGAAAAATTCCAGCGGTCCGCCCCGATCCGCCTCTCGGAGATTTCCGACGCGAACCTGGTGGGAAAAAATATCTATATTCCCGGGCATTTCGAGGATTCCGCCGGGAAAACCCGGTACTTTTTTCGGCTTCGCGGGACGGTCCAGAGAATGGAAAATTCCCGGCTTTTCCATATCCAAATCGGATCGGACGCCATCGAGGAAGCGAAAAAATCCCTGAACCGAACCCAGTCCGTCTGGAAGGGGCTGTCCGGGTCCCCGGTCCTCCTCGCGAGCGACGACGCGCTCGTCTGAGTCGTAAGCGAAGCCAACAAGAACGGGGAGAGGGTGTATTTTTCCTGACCGGAAGATATACGGTTCCTCGAATCCCGGATCTCCTCGGCGGATCGGCCGTCGAAAGGCCCGGCACGGAAATAACGCGAGCGCCGGTCACGAACCGGCGAAGGGGAGCGAAAAATTTCCCCCTGAAATATCGTGCGCTGGTCGGTAACCGTCGATACGAAACCAAAGCCCAATCGAAAAAAACGCGCCCCGATACGAAGCGCGTTTTTTTCGAGAGACCTTGCTTACCCCAGATTCATGAGCAACGCGCTTTCGTCGTTGTCCCCGAGTTCTTCCCGTTCCAGGACTCGGATTTTTTCCGCGATGGCACGTACCTGGTCGTGGGCTTCGTCGGCAGCTTCCCGATCGATTTCCTCCAGGGTTTCGACGACCGTCCCGAATATCTCGTCGAGATAGGCTTCGTCGGCCTCGGCCGGGCGTTCCGAAACGAATTGGCGGATGACCCGGAAGTTATCGCTGGTTTCTTGGAATTTTTCCAAGAGATCCGAGAGAAACTTCCGTTTCTCGTCGGCTTGGAGGCTTCCGTAGAGCGCTGGCAATTCGCCGGTTCGCAACATGGGCGGGTTCGGTTGGAATTATGCGGTGGTCGCGGGAGCGGCCGTGAGTTTTTTGAGCGCGTCGATGGTCTTTTCTCACAATTTCCCGTCCGCCACGAGCCCAGGCGTGGTTATTGCCAGGGCTCGCTGCAGCTTCGCCACGTCGAGGATCCCCCGAGTCGCGTCGGTAGCGCCAAGGATCGCGCGTACCTGTTCCGGATTGCTGCTTTTCATGATATCGCCGAGCTCCTTTTTGCTGAGGGCGGTCATGCCCTTGTCGCTGATATCCTTTACGCTTGCGAGGATGTTCTCCCCGGGTTTCTTTCCGGGTCATTTTTTCGGTTTTGAGACCTGTTCCCGATGTTGGTTTTCCGGGTCGCTCTCTTCATATGCCGCTACGACGACGTCGCCTATTTTTTTACCGATATTTTTCGCGGTATTTTTTCCACGAGAAATTCCTGCATCGGCGCTTACGAGAACGTCAGCGGTTGTATCTACTGCCGCTTGACGCGCATTTTCCACTGCTTTCCCCCCTCGTTTTGCCGCTTGTTTCACTTCCCCTATGTTGTGGGATGCTTGGTCTCCGAGAACCTGGCCGATTTTGGCGACGTGCTCGATTCCCCGGGAGGCGGCGGCAACGGTAGCCTGGTGGGCATCGGCGGTATTTTCCATCCCTCCGACGGCGGCCGCTACGGCGGATTCGTGAACGTCCTTTGCCGCTTTTCCGACTTGCTTGGCTCCGCTTGCTACGCCGTCTATGGCGGCGTTCCCGGCTTTGCTGATGGCCAAAGTGGCTTCCACGGCTTTTTTCTCGAGTTTTTTCCCCAACCGTTCGGCTCATTTGCTCACGGCTCCGGCAATTTCGTCTCATGCCTTGCCGAGAAGATCCAGGGCGTTGTCTACGGAAGGTTCGTTTCTTTGGGTTTCTGTTGCCATATGCGCAATTGTAAAATATATAATATTTTCCTTCGAGGTTTACGATATCGCATTTTTGGATAAAAAGCAAAAAACATCCTTTTATTGCACAATTTCTCAGAGGATGCTCATTGCGGGCGTATGCGTAGCGGTATCCTCGATACCCTAGAATCGCTATCTCGGCCGTTTCATAACGATTTCCGTCACCGGATTCCCTATGTGCCGTTCTCAGTCCAGCGTCGAGTCGTAGGTGCTGAGTCAGATCGCGGGATGGACCGTCACGTCGTAAAAAACCGGTTTTCCCCTCTCCCAGAGGATCGTATCCGTTTCAAAAGGCTTTCCGGTGCCGAGATCCGTTTGTCATTTCTTGCCGATCCACGCGATTGACAAGTGTCACTCGGCCGCGATGGCTTCGGCGTTGTTCGTGATTTTTTTTCAAGTACGCTTGTCGATTACCCGGATGGTCGTGATTCAGGATCCGTCATGGTTAAAAAATGCCAGGTTCGCGGATTGCGCGGGGGTGGATCTGATGAATACCAGGAGGTCCTGCGGCGGTTTCAGCCCCCCGATTTTTCGCGACATGGGGTCGATTGCCAGCTTGTTCCGTTGGCTTCTCCCATCGGGAAGGAAGGCATATTGGGAACCTTTCCCGGTCTTGAACGATTCCACCTCCGATCTCGGGCGGGATTTCCCCGAGAAAGGGGCCTGGTCCATCAGCCGGATCGCGTCGTCCAACAACGCCAAGGAGCTTTTTGTCGGACGGGTCGGGATCCCGATGCTCCTGATTTCCACATGCCGAACGGGGGTCGTTTCGAAGTCGGGGGTATGGAGGTGGTTCCCATCGGCATTCAGGCGGTACGATTTGCCGACATGCTTGGAAAAATCGGGATTGGAAGTCATTTCCAGCCGCGCCATCCCGTTTGCCAGTCATTCGAAAACGTAAACCGAGCCGCTTACCGTGGTAAATCGCACCCGTGTGCCAAGGGGAATCGGATCTTCCCGGAGTATGCGAGAAAAACATTTCCCGTTCCGGTTGACGAATTCGGGCAAGGAATACCTCGCGGTTCACGAATCGACCTCCGGCCGTCGTGCCCCGCCCCCGACCAGGCCGAAGACTTTTTCCGAGACGGCGGCCCTGGTTTTCGCTACCCCGGGCGCGGCTTTCGCGGATTCGGAAAAATCGGCCGCTCATGCCGCCGCGTTTCGTTTTTTTCAGGATGGGGAATCGGGGTGCAATGGGGGCATATTCGTTTTCCGGGGATGATACCATATCTTCGGTCCCGGGCAAATTTTCGAGGTTCTGGGGGAATTCTTCCCTGGGTGTGCTGATTTTCGCGCTATCCCGTGCATTTCTATAAATATTTCATATCCTGATGCTTCGGCTTGATGTGAGTATCAGGATATGAAAAAAGAAATATCTGAACTATGAAACGTGATCAGTGGGATAGTTTGTTTTTTAAAAAATATTTTTATGAAAGTTACTTTCAATCTCGCTACCATCAATCGTCTCCTTTCTGCTATCAAGCCGGTTAAAAAAGACTGGTGGACATATTTCTGAATGCAAGTTTACGATTGCTTGCAGGGGATTCTCGAGCCATGGGTTGCAGCATGGATTATCGCCGCTATTGTTGCGGGTGATGAAGCATCGGTCGTTTATGGGGCAATAGCATTGCTCACTATCAAAGTTATTCAACAAGTATATGCGATTATCGCTATGGCTTCAGGGGTTCGGATAATGAAAGGCATTGAATACTATCTTTCGAGTCAGTTTTTTGGAAAATATCTCTATTTTGACAACAATCGTACGGAGACTATCGGTACGGGGAAGATGAATAATATTGTCAACGTCTGAATAAACGCTTGGATTAACATCGTATACGATATTTTTCCAAATATTATCGCAGAAATCATTACGATTACCATCGGTTTCGTCATAATTTTCGTATCTGTTCCTTTCTCTTATTCCGTACTCCTTTTCGTATTGTTCGCTATCAGTATCGGGTTTATGGCCCATGCACAGAAGGAGGTATTGGATTCTAGGAAAGAAGCGGTAAAAATCATAAATGAGATTCAGAGAAAATGGACACAGATATTCATGTCCAAATTTGAAATACTCCAGAATGATAAACTTCCACATGAATTAGGTATCAATAAAAAATATACCGATACCCTTACGAAATTATCAATTCGTTCCAAGGTCATCGTTGAATTATTCAATGGAGTCGCAGCAACGATGATGATGGTAATCCAAGCAGGAATCTATATCATTATTGGGTTTGGCGTGATCCGTGGAGAATATGGGATATGAACGCTCATTCTCCTCTCGGGACTCACTATGACGGTCTATCGATATTTTTGGAGCCTTCAGCGATCTATCGACAGTTATAATCGGCATATGGTAGGAATAGACCGTTTTTTTGATATCGTAGATAATATCCCTCTCATAGAGAATGATAAAAATCTCCCAAAATTCGAATACAGAGCAGGTATCATCGAACTCAAAAATCTCTCCTTTGCGTATGAATCATCCAAAGAGATTTTCAAGCATTTTTCTCTCCTGCTCGAGGGTGGCAAAAGGTACGCGTTCGTCGGACCATCCGGCGGAGGAAAGACGACGCTTATCAAGCTCATTGCCGGGTATATCCATACGACCGCCGGAAGCGTGAACATAGATGGGCAGAATCTCTCAAAAATATCTCTCCAATCGTACTATCGCCACATCGGATACCTGACTCAAGAACCGAATGTCTTCGATGGGAAGATTCTCGAGAATCTGACCTATGCTCTCCCGGAAGAGGAGCTCAAGAGCGATCGGTTACCAGCGAGAATAGACGAAGTAATCAAACTCGCCAAGTGCGAATTTGTCTACGAGTTCGAACACGGACTCGAAACAGAAATAGGGGAGCGAGGCATCAAGCTCTCCGGAGGCCAAAAACAACGTCTCGCCATCGCGAAGATCATGCTCAAGAATCCGGAAATAATACTCCTCGACGAGCCAACTTCCGCGCTCGACAGCATCAATGAAGAGAGTATCACCGAAGCGCTCCATAATCTCTTCCAAGGCCGTACCGTGGTTATCGTTGCCCACCGGCTACAGACGGTGAAGCAAGCGGATACTATTTTTTATATTGAAGACTGAAGGGTTCTCGAGCAAGGATGTCACGACGAGCTTGTATCAAAGGCTGGGAAGTACAAGAAGATGCTCGAGTTGCAGAGCGGGTTTTAGGGGATGAGAAGTTTGTAAAAATATTCAATATATGGAACACTGGATGGAATATTCTGTAGAGACTTCTGCAAAACGCGAACTCCTCGTCCATTTCTCCGCTCCTCGTTCACCGTACC
>CAIVSN010000030.1 GCA_903908595.1 uncultured bacterium
ATACACGTACTTCCCGTACGTCAGCGTGAAATCTATCCGCCCCTTGTTGGTGAAGTCCTCTGCCACGAACCCTATCCCCGTGTACGCCATGAACGCGTAGAGCACGCTCCCGTAGAACCCCTCGTACTTGCTGATATCGTTGTTCGAGTAGTTCGAGTACGGTATCCCCGCGAAAATCTCCCTGACGATGGCGACGTAGGCTTCCACGTCCCCGGACGAGAGGACTTGGTGGAGCCTTTCGAGCTTGTCGAGCTTGAAGTCGTAGTCGGTAAATTGGAGATAGTCCCGTATGAGGGAGTTATTCAGGCTGCTCCGTACTTCCTGGTTGGGAATTTTGAGGGTATAGAGCGTCTCGTCCCCGAGCATCTGAATGCTTTTGATCGTCAGGTACCCCGTCTGGAACAGGAGCGTCTTGAGATTGATCTTGTCCACGTCGAAACTGTCCAGGATCTCGCTCCCGACCCTGAGGTTCTCCAGGTCCGTCAGCCGGAAATCCTCTCCCCGCCGGTTCATGAGCTTCATGAGGAACGTCGGGGTCGCGGAGGAAAACCAGTAGTTGCCGTATTCTTTCTTGGAGAAAAAGTTGAGGAGCCCGAACGGGTTGTAGACCGTTTCCGAAACGTCGCCGAAACTGTACCCGTTGTAGTACGTTTTCATCTTCTCCATGTCGACCCCGTCGAGGTAGCCTTCCGGTCAGAAATTTTCCACGATTTCCGGGAGCGTGTACCCGCATATGGCGTTGTACCGCTTGTCCAACGTGAGGTCTTCCAGGCTGTTGAGCCCGCTGAAAAGCGATACTTTCGAAAACTTCGTGACCCCCGTGAGCAGGACGAACTTGAGGTATTCGTCGGCCCCCTTGATGACCGAGTAGAAGCCCTTGAGCTTGTTGCGTATTTGCAGGCTCGTTTCCGGATTCTCTATCATGTCGAGAATGGGCTTGTCGTATTCGTCGACGAGAATGACGACCTGGCGGCCGGTTTTCTTGTAGAGTTTGATGATCAGCTCCCGGAAGCGCAATCCCGGAAGTTTTTCCCCGAGTTCCAGCACGTTTATCCCGTTGTTTTCGCAGTTTTCCCTGAGGCTGTTGTTCAGTACCTGTTCCAACACTTCCACGGTATCGACGAACTCGTCCCCGAACACGATGGAGATAACCGGGTACTTCGTCTCCCAGTCCCATTTGTCGTGGATATAGAGCCCTTCGAACAGCTCTTTCTTCCCCTCGAAGAGGCATTTGATGGTATCGCAGAGGAGGGATTTGCCGAAGCGGCGGGGGCGCGAGAGGAAATAGGGGGTTTTCACCCCGGTGCGTATGAGGCGGAGAATATACGGGGTCTTGTCGATATAGACGGCGTTCTCTCACTTTTCCCGTATGGCTTCGAACGACTGTTTCCCGATGGGGAGCTGTTTCATGATCCGATTGGTAAGGTTCTTGCGTGGGCGCATTATAGTCGGAATATGGCAAATTCAAAAGGGGAAACGGGCGATCGCCTTCCGCGACTATTCGAACCCATCGATCGCCCCCCAATCGCACACGCAGCAAAAATCCGTCACCAAATCATAATTGATTACGTGCAACACGACGGTCTTTTCGCCTCCTTCGTTCCCGTTCCCATGATAATAGAACGGGGCAATCGATGGACTGGCAAACGTCTCGCATTTCGGATAAATAAGATACAACTCCTCGGAATCGTATTTCCTCGCATATGCATAGAGCTGGTACATGTCGGAGTGGGAAATCCCATAATTGTCAGAACCGCGATGTTCATCCAGGATTTTCCATTTCGTATCCATGATGATGCATTCCCCAGCCCGACCGGAAAAACGAGCGACGATATCCGGCCTCAATCCGAATTTTTTGCCGCCGTCGTGCTCGACGACGAGGCTGTGTTCGCTATCCTGAGTTTTGACATCGGCAAATTTTCAACAGGCCTTGATTTTTTTCGTGACGTAGCTCTCGAAGAGCTTCTCCATCGGATACAGCAAGGAGAGCGTGACCGTGCTTCCGTGAACTCCGACGACGGATTGTTTTTCGAGAAAAATTTTCACCCAGGCCAGCGTCCGTTCGTAGTGCCCGTGCAGCCCGGAAATATTTTTTATGCTCCCGATATCCGCCTGGAAGTCTACGCTCTCTTCGATGCCGTCAAAAACGAACAGGAACTCCCGGATCCTCCTCCGGTTCGTTTCGTTTTTGCTCAGGCGGTTAAGGAAAACCAACGTCGATTTTATGAGTTTGTTTTCCGGGATATTTTCCACGAATTCGTCATACTGGACAAAAAGCCGCTCCTGGTGCACCAGGTTCCGCTTCAGGTTGTTGCCCGGTTGCAATTTTCATTTCAAAAACAGGAGGTTGCCTTCCCGTCCCACGTAATTCTTCTTGATTCCTTTCTTGACGAGTTTGCCGACTTCTTCCAAAAATATGAAAATATAAATTTCCAGTACCGGGAAATCCAGAAGTTTCAACGATACGTTGGGAAAGTCCTTGTATTTGCTGTCTTTGAGCGTCCGCAGCATTTTGAGAAAAATATCCCTGACTGTATTTCTGCCCGTTTCCGAATCCAAGGCATTCCCGTTGATTTTTGGGAGGATTTCTATGGTCGTTCCATCGCTGGTCCGAATGATTCCGACATGGCTTTTTGCCCGTATGACCGTGCCGTATCCCTTGCTGAAGCCCATCGTCAAAACCTGCTCTTCCGCATTTTTCCCCTCCTCGATCATTTTGACTATGGCATCGAACGCGGATTCGGAAACGGCGGCCTTCTCTCATTCTACGGATTCTTTTCCATTTTCTTTGAAAAGGAACCCGTATTCGTTGATCGTGATATTCTTGCCGTTACGCATCCTCGCTTCGTTGCGAATCTGGCTTTTGGTATATTCAAACGTAGGAACGGCTGTTCTCGGGGGCATGCACCGCATACGACGGCTTTCCTGTCATCCCATCGTCAAAATCGAATCCCAATTCCGACTTTTTGTCCATGATTTCGGACCGAATGATTCTGTCGTCGGGATTTTTGAATCCTTTCTGGTCCGGGTGATCTCCCAGGACGATCTGGATTTTTTCCCAATCGTCATAGAAATATTCCTGGAGCAACGGGATAATGCCGTTCAGAAAAATTCCGTTGAGCGCCTCAAGCGTCGGGGTCTTTTTGAGGAGAAGAAAAAACGAATGCCCAATGGCGTGGTCCCGGTCGTACAGGTACTCGATTCTCTTGTTGATCGTCTCGAACATTTTCCTAATGTCGATATCCCCGACAAAAATGCCGTCGAGAAGCCCGGAATCCGGCAGCATTTCCCGGAAAACGAACCTTCTCCTGAGCGCGAGGTCCATGAGCGCGATGGACCGATCCGCCGTGTTCATGGTTCAGAGGATATGGAGATTGTTCGGGACTCCGAACGGTTTTGCCGTGCCGTTGTCATCCTTCGAATACGGGAGCGATACCCGGATTTCCTCGGGCTCTCCTATCCTTTTGGAATCTTCGATCAGCGTGATAAGCTCCCCGAAGATTTTTGAAATGTTCCCGCGGTTGATTTCGTCGATAATGAGCACGTATTGCTTCAGCTCGACATCTATTTCATCGAGATCTTCAATGGATTCCCGGGCTTGGGGACCGGTGGAATATTTTTTGAAGCTCTTGAAAATGGCGAGCAGGTAGGAATCGCCTTGGGTCCTCCATTTTCTTTTGAAGAATTTTTGGATATCGTCTCCAGTCTTGGGATTTTCTTGGGATTCGATTACGGAAATCAATTCGTCGAAACGTATCAGAATCCGTTTTTGCGCGGCTAGGGCATCTTCCGAATGTATGATGATTTTTCACTCGGAATATCCGGTAATCTGAAATTTTCACTTCACTTTTTCAAAAAACGTTTCCCGTTCGGCGTTGTCGTTGAGAAAGGATTCCAGTTTTTGCTTCGTTCCGAGTTCGCTTCGCAATTTTGAAGATTCTTTCTGGCTATCCTCAAGGTTTTCCAGGGCCGTATCGCTTATTTTCTTGAAGATTCAGGATTCTACCGAATACACGACATTTCCGCTCCCATCGGTACTCGCCCGAAGTCCTTCTATGAATTCCTCGTATCAGAAGGATTGGTGAAAGGTAGTGAATACGATTTGTCATTGTTCTTTGTAATCGTCAAAACGGCTCTTCAATGCCTTTCGGCCATTGATTTTTTCTTCGCCTTGGATTTCTGACAATGATTTTGACTCGATAATCGATAGGGCATGATTCACCGTATTGTAGGTTTTTCCGGTTCCCGGCGGGCCGTAGAGGATGGTGTTCAAATTCTTTGAATTCTTGATAGGCTCTTCGTAAACAGGAAGTAATTTCTGAATCTCGTTCTGCTCCGATTCTGATAATTTATAGTTTGTGGCTGCAGGATATTTTTTAACGTGCATATTTTTCAATATTTCGTTATTCATAATGGAGGCTTTGGGAATATGATCTTCTCAAAGGAATCAACAAATTCGTATGCGTACCTTATTTTTCCCAAATTTCGTATCTTGCGAATCCATTACTTCAGAAGTAATTTCTCAAACCGCATAAATTCAGGCAACCGTTCAGCTTACCCAAAAATATACCATATCCCCAATCCTCATCTGATTTTGATTTTGATTCACCGACCATTCGATATCGGAATTCTCCTTCAAATATTGGATTACGGGGAATTTATCGGGATTTCATTGAAATATCCAGTACTGCTTGCCTGTAATAATTATCTCCTTTGATTCGCTATTCTCCTTTGATTTACGATTATTTTTCCATTCTTTCGATACGAATAATTTTGTACTTCCAACGATTTCCGGGGCAAATTTCGCGTAATATTGGAAAATTTGCTTTACTTGTGGAGCATTGCTATCACGATATTTGAAATAAAATCCGCTATGTGTCTCAACACGATTCCATTTTGACTTTTTTCCGGCGCTTTTGGGAATATCGTTCTCAAGGCTGGAAATATCAGAGCCATTTTGAAAAAAAGGATTATCTTTGATATAATTATCGATGAGATAATGAATGATTTCAAGATAAAATTTGTGGTTTGGCTTACCTTCGGAAAATAATTTGATGCCTCAGGTATCGAAATACAATAAATCTTTTCATGTGCTCAATGAATTATCCTTGTAATTATCTATACGAATTTCGATAATATCCCCCATTTCGCCTCATTGATTCATTGGTTCCATAAGTTTTGCATCTTCCATATCCAATCAAATAAAAAAATAACAACCCTCTTTTTACGAAGTGGAAAGCGATTCGAAAGGAACGAATTCCAATCCGGAATCTGAATCTTCTCAAATCATCTCCCGTATATATTCCCGAATATCGCCCACGTCTCACATTTTCATAACCAATCCTCCGAACCCGATTTCCCGAATCGATTTCTTGTATAATTTCGATACCTCGTTGTCCCGTTCTCACGGATAAATAGCGATTACTTCGTCCACCACGGTTTCGAAATCTCACTTCCATTCCTTGGATACCCCATCGAATTCCAAATCGTCGCATTTCACGATTCCCGATTTGTATTTGTACAGATTTTCAAATCGGTCCTTGTGGATATCGCCATAATCGTCCGTAGAGTATTTTGCGTCCAGAACGATGTATCTCACGGCTTCGTTTTCCTTTTCCATTTTTAGGAAAATATCCGGCGTCACGCTTGCCGAAAGCATCCTCAAGTCATTTTTTGCGTTTTTGGAAATATGCGAAATACTCGGTATGGATTTTTGGAAATGGTAACTGATGTTGCATTTCGAATTATTCGAATCGAGGCGCACTTCGTGGCTTCACAGCTCGAATACCAATTGGTTCCGGTCTTTTTTTATGTGAAACAGCACCCTCTTTTCATCGGCGTTCATGAGTTCTCGCAATACGTCTCTCGTTTGAATCAGCACCCAGTATTCGTAAATCTGATCAATGGACTTGTTCGCGAGCATGATGTCGCCGTTCAGCAGATCCAATACGGAAAACAATTTGAGGTAATTTACCACAAACCTCTTGTACTTCGCGTCCAGATGCTGGTAGTCCACATGGTAGTTCGACAACTTCGACAGATTGAGGCCGTATTTGTTTATGAAGGAAATCCGTTTTCGCGAAATGGCGTCTTTTTTCTTCCGGATCGCATCCAAATATCATTCGCTGATTTTTTCCTTCTGTCAAATATCCAAGAAAGTATCCAGTTTCACGATAAGGCTTTGGCTCAAGTCGACAAAAATCTTGTTGGATACGTTATGGTACTCGCCTCGGATTTTCTTTTGGACTATCGTTTTTCAAAAAATGTCCAACTTCCCCTTTGCCATATCGTAATATCATTTTTTGATGCTATCGTTGATGAATCGGTGGTCGATGGTCACCTTTCCGGAATGGTATCTCGCCGTTTCATGGGTGATGGAATTGACGTACTTCGCATTTTCGTGGATATCGTTCATGCTCCTTTCGAGATCCGAGTATATCAACTCGAAAATATTGATGAAGCTCCACCATGGGTGTTTCATACCGATTCTTCTCCGTATGACGAAGGAACTCAGAGAGATATTTTTGTGGGTGAAAAGCGAGTACAGCAGTTCTTCCCGAATATCTTCCAGCATCTCTTTCACGTCTTCGTCTTCTTTGAGGTTTTTGGTTTTGAATCTCGGGGCGAAAATGCATCGTTCTTCTCATTTGGAAATGACGAATTTGACGAATCACCAAAATCAGTAGATTTTGATGTCTTTCTCATTGAGTTTGTAGGAAAGCCGGTATCTGGCATTGCCATTCTCATTGGGGGCAATAGCTTCTAAGAATCACGAAGTATTCTTATCGCTTTCTATCGAGAGCGAATAGCCATTATTCAATTCGAAAACGAGTTCGTGATAATCGTAGAAAATATTGCTGTTGCCGTTTTCCAAGGAATGTCAGTCCGCCAAAGTCACTGGATCGCCTTGGTCGATTTGAAAACCAAGCACGGTTTCCGCATGAATATAGTTGAAATTTCAGCCAGATGCCCTCATTGACCTCTTGAATGTCGATTCATTGCCAAAAATAAACTCCAATGGCTTGTTTTTTCCAGCTCATTGGGATCATTTTTCGATAGTGACGATGAGATCGAAATTTTGATGGGCGAACTTCATGCTATGATAGGAAGTAATTTACGTTTTGATAGGTATTGAAAAAATGCTGCATTCGTTTCAGTTTCAAGGCGGAATTCCTGAAGTCGTCGTTCGAGTTTGCGAATCACCTGGAAAGAATGGCTTTATGTTCTTTCAAAAGCCCGTTTTCATCTCATTGCAATTCATAGGATAGGAATTTATTTCCATGCTGATCGGAGAGTTTGAAATTGAAATCGATAATCCCGTTGAGTTTCGGCAGGATCTTTTGGACGATCGCGATATCCAGCAAGCTCTTCTCGTCATGGATTCAAAGGGCTTTTCAAATGTTGACGAAAATGATGATTTCCTTCAGCGTCCGATAGGAAAAATGCAATTTGAAGACTTTGAGGAAAGAGTAGAGGTCTTGCAAGAGCGTTTCGCTGTCTTCTGATAACTTCAACTTTGCTGGAAGCGCTTCGCGATCTTTCAAATCCAAAACCGTTTTCCGAATATCCAAATACTCTGACGAAGAAATATCCACGTTCATCATTTTGAGAAATTCCAAGTCATATTTGTTGTCGTCTTTGATGAATAGGAAGTCATCGAGATCGTTGAATTCGATCAAATTCGCTCGGTCAACCACTTTTGGGGAAATGGATTTCGTGGTTTCGTCGAGATTGATGGTTCCGACTACGAATAGGTTTTTGGGGAGTTTGAGGGATTTGCCGATGAGATTCCCGCCAACGGTATGGGAGCGGAGCGAAGTCGATTTTGTATTCAAATTGATCGTGCTCTCTGGAATTAGAATCTGCTTTGAATCTTGATAACCTTGAGATTTGAAAGTTAATTTAATTCTGTTTAAAATATCTTTATCGAGTATTCGGGCTTTTTCTTGTATTTTAATTAATTTAACATCAGTACTAAGTGCC
>CAIVSN010000031.1 GCA_903908595.1 uncultured bacterium
ATACGAGGTGTTTTCATATGCTCTTGTTTTACTATCAAAGAACGAATCTTTGGACTTCTCTTTTTTGAGAGGTGGAGTTGATATAAAGGGCAGGCAACTGCTCTTTATCTTTGTATTTTTCGGCAACTGATAATTGGTTCGCAATTTGCATTACCCTGAAAATTTCACGAATACTTTAAAAACGGCATATAGTACGGTTGAAATGGAATCACCCAACGGATGCGTATCCCTAACTTTATGCCAAAATGGATACTATCGTAAAAATGCGATTCAACAAGAAGATACATAGGAATTTTGTGATATAGCTTGATTTTCCCGGATTATCCGTATACTAGCCTTCGAATACTTCTTCGGGAGTAACTTACTGGATGATACGTATGGAGTCCATACTTCCGTTTTCGGATAGTCACAGTAGGTTGCTCTTGGTGAAGTATTTTTTGTTACATATATCGTGAATTTTTCAGATTTTTGGAAGGACGATTTCGAGTAGTTCCGACTTCCCTTGTTCAAAATGCTTGAAGACCGCATGGGCAATGTAGTCTGCTATTTGCAATCCGGCATGCGTATAATGCGGATTGTGCTGATATGATAGCGTAAAATCAGTATTCAAACCGGGATGTTTTTCGATATAGTCGAGACGTATGCGCTCCACCTCCGTTTCAAGCTGTTCTCGGAGCTTTAATTTGCTGTCTTTACGGGAAAAGATGATCTCCGTCGAATCCGTCTGATGGGCAAGATTTTTCAATAACTGTCAGGCCATAACCCCGTAGAGCCGTTCCGGGTTTTCTTTGAGTGCCGGATAACACTTCAATTTTTCTACGACGACCACATCGATTTTGATGTCGAGCGTCAAGATGAATCGGCACATTTGTTCTTGTATTGGTCAATAGTCCTTTGTCGCATGGAAAGCGTCGAGAGCGTATGCGGGCGAGAAAATGGTCGAAAATACCGGATTATTCAGCAATGAAAGTTTGAAGTGCTGCACCTTTCTCTGGAGATCGAGGTGATCATACGTTCGTACGGCGGCAAAGACGAGATATTTCGTCGCAGTTCAAGCTTCGACCAGATTTATCCCCCGTGCGGAGTATATTTCGGGCTTTCCCGATTCATCGATAAAAATATACGTAGTATTCATAAATACGAGGTTACAAGCGTTTCATCAGTTCCAGCAATTCGTTCTCCACCGTTTCGATATCCGCTTCTATCACTTCCAGACTCCGTGGCGGTTCGTATTTGTAGAAATACCGGGTAAGCGGGAACTCATAGCCGACCTTTCAGATTTCCCCGTCTTTCTGGTCGCGTTTCGCCGTGTCGATCCAGGCATCGGATACGAACGGTTTCACTTCGCGTTCGAAGTAGGCGCGTACGTCTTCGCCGTAGGGCACGTTTTCGGTATCCCGGAGACTGCTGTCCGCCTTCGGTTTCCCGTTCTTGTCATATACCATGTTTCCAGTCTCGTCATACAGCGGTCGTTCTACCGTTATCTGACGATACGCGAAGTCCGTGGTCTTGAAGATCTTGGAACATTCGTTTTCTCCGAAGCCGCGATACAGGGAGCCGATGGTTTTCAGGTCTTCCGCCCCTATTTCGTTGCGTTTGCTTCCGAGGCTTTTCCGCATCTTCTTGAAGAACTTCCTGGCGTCGATCATTTGGACTTTGCCTTTGCGTTCCTTCGCTTTCCGGTTCGTCAATATCCAGATATACGTGGAGATGCCCGTATTGTAGAAGAGTTGGTCGGGCAGGGCGATGATGGCTTCCAGATAGTCGTTCTCGCATACCCATCTCCTGATTTCGCTTTCTCCTCCGCCGGCATCTCCCGTGAATAACGGAGAACCGTTGAATACTACCCCCACGCGTGCTCCGCCTTCGCTGGGGTTTCTCATCTTGGAAACCATATGCTGGAGGAAGAGCAGTTGCCCGTCCGAACTCCGTGGCAATCCGGCTCCGAACCGTCCGGCATAGCCCCGTTCCGCTTCCTGATCCACGGCTTCCTTGTCCTTCTTCCAATCCACTCAATATGGGGGATTGGCAAGGATATAATCGAACTTGAGGTCAAGGAATTGGTCGGTCGAAAGCGTGCTGGCCACCGTGTGGTCTTTGTCTCCGCCTTTGATACGGTCGGCATCTTCCCCCTTCATCAGCATATCCGCCTTACAGATGGCATAGGTGATAGGATTGAGTTCCTGTCAATAGACGAAAACGCTGGCTTTGGGGTTGATTTTCGTGAGGATGTGGTCCTTTCCGACGGAGAGCATCCCGCCGGTCCCGCAGCAGGGATCATAGACGGTCTTGATGATGTGTTCCCGTTTCAGCGTTTCGGCATCGGGTTCGAAAAGCACTTCCACCATCAGTTGGATGACTTCTCGGGGAGTGTAGTGCTCTCCGGCGGTTTCGTTCGATTGTTCGGAAAACCTGCGGATGAGTTCTTCGAAGATATAGCCCATCTCGTGGTTGGATACGGCGTCGGGATGGAGATTTACCTTTGCGAGTTCCTTGATTATGAGATAGAGCATATTCCCTCATTCCATCCGGGACAACTGCTTCTCGAAATCGAACTTCTCGAAGATCTGCTTCACGTTGTCCGAAAACCCGTTGATGAAATTGCGGAGGTTCTTGGACATGTCCCGCTGGTCGTCCAGGAGCTTGTGGAAATCATAGGGGGACACGTTGTAGAAGCCCGTTCCCGTGATGTCCTTGAGGATCATCCCGATATCGGTGATCTGCCCGTCGTATTGGTTGTTGGTAGAAAGCACCGCTTCCTTGGTATCGGAAAGGACGCTGTCGAGACGCTTCAAAAGGGTGAGCGGAAGGATGACGTCCTGGTATTCGTGCTGCTTCCAGCCCCCGCGAAGGAGTTCCGCTATGCTCCAAATAAGGCCGGCTTGGGATGCCGGGCTGGCGTTCGTGTGGTTTTGGGTCGTCATTGGGTGGATAGGGTTAGTATGGGGGAACGGATATAAAAAAAGTTCTCCTACGAGAACTCGGTTCGCAAAACTCCCTTTTTTCAAAGAGGGAGTTCTTGGATTTTGCTTGAATTGCTGCTTTTGGTATCGGTTTTCATGGGGTTCTTTCGACGTCGGATGCGGAAATACAAAACGTTGGAATTATATGAAAAATCGTTGGGAAAGCAATTGCCCAGTTCTTATTGTGGGCGGGTCGTGATTCGGTATTTTTTCGGAAAAATTCAGGTGGGCGAATCACTTTTGGTGAGCATGACAAAAGAAAGGATCGGTATGGGGGATACTGAGCACTTTTCCTATCACCGCTTCTGCCATTTGATAAACTTGGATATCGCTAAAATAGGTAAACTCT
The DNA here is from genome assembly GCA_903908595.1 of uncultured bacterium. Classification (GTDB taxonomy): domain Bacteria; phylum Patescibacteriota; class Gracilibacteria; order BD1-5; family UBA2023; genus CAIVSN01. The sequence continues at coordinate 3,313 of CAIVSN010000031.1, forward strand.
GACAATATGTTTATCGTGCTGTGTGTTGATGAAAAGTGAATTCCCCCGTACGCGGAAAAGATGCAACTTATTTTTGTTTGGAGACTTAGTCTTTGAACAAGATAGGGGGGATGTGGATATTCCGTTCTCATCCACCTCTTTCTTCAGCCATTTGAGGATGGTTGTTACGGCTGATATCTGAAACTCATTTGCCGCATCGGAGGCATTTTCCCATTCCAATTTTACTTGATGCGAAACGGTCGCTCTGGAATTTTGCACAAGCGTTATCAGTATCATTTGATTCTTCCCCTATAACCGACTATACTTCCAGAACTACCCATTAACTTTTTCCAAATATGCTTTTACAGAAAAAAATCCAAATCAGCAAAATTGAAAACGACCGCCCCGTCATAGAGCGGATCGTCGAAGAAAACATTACCGGCAAACTCGACGCGTATCTCAAGAGATTCAAGGAAGGTACCGAATGCGCCCTCGACGTCCGTGTCGAAGGCAACAAGAAAGGAAACTTCAGCGGTTCCGTCCAACTCGATGCCGATGGCGTCCGATACCGTTCGGAACGCGACGACTATAAGAAGCTCGATGACCTTATCAACCACTTGTTTGACCACATTAAGGAACAATTGTCCAAAAAATAGGGGGAACCTTGGTAAAACGCGAACTCCTCGCCGAATTCTCCGTTCCTCGCTCTACGTACTTGCCAGTACGTTTCGCTACGGTACTCGAGTTCGGCTTCGGATTTCATCGTTTTTCCAAGGTTCCAAGTGGTCATAGAATCGATTTACTCAAAAATATTCTACTCCGTGCATCGTTCCAAGACGGGTGTACGGGGTCTCGTTTTTGAGGTTCTCTCCGGTAATTTTCCATCCCGGAAACTGAAAATTTTCAAAGAGAGTCCCAATTTCCCTATATTTTTAATCCCAAATCCATGAATATCCTGTTTTGAATCGTTCTCGCGCTCGTGGTCTTCACCGTTATCGTGTTTTTCCATGAACTCGGACATTTCCTCGCGGCGCGTAGGGCCGGGGTAAAAGTCGAAGAATTCGGCATCGGAATCCCGCCCAAGGCCAAAGAACTCGGCCGCGACAAGAAATGAACCCTATATACGCTGAACTGGCTCCCGATCGGAGGATTCGTCCGGCTCAAGGGCGAAGACGAAATCGACGCGAACGAGAAGGACAGTTTCGCTGGCAAGGGGTACTTCGCCCGTTCGAGTATCCTGCTTGCGGGGGTGACGATGAATTTCATCTTCGCGTGGTTCCTGTTTTTCGTGATGTTCTGGTCGGCGACCAACCCCGGAGGAGTATCTCCCATCGGAATCAACACGAAGTTCCCGACGGAAACGGTTTCTCTCCTCGTTCCGACGTACGAACAGGCCAAAGCGGTCGGGATCATCCAGACCGACGGCATCGTGCTCGAACCCATGGCCGGCTTACCGGCGGCCAATGCCGGCATCCAGAAGGGCGACATCGTCAAGGAAATCAACGGCGTCCCCGTCAAATTCAGCACGGACATTCTCAAAGCCTTGGATTCCAAGCCCGCGAGCATCACGCTAAAAATTTCCAGGAACAAAGAAACCCAGACCATTACCGTGGCTCCGAAAGACGGAAAAATCGGGTCGTACATTTCCGATAACATTACCAATATCAAGGACGATTTCACCTATTCCTATGGGTTCGTGTCCGCCGTGAAAGCCGCGGTGGCGGAAGTCTACGGTCAGTCCAAACTCACGCTCGAACTCCTCGGCAGCCTCGTCAGGAAGGTCGTAAGCCCGAGGACTCCGACCGAACGCACCGAAGCGACGGAAAGCCTTTCCGGTCCCATCGGTATCGGAAACGTGTTCGTCGGGATGGTGGAGCACAAAGTTCCGTTCACCCTGATCCTCGCGATTGCCGCTCTCATAAGCGTCAACCTCGGAGTGTTCAACCTCCTTCCGATTCCGGCGCTGGACGGCGGACGTTTCGCGTTCCTGACCATCCATACGCTCCTGTCGATGGCTTCCCGCGGGAAGTACGGCACGGCTTGGATCGAAACGAAAGCGAACCTCATTGGATTTGCGCTTCTGATGTTGCTGAGTGTCTTTGTGGCCTACCAGGACATCGTCCGCATCATCACCAAGTAGAAACCTTGGTAAAACGCGAACTCCTCGTCGATTTTTCCGCTCCTCGCTCAACGTGGCGCTGCCACGCCTCGCTACGGTGCTCAAAATCGACTTCGGATTTCATCGTTTTTCCAAGGTTTCCAAGTATGGCGGAGACCTGGGCAAAACGCGAACTCCTCACTGAATTTTCCTTCCTCGGAGGCGTACTTGCCAGTACGCCTCGCTACGGTGCTCAAAATCGACTTCGGATTTCATCGTTTTTCCAAAGTTTCCCTGAAGGATGCAGCCCCATCTTACTTATTAAACATCGAAGCGTTACTTACCCCCTCTCACCATGATCCCCGGATTTTCCTATACCGTAGAAGCCAAGGACGACTTCGCCCGCGCCGGTACGCTCGTCACGCCCCATGGCACCGTCAAGACCCCGATATTCATGCCCGTCGGCACCCAGGCGACCGTCAAGGGCATCACTCGCGAACAGATCCTCGAAATCGGGAGCCAGATTATCCTCGCGAACACCTACCACCTCGAAATGCGGCCCGGTTCGGAAATCGTGAGGGATTTCGGCGGGGTACACGGCTTCGCGAACGTCGATATGCCGATCCTTACCGACAGTGGGGGATTCCAGGTCTTCTCGCTCGGTCAGGCCGGCATCGGGGAGGGGGTCCGGCGCAAGGAAAACCTCGTGAAAATCACCGAGGAAGGCGTTCGGTTCCACTCGCACCTCGACGGGACCCGGTACCTGTTCACCCCCGAATCGGTAATGCAAATCGAGGCCAATCTCGGCGGGGACATCGTCATGGCGTTCGACGAGTGTTCCTCCGGGACTTCCAGCCGTGCCTACGCCAAAAAGGCGATGGACCTGACCCACCGCTGGGCGCTCCGATGCGTCGCGGCCCATGAGAAAATCCAAAACGAACGGATCGAGAGCGGACTTCCCGGACAGGCGCTTTTTCCCATCGCCCAAGGCGTAATCTACGAAGATCTCCGTGTCGAATCCGTCCGCTTCATCCGCGAATTGCCCACGCTCGGCATGGCCATCGGGGGATTGTCAGTAGGGGAGTCGAAGGAAGACATGCTCCGTATCCTCGACATCATCGCGCCGGAACTTCCGGACGCGAAACCCCGGTATTTGATGGGGGTAGGGACTCCCGAGGATCTGGTCGAGGGGATTTTTCGGGGTATCGATATGTTCGACTGCGTTTTGCCGACCCGGCTCGGACGGCACGGGGTCGCGTTTTCCAGCTTCGGGAACCTCAAGATCCCGCTGGCCCGGCACGAACGGGAAAAAGGAGGAATTCCCATGAAACCAGGATACGAAACCATCGTTTCCAAGAACTATTCCCTCGGGTACCTGCGGCACCTCATCAAGGCGGGAGAAAGCCTCGGCGGGCAGTTGCTCTCGCTCCACAACCTCGAATTCCTCATCAGGATTTCGCAGAACGCGAGGGAAGCTATAATTGCTGGGAAATACGGCAAATTCCGGCAGGAATTCTGGGAAGGGTACGTTTCGAAATAAAGTCTTTTGACGTTATGCCCAACGGGAATCGGTTTCCCGGTTTTTCCAGTCACGGATTCGGTTGTTTCACGCTGTTTAGCCGATTAATTCATCCAATACCTTGAACGCCTCACTTTTCTATACCGTCAAACGCTTTTTCGGGCCGATTTTCCAGGAGCCTGGGTATTTTTGGCGAGTCATAGCGTCGAGTTTTTTCCATGCCGGTTATGCCGTGGCGAGCGTCATGTTCATCCGGGCCATCGTCGGCATCGTCGAAAAGCAAAACTTGGAATCCCTGCCGCAATACATCGCTTGGTACGTGGGTTTTAACGTCGCGTATTTTTCTACGACGTACGTTGCGCGTCATTGGGGGTGGGCCGAGAGCTTTTACCACCTGCTCAATATGATCCAGAAGGAATACATGAAAAAATTCGACGCGCTCGACAATACCTACGTGGAAAACATCGGTACCGGAAAAATCATTTCCATTGTGGGCAAGGGCTCGGAGGTCTGGGTGGGATTGATCATTGACTCGATATCGAGTTTGGTCCGGCTTACGGTGTCCATTTCGGGGGCCGTAATCATCCTTTCGCAAGCCGGTTGGATTGCGGTGACGGTCTTCTTCGTTTTTTTTATCTCGGTCAATTTTCTCGTCCATTTTCTCAATAAGGGAGCCTTGGAATGGAGGAAAAAACGGGTCGACACGATGAACGAATTCGACCGCCAGCTGGTCAAGATGATCATGTCCAAATTCGAAATCCTGCAAAACGACCGAATCGACCGGGAAATCGGGGTTTTGGAGCGGTACGCGGACGAAGCGAAGGTTTACAATCTCGAATTGAACAAGTATCTGTTCAATATGTTCAGCATGCCGAATCTCGTATTTTTCGCTATCACGGTTTCCGTGCTGCTTTCGCTGTTCCGGTTTCCGCTGCCGTACGCGAGCATCGTCTCGATTTTCATGATGACCGGGATACTCAAGGAGACGATGGGGGATTCGATAGATTTTTTCAAGAATTTCACCAAGGATTCCTACACGGTCCAGAAAATGTGGCTCCTCTTCGACGACGCCCCGAAGCTGACCGGCCTGCTCGAAGGCAAAAAATTCAACTTCGGCAACGGAACCATAGAAACCAAAAACCTCTCGTTCGATTACCATGGAAACCGGGTGTTCCAGGATTTTTCGCTCAAGATCGCCGGCGGGAAGAAAACCGCCCTGGTCGGGCTCTCGGGTTCGGGCAAGACCACCCTCGTCAAGCTGATCGCAGGATACCTGCGCCCTTCGGGTGGCGCAGTACTCGTGGACGGACAGGACCTAGCCTCCGTAAGACTCCGGGAATACTACGCCCATATCGGATACCTGACTCAGGATCCGTCCGTGTTCGACGGTTCCATCCTCGAAAATCTCACGTACGGCGCGCGGTCGAAAGTCTCGGAAAAAGTGCTCGAAACCGCTATCCGGCTCGCGCAATGCGATTTCGTGTACGAATTCGCGAAAGGACTCCAGACGGAAATCGGGGAGAAAGGAGTGCGATTATCCGGAGGGCAGCGGCAACGGCTCGCCATTGCCAAGATTTTCATAAAAAACCCGGAAATCATCCTGCTCGACGAACCGACCAGCGCCCTCGACAGCTTCTCCGAAGAAAAAATCAACGTCGCCTTCCATAACCTCTTCCAAGGCCGGACGGTCATCGTCATCGCCCACCGGCTCCAGACGGTCAAGGAAGCGGACGAAATACTGGTATTGGAACAGGGGACTATCATGGAGCGCGGTAACCACGCCTCGCTCGTGAAGAAAAAATGAATCTATGCCAAGATGCTCGAATTACAAGGGGGCTTCTAACAGGTTCCACAAATGCCCGACCAACGCTCGCTCTTTGATACGATCGGTTTCGTTTGAGACATACCCGGTCGAAGGGGTTTTCACGTGGTTTCCGTAGATATGGACGTACTCGGTTTTTTCATCGGATGCCAACTCCAGGACGATCAGCCCAGCGTCAGGGGAAAATCTCATCATCTCTTCCCCTCGTACTGGCAAGGCGTCCAGCATCGAAAGGATTTGCGAAATCCGATCGCGATCCGTCATTTCGCGCACGACGTCGGGCCTATCGTCTCGCGAAGGATTTTCGAGACCGTAATCGCGCGCATTCGCGTAGTGGCGAATCGTGATTTTGGCATAGGTATCTTGCGAATGCCATACTGGAACGTTTTGGTTTTCCATGTGTGGAATTTATGGGTTCAAGGTTAGTCCCCGCGGTTTGCCGTCTCAATGATTTTCAAAACGATGGGATCTTCCATATCCCCTTGGATTTTTATGGTTCCGTTCCCAAGTTTGAGGTAGGTCATGTTCGATCCCGGATCCTGATAGAAGCTGTTTTCGCCGTTCTTGAGTTCCGGAAGGAGCTTGTTCGGGAAGTACCAGAGTTTGACCGGAGCTTCCTCGAAGCCCGTCACCCCCGTTCCGGTCGCGAACCCCATGGTATGGGCGGCGCCGTCTTTGCCGCCGTAACCGGCGTAGTACGATCCCCTCGGGAGGCTGAGGCCGTAGTCCAGATAGTTGTTGTAGTACGTAATGATTCCGGATTGGGTCGCGCTGGAATTTGCCGGAGGTACCTCATTTTTTGGAGGGTCGATTTCGGTATCGACCACGGATGGGGGGACATCGCTCGCGCCAGCGGGATCTTCCATCTGGGGTACCGTGCCGGTAGGGGGAGGGGGAGGGGTAGCGGTAGTGGCAGGGGAAGGCTTGGCGGGCGTAGGTTCCGACTCGTCAGCGTCAGGCTCGGATTTCGGCGTTGGGGTTACCATTACGGGAACGGGTTTGATTGTGCCAGAGGCGATTGCGCTCGTGCCAGCCTTGGTAACCGTGACCGTTCTATCCGGCTCGATTTTCGGTTTTTTCTCTCCCAGCCAAATATAGAGGACGGCGATGGCGACGATAAGTACCGCGATAGCGTTTCCTTTCTTCATCCAGGAAACTTCTGAATTATTGGTTGACATATGCTGCAAAAATAAAGGGTGAGGACATAAATCCCCACCAGTATATGCCCATTTTCAAAAAATCTAAATTAATATGGGGGAGGGGTTGTAAAAGGCGAACTCCTTGTCGTCTCCTCCGTTCCTCGCTCTACGTACTTGCCAGTACGTTTCGCTACGGTACTCGGATCCGACTTCGGATTTCATCCTTTTCCAACCCCTCCTGACGTTGCCCCAAACAGGCGAACTCCTCGTCGATTTTTCCGCTCCTCGCTCGACGTACTTGCCAGTACGCCTCGCTACGGTACTCGGATCCGACTTCGGATTTCATCGTTTTTCCGAGGCCTCTTCGGATTTCATCCTTTTCCAACCCCTCCTGATTATACTCGTATAAATGTTAGAAATTCCTGATTTCCTCGTAAACGGTGGGAGCGGTAATTTCCACCGTCCCTTTCTCGAAGTTCGAGGTGCCTTCGCCGTTGATTTTTACATTCCCGCTCATTCCCATGTCGATAGCGAAATTGAATTGGAACGAACGCGTGGTCGGTTGGGCCTGAATCATGAGTTTTCCGTACTCTTTCCCATTGCCGACGAAGCTGAGGTCCATATTGCCGGTCCAGAGGTCGAGGGGGCCCTTGACCCCGTAGCTTTCCACCTTGGTTCCTCCGTTTTCGTCATAGTAGGATTTCGTCTGGGTCGTCAATTTTGCGGCAAGCTGCTTATCTTTCCAGGATATGTCGTACCAGGTCGAAGAATACGAATTGATTTCGGATGCCTTGAGCATGAGGAAATCCCGCTTCATCATCATTTCAAAATTACTGCCGGATTTGTAGCGTCGGTTCATTTCGACGTTCTTCGCTTCGAGTGTATATTCACCGCTCTCCCGGGTGAGCTGTGCGTAGTTTTTCTTGTTCTTCGTGCTGGTGACCCGGAGGATGCCCCCGGTGGAATTCTTCTGGTACGTTACTTCGACCGGATCGTTCTTCGTGGAATAGGAATTGCTCAATCCGGCATTTTTCTTTTTCCCCATGGCTATGTTGATCGCCTGCATGGTGGATTTCTTCGGTTGGAGAACGTAGGCGTTGCCCTTCATTTTCGCGACTTCCACCAATGACTTGGTTTCGAGGACTTGGAATACGGCTTCCGCATATTTGAAGAGTTCGGCCGGATTTTCGATTTCGGCGTCAGTAGTGGAAACCTTGTAGGTCTTCCCGACGTACCGGTCGATTTCGCGGAGCGCTTCGTCGAATTCCTTGACTTCGTTATCTGATCCGGAACGTTCCCGTTTGAATTCGGCGAGCGTGAAATACACGTCGTTCCCGATAATTTTGACGTTTCCGTCGAATTGGATCGTGGCCTGGAGATTCATGTCGATTTTCGGATATTCCCGGTATCCATTGGGTCCCATGGGCGGTTTTGACGAGTAATCGGACCGTTTGCCGGACATGTCCAATTTGAAGGAGCCCTTGGCTCCGAATTCCTGCCGGCCTTGCAAATAGCTCAGGACGCTTACGTATTTTTCTACGTTGGCTTCAACGATGATTTTGGTATCGCCTTCGCTAATATCGTACTTCCATTTCATGTTTCCGGTTTCCTTGGCATCCTTTTGGACGTAGGCATCCATGAGTTCGCGGAGGACTTTGACGCCGTCCTTCTGCATCTCGACGAAGTCGGCTTCAACTGCCAGCTTGTCTTCTTTGGAAACGATTTTCGAGATGGCGGTCGGAACCACAGTTTTTACGGCAACGGGTTTCGCTTTCGCCGGCATTTTTGCCGGTGCGGCGAAGGCTCATTGCACGCTCGTGAATCCGAGGGCGACGATAGCCAGATAACTGAGAACTTTTTTCATAAAAAATGGGTTAATGTATGGAAATGATTATAAAAGATTTAATATCGTGGGTCAAATCCAATTTGGAAAACATCGGAGAAACGCGAACTCCTTGCCAAATTTTCCGTTCCTCGTTCAACGTATACCCGATTCCTATTGGGTATATCTACGATTGCTCCAAAATTTCCTTCATTCGTTTCCAAGAGGCTTCCCGGGCTTCCTTGTTGGCCGGCTCCGCGCCTTGCCCTTCCCCCAGCCGCATGAACGCGTGTCAGGCGCCCGGATAGGTTTTGAAGTCGTATTTTTTCCCCAACTCGTTCATATATTTTTCCGAGTTCGGGAGCGTGGCGTTGATCCGGTCGTCATTCCCCGCGAAAAATCCGTACACGGGAACCGAGATGTTGGCGTAATCGGAAGCGTTCGCCGGTCAGGAACCGTAAAATACCATGGCCGCGGTAATGTCCTTGGACGCGGTGGCCAGGGTGAACGATTGGGATCCTCCCCAGCAAAATCCGGCCGAAACGATCTTGCCATTGGAAGTTTCGATGGTCTTGGCGTACTGCGTGACCGACTTGAGGTCTTCGAGCACGGCGTTCTTGTCGAGCGTGGACAGGGCTTCCCTCGCGGCGTCCTCGCTCGCGAAATCGCTCGTTTTTTTCTTCGTGTCGCTGAAATCCGAGAGGAGATCCGGCGCGATCGCGATGTATCATTCCGCCGCTATCTGGTCTGCGAGATTCCGTACCCAGTCGGTCAGTCCCTTGTTTTCGTGGATCAGGAGCACCGTTTTGCTTTTTTGGCTATTTTGCGGATACACGACCCAGGTATGGATATTTTTCGTGCCGTTTTTTACCACGACCCATTCCTGATGCCTCGGGGAAGCGTCGAGCGATGGAACGTAATTCGAACCGGAAGCCGCTTTTTCCACGTGGTCGGCGTGGGAGACCGTTTCGCCCGTTGCGGTAACCGGGACGGGGACCGCGGCTTTCGGGGCCGTTTCGACCGACGGTACGGGGTTTGCGGCTTTCGGGACTATTTCGCCCGTGGGAGGCTTCGGGACGCCGGTTCATGCCTGGGTACAGCCTGCGAGTGCCACCCATGCAGCCAGCAAAGGAACATATATTTTCATGAGGGTAAAATTATTGGATAAAAAGTTTCTCGTTTCACGGGCCGAAGATCGCTTGTTTCGATTTCCGTATCCGCATGCTCCGAGGTTTGCCGAAGGCTATTCAAGCGAACCTCGTATTATATGAAAAAATCGAAAAAATCGAATTTTTTTATGGGGGAAGCCATTTGGAATCCTTGAGACCTCGCCAAGGCTCAGGCGTGGCCGTGACCCGATGCGGGCATGCCGATTTGGATGCCTTGCATTCGGAACATGTTCAAAGTGCCTAATCCTTGGTCAAAGATTCGAGGAAATTTGAAAAATCGCGGAATTCTCTCGGAGTCCAAATAACGGGAGAGACTTTTGCAAAACGATGAAATCCGAAGTCAATTATACCCAATAGGAATTGGTTTTCGGTATTTTACGGTCACAGATTCGGAACAGGTTTTATTTTTCTTCTTTCGGGAGCTTATCGGCAATAAGTGACCGAAGAAAAAAATAAAAGATGTCCGAATATGTGACTGGAAAAACCGGGAAACCAATTCCTATTGGGTATATGAGTACCGGAGCGAGGCGTACATCGAACGAGGAGCGGAAAAAATGGCAAGGAGTTCGCATTTTGCCCGGGCCTCATGGCTAATACTTGAGGGATTTCGCGTATTCGAGCTGGTTGTCTATCCCCTGGCGGAATTTCGCTTCGTCGAGCACGATTTCGAAGTCCGGCTTGATTCCGACCTTGTCGATGGTCCGGCCGTTTTTCCCGCTGTACCATTTGGCGATGGTGAACTTGAGGCTGGAGCCGTCGTTATATTCGAACAATTGCTGGGCCGAACCTTTCCCAAAGCTCTTTTCTCCGACGATTTTGGTTTGGGTCGGGAGGTAATCCTGAACGGAAAGCACGAGGATTTCGCTTGCCGAAGCCGTTCCGCCGTTGATGAGAAAGACGATTTCCCGGTTTTTGAAGTGGTCGTCGAGCCCGGAGGAAACCGCGGTTTCCGTTTCCACCAGGGTTTTCATCGAGAATTTGTTCTGGTTGGTCGGTACGAAATAGTCGAGGATGTCCGAAACTTCCCGGACGTTCCCTCCGCCGTCGTTCCGGAGGTCGATGATGACCCTTTTGGTCTTGTCGGCTTCCATCTGGTCCACCGCTTTGCGGAATCCGCCGATCGTCCCGTCCCCGAAACTGCTGATCCTGATGACGGAAGTATTCGAATCGAGCTTGGCATAATTCACCATCTCCATTTTTATTTTCGCGCGGGTGATGCTCTTCTCGATTTTCTCTCCTTTCCGCTCGATGATCAGCTTGACGACGGTGCCGGCCGGACCCTTGATCCGGGGAACCAGCTGCTCGACGGAGCTCGTTTTGACGACTTCGAAATCGTCGATTTTGACAATCCTATCGCCTCCGAAGATGCCCGATTTTTCCGCGGGGCTTCCCGGAATGACCGCCGTAATCATGAGTTCGCCCGGCAAGGTCATGTCGAGCATGGCCCCGATGCCTTCGAATTCGCCGTTGATTTCCCCTGCGAATTCCTGCGATTCCGCCGGCGGGAAAAATACCGTGTATTCGTCGCCCGTTCCCTTGGCCATGCCTTCGATGGCTCCGTACATCATTTGCTTCTGGTCGAATCCGGCGTGGTCGACGTGCTCCGTCATGAGCCGCTGGTACGCGTCCGCGAGGAGTTCGTACCCTTCGGCGTTCTGGATGGTGCCGGTTTCCGGCTTCGTATTGACGTTGAGGTAGTTGTTCGCGTAGAAGGCGAGGTCGCCGTAGTTGAGTTTCTTGTCGATGACCTGGAGTTCGGAGCCGTTCACGAGGATGGTACCGTTTTTCTTCTCCCCATAGAAGAGGTTCGTGAAATTCACGAGCTTCTTATGCGTGGCGACGCCCGAGAATTTGAGCGGGATCTGCGACGGCTTGAGGATGTCGAGGTACACGGCTTTCTGGTACGCCCGGTAGAGCCGCGTGAAATCCATTTCCCCGGTGTTTTCGACCTTCACGTACCGGTAGCTGGTAGGAATCTCGCCGTATTCCGCGATGATGTCGACCATGGCGATGAACAGCTCCTTTTCGGTGACGATCTGTTCCTGGGGTTTTTTCTTCAGGGTGGCAATGATATTGCCCGGGGCTTTGGTGGGTTTGGCGAACGTGGGGGAGACCGTGCTCGTGCAAAGCAAAAAAAAGGCGAGAATTAGGGAAAGGAATCTGAACATGGGTAAAGGTGAGAAAATTATTTGGCGTTGGGGGATCCGGACTTCTGGGCGGTATCGGGTTTCGTGGCCGAAGCCTCGGTGCCGGTCTTCTTAGGAGGCCCCAATTCGAGCATTCCGAACGCTTTGACCACGCCGAGCCCGATCATCAGGCAGGCGATGAGGGAAATAGCGCTCATCGTGCCGCCCCGGCCAAGGTAATGCTCCGCCCATCACCATCCCCCGGTCCATTCGTGGATGGTCCGGCGGTACTTCAGCGTGCCGATTCCGGCTCACGTCAGGAGAATTCAGAAAAATATGTTTGCTATCATGCCCATATGATACGAGTTTTTTTGCTCAAAAAAAGAAAAAATGTTACGATAGGGTGAAATAAATTTCAATTATGGATAATTCATATCAAATATCCGCTCCCGGGAGCCACGACGGCGGTTCCGTTAATTCCGCCAAAGAACGCGAGAAACAGATCTTCATTACGGAAGTCCTCCGGGATATCAATTCCAAGATTCCCGTGGAACAGGTCATTGCTTTCGAGAAGTTTCTCAAGGATACGGAAACGGATACCAAGATCGATTATTTCGTCGATCGCCACCAGATGACTTACAAGTCCAGCATAGATAAGGTGGCAAGGGAAGGATTCCTCCCCTTGCCGGGAGTGAACATCGACGCCCTCCTGGAGATCCATTCCATGATTAATGTTTTTTCGAAGAATTCCGATTTCAGGCAGCACGTCCAGGAAATCATGGATATTGCTACCGCTTCAGAACCTTCTAATGGTCCGTTGTCCCACGTCCTAGAAGAAATCGAGAACGAGCAGCATATCGACAAGTTTTCAGTAGAAGAAATCAGCCAGTATACCATGAAGAATATGAACGAACGCCTGGCCTTCTGGGAAAGTCGGTACCTTGCCAATGATCCCCGTTATAAAGAGCTACAAAGGATAAAATCCATGAGAAATACCGGGGAATAGTCCAGACATTTCCGTATTTATCGCTAAAAACTTGCCATTCGCGATATTTTTACTATCATCTGCCCACTTCATTGGGATATCGCCAAGCGGTAAGGCAGAGGACTCTGACTCCTCCATGCGAAGGTTCGAATCCTTCTATCCCAGCCATAAACTTCCAAAAATCCGGACCCGTTCCGGATTTTTCAATGGGGAGGCGGGGATAGGAGGATTCGAAACCGCGGCCTTCCGCTTCGTCCGCGGAGCGGCGGAGCGGTAAAAAGCCAACG
>CAIVSN010000032.1 GCA_903908595.1 uncultured bacterium
ATTTTAATAAAAAATTTCAAGAATACTTCTATCCACCTGACATGTATGATAAATTTTTGGAATTAAACAAAAGACTCAGCAATGAGAAAAATTTAGAAGAACACAATATATTAAAAGAAGATAAAAAACGTTTATTGGAAAAGATAGACAAGAGTTCCGAGAAAGAAGAGAGAGAAAGATTTAAAATAAAAAGGAGGGGGGAATTGGAATCTGCCAATGTAGACTTTTATAAGAATATCGAGCGATATCTCGATTTGCTCGAATCTCAAAGAAACGAAAAGCTTGGTATTTCTCGAAAAGAATATTTGGACCTTAGCCAAAAAGAAAGAGGGTTTTTTATAGGAAAAACAGACGGTTCCATACAGGCATACGAGTTGCGATCAGGTTTTTATGAATCATGTTACTTTGAGCAGCATGTTTGAGGAGGGGAAGATACTCGAAATCTGAGAGAATTGTACGTACGAAAACAGTCCTTGGAGCATTTGTTAATGAAGACGAAAGATAGCGATGAATTTAAAGAAATTAATAGAGAATTAAAAGCAAAAATTGCAAATATCACTGATTTTCTTTGATTGAAGGATCCTCCCGATAGTACCTTGGAAGAAATTCTAAACAGTATCGAAGCGAATTTTACGGAAAACAAAATAAAAAAAGTAGATTTTAACCACTTCCAACAGTATAAAAAATATTTGAAGGAAAAGCACGGAGATCAAAGCGATCCCATCAAGCAATTCATAGACGCCCTGTGCTATCTCCCCATGGAACACAAGGATGCATTCGACAAGATACGAGAGATGAACTTTGATTCGGAATCATTCCAACTCCGCAACCAGCTTTCCCTCTATAGTTTCGATCTCAGGGGAAAATGAATGGAATTTGACCATATCATATCCTGATACGAAAAAGTGAGGAAGAAATCGGATGATACGTGAGATTTCCAAGTATTCACCCTTGACGCGGTCAAGCGAAACGGTTCCCAAATTTACCTGATTTCCCAGCAAAATAATGAAAAAAATAAAAGGTTGCTTGAAAATGACGATTTCGTAAGTTTTGATACAACTATCATTCCCGCTTTTTTCCTAGAAGGAGAATCGTATCACGTACTCGGCGAAGACGGAAAGATTCTCGATTATTATGATATTTCCCGAAGCGATGTCCCCGTTTGAAACTACGGCAGACTTTTTTCATGAGTCGGGGAATTGCGATTCGTCATTTTCCCTTCCAAGTGACTTGACGGATACGTGGATAAGATATTTAGGAAGATAGACGACAAGCTCCATGGCAATAAAAAGAATTCGCAAGCGGGCAGAGTGCTCGGGGATATCAAACAAAAAAAATTTTATACGACGAAAAGAATGCTTTCCGATTTGGAGAAGATTCTTAAGAAATTGCGATACGGCCTTACCAAAAGCCTAAAAAACGAGGTGCAATACGACTATCTGCAAAATATGAAATACGCGGATCATGCCACGCTTATGGAGGTCGCTCGGAGAATTGATTACGCCTATTGAGATGATTTGCCAGAAAAGCTCAAAGAGCTATCGAATATAAAAATAGCGCATACCCGAAAAATAGTCACCTATGACAACGATAGCAATCGATTGCTGAAATTCGTCTTGCTGAAAATTCAAAAATTTCTCAAGGAAAGCCTTCGATTGCGAACGAAAACCGGAACGATTCCCAAAAAGATAAGCGACATTCTGCTTCTCATGAAAGAGGTACGGGACATTGAAAATTTTGACGATATAAAGATTGATAGCTCCATGGTCTTGAACCCTGATTATTTCGCGCTTCTGAAAATTTATAACGATTGATTGAAGCACGTCAACTGACTGACTACGAATATCGACGAGGAAGATAATTTTATACAATCGATCAATACGATATACGAACTCTATTGTTTCGAGCATATAAAAGAGCTGCTTGAGGAAATCGAATGAATCGATTTTAGCGGATCGGAAACTCGCGTTACGGAAATACAAGAAGGTACGATGAGAGAATCGTATGTCACCCATGAAGCGTATATGGGGGGAAAGCTCCAACCGTACGGATTGAATGGGAGAGGGGGGGTCTGATTTTTGGAAGCGGATTTTCCGGCTATCGGCAATGAGGAATCCACGAAAAGAAGACTGCGCCTGACGCTGGGGGACGCGTATAATGCGTATAACGTATCTTTTGCCGAGGAGGAAGGGATACTGGCAGACACGAAAAAGGAACTTTCCTTCCTCAAAAGAGATATCAATTCCAATCTCTATATGGAAAAAGAACGCAGGGAGGGTTTTAATTTTTCGAATATCATCTGAAACGAATTTGATTTCGGCAAGGCTGACAGGGATGCGAAAAACGGAAAAAAGGCCAATATCATGACTCCCGATCTTTCCATAGAAATACGGGATGACCATGGATACGTGCTGAAAACCATTATTTTTGATGCGAAATTCTCCGTATCCCATGATGATCTTATGGATTTGGAATATCCACGTTCAAATATCTTCAAGGAAGAACTCCATAAATATCAAAAGATCTGATATCTTGACAAGGATGAAGTTTTTCAGCCATTTTTACGATCCCCGATTTTCATCATGTATCCCGGAAACATACAAGACAGCGGATTAAAGAAATTTCAGTCGCTCAACAATATTATCAAACAATCGTATAACATGATGCTTATTCCGATTTATGATCCTCAAGATAGCAGCGTGAGAGACTACGTCAAATCGCTATTGAGAACGGAAATTGACAGATAAAACCAATTCCCATTGGGTATAAAATAGCTCTCCGCATATCGCGTCGGTTACGATGGGCGAAAAGGGGCCAAGAAAACGGGTTGGATTCTACCCAGCCTTCCCCTCGAAATACCCGTCCAGCAATCCGCACAATATTTTCATCGGTTCCTTTCCGAGTTTTCTCTTGTACATGCCCTGGTTCAATTGGGCCCGGACAAAGCGCGGGAACTTCGCCCACTCGGTCGCGAAATCTCCCGAATCGTCGGTTTCCTGGGCCAAAGTCGAGCACCAGTTCCGATGTTTCGGATCATTCCCGAACGTGACCGAATACGCTTGCGCGATATTCCACCAGTCGAATGCAACGGCATCTTCGGGATTTTTCGCGATATGTTCGGCTAAAAAATTCAGGAACGGATTGAGGACGTTGAACCAGAAATGCCCGTCGCCAAAGCTGTTCGTATTGGTGACGCGGGTGGAGGAAGGATTGCCGACGTGTTGCTTGAGCAGGCGAATTTCTTCGAGAATCGTGATTTGTTCCGGGGAAATTTCGAGCGGCGCGGCAGCTTCGGAAGCCGCTTCTTCGTGGTCGGAAACCGCGAAGGGACCGCTCGTGGATTCCGTCGGTTCCGATCGCATCAGGGTTTCGATGGCAAAAATCTTTTCGCGGATGGCACCCCTCAGAATCCTCGCTTCCGGACCGTCCGTATCCACGGGATCCACGTGTCTGGAATGGCTTTCCAATTCTCCTTCTTGGATTTTTTTTGGATCCCGCAAAACCGTCTGCATCCGCGCGGAAACGCGTCCCAGTTTCCCCAGGGTTTCTCGGGCTCTCGGTATCTCTGGTCCATCAGGCAAAACCGGATCGGATGCCTTCGTGAGATTTTTCGGAAACGGATGGGAATCCGCTTTGGAACAAGAGGCATCGGCCATAGCAATGTCGGCTTTGGCTCGCTTTTTGAGCGCGTCGAAAGCGGTAAAGTATCTCTGGAGAGCTTCAGCGAAATACGAATCTATCGCGGATTGGATCATCCGGTCTCCGGCTTTGAAGGTTTGCCGAACCCTTTTTGCGACGATTTCCGAAGCGAAGCAATCTTCGTCGACAATTTTTATCGTAGCCCCGTGTGCCAACGGGATTTTTTCCAATATGAGCATCGCGGCATCGGCTCGGTATATTCCGGATTCCCAGAATTCCATGATCGAAGATATCAATTTTTCCTTTTCGGATTCTACGGCTTCGAGAATCCCCGGGGGAATGGGACTTTTGGAACCGGGAACGAATTTCCGGACGTTCGTCATGACATTGTTGAGCGCCATGAGCAGTGCCGGGATTTTTTTTACCACGACGTTCGAGTGGTGATAGGATACGATCCTACGAATCAGTTCGAATTTCCCATAGTTTCCGAGATACATCGATTCGAACCTTTCGCGGACGGATTTCGGAATTTCCAACAGGAATTCGGATTCCGATGCGTGGGAATCCCTGGCGGGAATAACCACGAAACTCCGAGTATCTTGGCTCGAATCAAGTTCGGTTGCTTCCGAAAAATCGAAATTCGCGTGATGATGCATGGTTTTTATGAAAAGGCTTACGTATTAATCATAAATATAATTTTGTCAAACCGTGAAGCGGTACGAAAAAAACGAATTCCCCCCGAATTTTGCATTTGCATTTCGAAAAACAATCCCTTATAATCACCAGGAAACGGCATCCCCTCACTCTACGCATATGGAAAACAAAAAGGCCTTCTTCGGAAGCAAAAGCGTTCCCATGGTACTTCTCGCCGCGTTCGTCGGGCTCGGCGGAATCATGGCGTTCCTCGGATCCGGAACGGATTCCGGACGGCTCCTCTCCCAGTTCTCCGGCACCGGGGTGGTCCCGGCAACGGCTTCGGAACGGTGGAAGCCCACCGAAGCGAACCCGTACCGGCCAGCGATATCGAATTACGCCGGCAGGGTCGACGCCCTCGTCGTCAACATCCTCGCCCGGTGAGGGGACCTGAGGCCGGACCGGTACCGGACCTACCTCGACACCATCGTGACGAGGTTCGACGACCTCCTCGCCGGCCCGGAATACGCGAACGATACGGAGATCATATGAATCGTCAAATACCTGGGGTACGAGCTTGCGGACGCCTCGAAGACGTTCCAAGCCGATGCCCGGGGCTTCGACCGGCTCATCGAGATCGTCGATCTCACGGACGCCGAAATGCACCGGTCTGGCACGGGAAGCTCGGATACGGGAAGCGGGAGCGCCGTAACTTCGTCAGGAAGCGTAGCCTTCTCGGGAAGCTCCGACCCGGTCCTCGGCACGTACCGGCTCTACCTGAGCGGAAGCCAGATCCCGGAAATCACGAAAGAATACGTCACCGAAACCGGAGGGCTCGCGAGCTGTACGGAAAGCCACGATTCTGATCCGAAATTCACGAACATCTCCGTCAGGTGTACCTGGGAAGCCCCGTGTCCCACCTCTGTGAACGGCGGACTCGGATGCACGCCCCCGAACGCGCGGACCAAGGAAATCTACAGTTTCACGGCGGTTGCCACCTTTTCCGTGAAGGGCAGTTTCTGAGCTAACTACTCGTCCGGAGCGACGGTCAGCGGATGCGGAAAGACGGCGATTGCCGGGGCCGACGGCAAATTCAACTTAGCCGATATCAAGGCGGGGAGCGACTGCCGGAACATTACCGCCACGAAAACCGGAAGCGTCTGCACGATCACGACGGACGGGCCGGAAAAGCTGGACAGGGAAGTATCGGACGTGGCGGGGACTTGCGCTCTGAAAATGATTACCATAAAATATTCCCCAAACGGGGGAGGAACGATTCAATTCGAAGGAACGCCGAACGAACAGTTCGTGGAGAGCAAATTTATTCATGCTTTCGTTTGATCATATGGCTCCACGACGTTTAATTCGTCCATGATACTCATGCGAAAATCATATGATCTGAAAAAACCCCGACACACGTTCGGCGGCTGGTCGGCGGATCCGGTGGGCGGCAGGAAAATAGACGACTCGGAACGCATGACCGAAGACCTGACGCTGTATGCCATTTGGATTCCGTACGCGAACGACGCGTTCACCATGAGCTTCGATCAGAACGGCGGCACGGATCCGATTCCAAAAATGCAATTCAAAACGAAAAACGCGAAAGTCGGAGCCATCGTCATTCCGACGCCATGGGACGGCAGCAATCCCCCGCCATTCCGATCCGGATTCACGTTCGACGGATGGTGGACCGCGCCGACCGGCGGCACGAAGATTACCCCGGATTTCGTGATCACCGGAGATATGAAGGCCTACGCGCACTGGCGGGAATATGCGTTCTCCCTGAACGGAACGGACTACGCGATGACGCCTCCCGGCTGCAACGACAAACCCGTCCCGACCTGCGAAGGAACGGTCGAGCTGACGAAAGACACCGTCACCAAATCGTGGGCAAACGCGAAAACCTACTGCGAAAACCTGACCTTCAACGGCCATGCGGATTGGTTCCTTCCGAACAAGGACGAGCTGGGCGCGATGTATGCCGCTACCAACCGGCAACACGGATTCTCGGAAACTACCCCGGGATACCAGCATACGCAAGGGTCCCTCGGATACTGGTCAAGCACGGAAAACGACGCGGCAACGGCCTTCAATCACAGTTGGGGAGGAGGACAAACCATGACGACCGCGGATAAGAATCTCACGATTTTGTACGCGAGGTGCGTCCGGAAAGTTTCCTAGCAAATCATCCCTTGAAAAATCCCCGTTCGAAACGGGGATTTTTCTCGTTTGGGATTATTCCTCTTTCGTCATGATCCGTTCGACCAATCCCCCTATGGTCACGACCCGCATGTTCGCCACGCCCTTCGCCCGAACGATGTTTTCCGGAATCGAATCCGTCACGACGAGTTCGTCGAGCCGGGCCGAGAGCCCGATATGGGAATTCCCCGGAAATACCCCGTGCGGAGCGAACGCGCGGACGGATTTCGCCCCGTGGTTCCGAAGCATATCGGCCGCTTCCGCGATGGTGCCGCCGGTCTGGATGAGGTCATCGACGATCACGACGTCACGCCCCTCCGGATGCCCTTCCTTGAGGGTCACGACCCGGCGGTCCCCGTTGCGGGTCTTCCCACAGACGATACGTTCCGCCTCCGGGAAAATATCCTTGAACCGTTTCGCGGCGCCGTCGTCCGGGAACGCGATCATTTCGCCGGGCCGGAGGTCGAGCAGGCTCGTCGCGGTATGGAGCTCCGCATTGATGCGGTCGGGATTGAACAGCGACTGTTCGACCAGCGCGTGGATGTCGAAAATATGCACCGAATTCTTCGCGTGCCGGCCCGATGGCAGGCTTGAGACCAGATGGGCGAACGCATGCGCCGACTCGGTTTCCCCCTTCCGCTCGACCCGCTCGGAAGTCCCGACCGGGAAGTACGGCATGACGATCCGCACCTTGTTCGCGATATTTTTGACCAGGGCAAAAATGGCATTGTAGTGTTCGAATACCTCGTCCATCTGGGAAAAATCCCCGATGTACGTGACGTCCCGGTGCTCGATTTCCCGCTTGACCCCGGGAATCCGGAGGTTGGGGGTGTTATCGGCGAAGCGCAGGAATTCCGCCTGTCATTTGACGAATTTTTCGGGGCTCCGGGCGACGATGGCATCGGCGAGATATTCGAAGCGCGGGTGGGTGATGATGGTGTTTTGCATGGGGAAATCGGGTAACGGCGTAGTTCGCGTCGATGAGGGAGCGAAAACATTACTACTTCAAAGCTTCTACGACCGAGGTTCTTATGGCGGCTAGCTCGGCCATTTTTTCGTACTGCCTCCCATAGGTAGAATCCATAGTCCTCCAGAGGACCCAGCCAAGGGCATTGCCCTTTCCTATAGGAAGGGGCAAGATATATTTTTCGAGCATGGCATCGGAAATCTCTCCCTTGTTTTTGATCTTTTCGAATGTCATTTCCCGGAATCCGCGATCCGTGTAGTCTTTGTCGAAAAAAGTGGTTTCGGTAGGAATCATCACCAAATATTTTCCTATTTTCTTGTATTCGTTTTTGAGAGAATTATCCATGATTCCCATATGGTCCAACTCCAATGAAAGGGTATTTTCCAACGTTTTTTTCGAATTTTCCGACAACGGGAAATTTTTCAAAACCATCGTGACATGGTTCAGGCTCTCTTTCAAAAATGAAATCGCGCTGACCGTGCTGATGAGATCGGCATCCCCGGCCAATTGGGTTTGCAGGGTTCGCAGTTGCGCGTCCAGCAGGGCGATTCCCTTTTCTTCTTCGCCAAGCGTAAGATACTCGAGGGTTTTGTACCTCACATCCCGATGGAATCAAGCGTACTCCCCATAGGTAATGATTTCGTTTCCCTGCAAAGGTTGGTAATGCTTTTTTTGAGAAAGGTTCGTGAGCAGCTTTTCGGCTAAAGCGTCGAAATCTTTACCCTGATAACGGAACAGGACATCGATATGATCTTTGAGGTATGCTTTAACCGCCAGTATTTCTCCGGCATCGGACAGGACTTTTTTATCAGCCCAGCTCACGTTTTCCCCTTGCATGGCTTCTTGGTAGGCATCCAATCCCCCGCGGCATTCATCCCCGAAATAGCAGGAAGCCATCAGTGCTTTCAACGATTTCATTTTGGAATCTTCCGTATATTCGAAATTCCGAACTTCCATAAAGAGATTGTCGGAATCCGCTACCTCGGTTTTCTCCAATTTGGTCACGAAAAATCCGTCGTCGATTTTTGGGATGTCCTTTTCGACCGTATAGTACCCGAACCGGAAAACCAAGAGCGACGCGACAATAACCACGTTGACGACGGCAAAAATCAGGGGCTGTTTTTTCGTGGTTAACTTTTTTTCCGGGACGTTGCCGATTCACTTCTTCATGTTGGCATCCATGAAATACAGATTCAGAATGACCAATGCCAAAAATACCGCGTACCCAACGGCATACGGCCAGTAAATTACTGGCTGGACGGTTCATTCCACTACTCCGGCAAGGTCGAAAGATGCAAGCGTTCCCATTCCGAACCGGAAGAACGCGAGTACCGCGAACAGAAATGCCAGATAGGAACCATAGTACCATGCCGCCTTCGGCTTATTGTCCAAAACGAGGTAGAAAAGAACGGCATGCGCCAGCAAAAATACCAAAGTAACGATAAAATTCAAAGACATCAAGCTGCTCGGCACCAATATCGCGTAGGCCGAGAAAATCAAGCTGAAAAAGTACGTCAACAGCAGTAATAATGGCGATGCTTTGACGAGTTTCATAAAAAATTGATAAATGAGCTACCTGGGAAGTCTGGAAACTTCCGTCAAAGTATAGATATGCCGTGAGAATATTCAATTTTCGGTTTATACCCAACGGGAATTGGTTTTCGGTATTTTACGGTCATAGATTCGGAACAGGTTTTATTTTTCTTCTTTCGGGAGCTTATCGGCAATAAGTGACCAAAGAAAAAAATAAAAGATATCCAAATATGTGACGAGAAAAACCGGGAAACCAGATTTGGTTAGGTATAGATTGACTGACTCGGCTCTGAAGTGCCAGCAATCGATCGGCGGGAAGCATTTCCACGAGCAGGCTTTTCGCTTCTTGTGCGGTTATCATAGGGGAAAGGGTTAGGGATACCGGCACCGCCACTCTAACGATTCCCGACATCACCGCTTCGGAAATATAACTTTTCGTAATTTTTATTTCCCGGAAAAATTATTTTTCCTTTCCCATAGAGAAAAAAAAGATACAATAAATATGTAATTTTTTGTTATATATGAACAAATTCATTCTGCTTTTCGAGCGTTTGGGAATACCGGAGAAAACCGCCAGGACCTACCTCGACCTCCTGGAACACGGGACTTCCTCCATCGCGGAAATCTGTTTGCGGACCGGATTGCACCGGCCGGAAGCCTACCGGATATTGCCGCATCTCATGGAACTCGGCCTCGTGAAGGAAACCGTACGGGGCAAGCGGAAATCGTACTGAGCGCTTTCTCCCGACCGGATCGAATCCCTCGTCCGGGATTTCGAGTCCCGCTGCGCCCCCCTCGTTTCCGAACTCCGGGAAAAATTCGAACGGCTGGAAAAAAACGTATCGGTAAGCTATCGCGAGTGACGCCCCGCGATAACGGCCACGTTCGGGGATATCGTGGACAGCCTGCCGAAGGGATCGGTTTTCTACCGGGTGAGCGCCGAAAGCGACGTCGAACGCGCGAATTCCTACCTGCCGAAAGATTACCGGGAGAAGCGCGACCGCAAATCCCTCGAACGCTACGTCATCATGTCCGCCAAGACCGCCGCGTCGAAAACGCCCCGGCTCGAACGGGAACTCGCGGTGGTGCCGGAAGGCACGGACGGATTCGACCAGGACGTTTCGATGACCGTTTACGGCGACAAGGTGGCGTTCATCGACTTCGCGAACGAATCTTCCATCGTCATCGAGAACCCGCTCATCGCGGAATTCCAGAAGCAGCTGTTTCTGCTCGCCTACCGGAACCTGAAAAACAGGTAATTTTAAAGAGCGAATTTCGTTTGGATTGGCCTGGCGATCTGTTTTCACCGAATCCAAGCATTCTCGTCGAGTTCCAACAGATGTTTCTTGACTTCGCCATTGTAGAACAGCGCTATAATCCCATGGCAATACCGGGTTCCCAACTCGGTAAGTTGCAAGGTTCCGTAAAATTCGTCATATTCCATGTACCGGTTTTCCTTAACGAATCGGATTTCCTCGGGAAAAGCGGTTTCGAGCGGGATACCGAAAGTTTTCAAGAAGCTTTCCAGATGGATTCCCCCGGAATAGAATGACACGGATATCATTTTTGCCATCGCCGCTTCCCGGGACAGGTGATTGGCGGATTCTACTGGCAACCGTTCTTCGTTGATATTCTTGTAGTAATAATCGGGATGCTTGACGAGGGCTCACCCATTATAAGAAAGACTATTGTGAGGATTGAAGCTCTGGGCTCACATCCCGACTCCGAGATACGGGACCGCCCGTTCGACCCGATGATGCAAATAATCGCTCAGGCCGTCGTTTCATGCGATTTTTGAGAAAGTGTTTTTGCCATGGCGCACTTCGTACCCCGCCCCGGCAAGCATGTCCCTGGCGATCATCCCGAAATATTTCGGCTCCTGCTCCTTCCTGATATCGGGATTCATTACCGAATAATCGCAGAATTTGCAGATTTTTTCGCAAAATGGAACATGGACATAGAGGCACATATCCCGTACTTGGCTCCAAGAAGCAAGCAGGTGCTCCTCCCGATTTTCTTTTGGCACGCGATACCCTCGCATCGTCGTACCATGGGCAATGGGCCATGCGGTATTCGCTATGGCATGATGTTTCATTCAGGCTTCGAAAACCTCTTTCGGCACGAATGTTTCCGTATCGGTTTCCGAGGCGGCATTCCAAGTGAGCATGGTATGGTAAAATTACATGTAATATTCTTCAAACCGACTACACCACCACCTCCTGCCGCTCCATCCCCGCCACCCCGAACGTCCGTTTGAAGAGTTCGATCCGCTCCGGAGACCCCATCGCCTTGTTCGGGTTGTCGGAGAGCTTGACGCAGGCGACCCACTCGCCCCGGTCGGGACGCCAGACCGAATCCGGCTTGATGACCACCGAGAACGATCCGAACGGCCCGAAGGTTTCGCGCTCTTTGGGGAGCGTTCCTTTGGTATTGTTCGTGAGCCCGGTTCCCCATCCGTAGGTAAGCTTTCCGACCATGCCGGAGCAGGTTTCGGAGATTTCCCGGATGGTTCGGCTGTCGAGCCCATCGCTCGGGATACCCATCTTGGTCGCGGGATCCGCGCCGTTCGCGAGGAGCCAATCCACGTATTCCGGGATCGCGACGAGCGGGTCCTTGGAGTCGAACCGGGTCCCGATGTGGCCGGCGATGATATCCTTCGGGGCGTTTTGGTAGTAGAACGTCGTCCCGAAGGTGTCCGGCAGGAGAATCGCGAGTTCCGGGAAGTGCGCCATCCACTGGCGGTCGATATCGTACATCTTGGACACGATATTTTCGGGCTGATCCTCGAACGCGGTCGGAATCATTCGAAGTTCGTGCGCGTTCGTCCCACGCGGATTGTTGTTGCCGAATTCGCGGGCGAGCATGACGTTGGAAGTCCCGATGCACTGCCCGGGAAGCTCGTTCTCGAGGATTTCGAGCACTTGGCGGTGGATGTCCGTGCTTGCCGCCCGCCGCGTCCCGAATTCGGAAAACGTGATCCGCGGATCCTGTCGGATGACCTCCGCGTCGGCGAACAGCCGGCCCATCGTCCGGGTCATCACCCCGTTCCACTCGGTCGGCGTGAGCTTTGCCTTCTTGGCGTAGTGGTACAGGTAGAGGCTGTTCACGATCTTGAGCGCGAGGATTTCCCACATCATGGAATTTGCCCAGTTTCCCTCGAACGAGAGATCGTACCCCCCGTTCCCGTCGTCCGAAAGTGCGTATTCCGAGAGTTTGAAATCCGTCAGATACTTGAGCGTTTCTTCCCGGAAGAGCGGCTTCCCGCCCGCCGAGAGCATGCCCCGGAGGTAGGAAATGTCCGCCGGCGACACCCCGCCGAGCGCCCGGGTCGCGTCGAGCTGTTCCGCGAGCGCGGCCATCGGGATGACATTGCCGAGCTTGACGTCGCGGTTGCGGACCTTCATTTTCCACCGCACGAGCATGTCGCGGTACTCCGGATGCGCGAGGATGAAATCCAGCATCAGGAATTTGTAAATGTCGTTGTTCAGGAGCGAATCGACCTCCGCTTCGTCCCGGGCGGGAGCGAAGGAATGGTGGAGAGTGTATGGGAGGGAGGATTTCATGGGAAAGTGGTTAACGGGATTTTGCAATGGGGGGTTGGACTCGAAGTTCGCGCTTTATGCCCAATAGGAATTGGTTTTCGGTATTTTACGGTTACAGATTCGGAACAGGTTTTGTTTTTCTTCTTTCGGAAGCTTATCGGGAATAAGCGACCGAAGAAAAAAATAAAAGATGTCCGAATATGTGACTGGAAAAACCGGGAAACCAATTCCTATTGGGTATACCTAATAGGAATTGGTTTTCTATTAGGTATACCCACTTCTAAACGATCTTGACGGAAGCGATACGCCCCTGCGGATTCGGCAATCCATCCAGCGAAGCGAGGTATTCGAGGGTCGCGGCATGCCCTTCCGGAGAAAGCCCGCGGATGCCGTCCGCCATGAGTTCCACGTCGAATCCGTACCGGATCGCGTCGAGCGCATTGGCTTTGACGCAGACTTCCGTAACGAGCCCGACGATGCGGAGGACTTCGACCCGGGCTTCGCGGAGCACCAGTTCCAGGGTTTTCGCGCCGGTCGCGACTTCGTAGCCGTCCCGGGCGTTCCCGTCGAGCGCCGTGACGCCCATGTCGAACGCGGAATACGCGTCGCGGTTCCGCATCCAGCCCTTGTAGATTTTTACGGCTCCTTCCGGGTCGGAAATGCCATCGATCAGCTTCACGTCGTCGGTCCCGCCGATGCTGTGGTCGGTCCAAAGCAAGTCGCTCGGATCAGCGGGATTAAGGGGATTCTGGCTGAATGCCGGGAGATTCCACCGGGAAGCGAAAGAAACATGCCCTTCAGGATGGAAATCCACGCTGTCGATGACGAGCATTCCGGCGTTTCTCGCCTGTTCGGTCACGCGGTTGACCCCGTCGACCACTTCCCTTCCGGCTGCGACCGGGAGACCGCCAGTGGGAGTAAAGGCTTCCTGTACGTCGACGCGGAGGAGTGCGGTAGTTTTCATATGAGGATGAATGAGGAATTAAAGTGTATTTTTCACACTCTATCAGAAGGATTTTTTTGAGCCAATGATTGGCCCGTTCATTTAAAGTGTGTAAATGACACTTGTTAATATATGCAAGTTGGGGAGGGTGTCAAAAGAATTTTTGGGATTCCGAATATTTTGACTTCGCCACAATCGATCTATACTTTCCCCACCCCTTCCCCATCCATGGAATTCTCCATAACCGACGCTTCCGGCAACGCAACGAAAACCAAAGCTTCAACCGAGGCCTTCCCCAAAGCCTTCGTCTACCCGTTTTTCCTGTTCCACATGGCGATGTTCGGGGTTTCCGGATTCTGGATTTTCTACGGGCTGCAGGACGCGGCGTTCGGGTTCATGCACGGCGGGATCGCGATAATCGTCTACCTGGTATTTTACCTCGTCATCTTCTGATTCGAAAAAATCAAATGGATGGCCATCGGCGGCATACTGGGAGCCTTCCAAATCTACGGGTGGCTCGGGATTATCGCTTCGGGTTTCATCGGGAAGGAATGACCCTACCGGACGTTTGCGGAAATGCCGTTCTATTACCATATCATTCCCGGGGCCTATATCGTCCTCTATACCTTCCTCCTCCGCAACCTCGTCATCGACCTCATGCGGGCCAGGGAAAATCCGGACCGTATGAAAATCGCGAACGGGCTGTTTCTCGCAATTTCCGGAATCCTCTTCGCCATCCCCTATTTTTCCTAATCCAAAACCTATGGAAACCAATATCTTCCTCGCCCTCGGCACCGCCACCGTCCTCGGAGCCCTCGTTGGGCTCGAACGCGAAATGTCCGAAGGATCGAAAGGATCCGTATCGTACGATTCCCATTTCTGAGGCGTCCGATCGTATGCCCTGATCAGCCTTCTCGGTGCCCTGTCCGCTTGGCTGGACATCTTGTATGGCACTCACACGTTCGTGCTCGCCGGAATGTTCGTCAGCATGATCCTGGTCGTGATTGCCTATGCGTACACCGCGTTCCGGAAGGATTCGATGGGGGTCACGAGCGAATATGCCGCGTTCGTCGTCTATTTTCTCGGGGTCATCGCCATGACGGGCAGATACGCCTTCGCGGTCATCCTGACCATCGTGCTCATGCTGCTCCTGTCTTCCAAGGACTATTTCAAAGGACTCCAGACGAAAATCACCAAGTTGGAATTCAACAACGCCATCAAGTTCGGCGTCATCGCGTTCGTGATACTCCCCCTGCTACCCGACGCGAAATTTTCCTTTTCCGACCTCCTCGCGAGCGCCGGGGTGAACCTCGCCTTCGACTTCCGGCTGTGGACGATGGACTTCTTCAATCCGTACGGGATATGGTTCTTCGTCGTTGCCATGACCGCGATAGAATTCGCGGCCTATATTCTCTCAAAAACCCTCGGGGACCGCGGCGGCATCATCGTTTCGGGCGCGGTCGGAGGCTTGGTATCCTCGACGGCCGTGACCGCCGCCATGACCCAAAAAAGCAATGGCGACCCCAAGAACATCTCCTCCTACGTCGTCGGCACGCTCGTCGCCTCGTGCATCATGCTGATCCGCGTCATACTGATCGTCGCGGTGTTCGCCCTGGCCCTCGTGAAGACCATCGCGGTACCGGTACTCCTCATGTTCGCGGTGCTCGCCGGATTCGTGGCGTTCCACTTCTACGCCTCGAAGCACGAAGGGAAAAAATCCGGAAAAATCGTGGTGGAACAGGAGCTCGAAAGCCCGTTCCGCATCATTCCCGCCATCAAATTCGCGGGACTGATCCTGCTGATCAAATTCATTTCCGCCATCGGGGTTTCGTACCGCGACACCTTCGACCCGCAGATTCTCTATTACCTGCTCGGCGCGGTGTCGGGGCTCGCGGACGTAGACGCGATCACCCAGGACATGGCGAGCAAGGCGACGGACGGGTCCATCGTGCCGCTCATCGCGACGGTCACGGTACTTATCGCGGTGATATCCAACAATCTCGTCAAGGCGAGCCTCGCCTGGAGGATGGGCGAACCGGTTTATGGGAAAAAGGTCATGACGGCGTTCGGGGCGTCGATCGCGGCCGGGGTGGTGGGGATTTTGGGGATGTGGCTAGTGGGGTAACCGTTCGGGAACATCCGCACGCCATGAGTCTCTCAAACGAACTATCTGCTCGGTTGTTTTGCCTTTCCCGTGATATAGAGAAGGTTGGTAAGGTCGAAATCGATCTTGCCGGTAACGACATTGTAGGAAAGCACGAACGCGCTCTGAGGAGACTGGGAATCGCCATGTATCTTGTCACGGTACAATACCTGGAACTTTACCTTTCCGTCCTCGTCGGCATAGATGTCTTCAAGGAAAAAATCGTGATTTTCGATTTTCGGATAGGTCACTTCGTACGAATCCTCCCCATAGCACACTTTGGAATTCGAATCCTTGTCGGTACACGGTATCGTAATCGTCTTGTCGAGCACGGAGTTTACGAACTTGCGATATCCGGGAAGTTTCGAGAGCGAGAAATACGAGTTGACCTTCTGGGTCTTCCGGTTGTATCGGACGAACTGATTCCGGTAGGATTCCCCCTTGTATTGGGTGACCCGCTTCACGAAAATGATGGACTTGTCGGCATAGGCGATCGCGACCGGGGTATCCGTATCGAAAAAATTCGCTTCGTGGAAATCGTATTTGCTCACCTGTTTGGGTTTCTTGCTTTTGCAATCCCACGACCATAGGAAAGCTTCGGTTTTGCCGCTTCCCCCGATTTCCTTGGCATCGACCAGGTATATCAGGACGTTTTTTTCCTTATAAAAACTTCCCACTTGGATCGAGTATCCCGGATAATTCGAAATGGCCACGCCCATCCGATGGAGGCCGTCGGGCATTTGGCAGGCGTCGTCTTTGGAAACGGTTTCCGTGGACGCGAAGGCTTGGCTTGCAGAAACGCCGGCGAAAAACGCCATGGCGAGCAAAAGGAATATCCGCTTCATAAAAAAATTTTAAAAAATACCAAAGCAGAGTAGTTGATTCGATAGGTAAGTCAAAGTCAAAATCGAATCCGGTCAACACGCCAATTATACCCAATTCGTCTATATTTTCGCATCTTGGACTTGCGGATTCCGATACGCCTATTTTAGCGTTTTCGCCGCTTTCCTTTCCACGATCAACCGATCGTAATACTCATCCGAAACCTTTCCCATCACGTCCCGCGCGATATCCGACAACTCGGAAAAAGTCTCCTCGAAAGATTCCCCGATACATCCGGCCTGTTCCTGCGCGAATTCCCGCGCGAATTCCAACTGGGTTTCCAACCCTTTCCGCGACCGAACGGGCTTTTGCAAATGGCCAAGGATACACCGGAGGAACAAGATTTCCACCTGCTGGAACCCGTCCGATTCGAAAGCGAGCAGGTTCGTCACGGCTTGGATCAATCTCCGTTCCCGGTCTTCGGAAAATTCTGTCGCTTCCGCACTATAGAGGTATTTCTCGACCTCGCCGAAGGGGAAACCGTTGTTTTCCCCAGTCTGTAACAGGTATCCCGTGGACTCGTGGAAACACAGCCCAGGATGGAAGGCCCCGACCCATCCGACGAGCGGGACGGAAGCGAAATATTTCGTGCCGGGGTAGTACGCTTCGGTCGTCCGGAACATATCCTCGAGCGATTCGAAATTTCGGTAGCGATTTTCGGAATCCGGGGTCACGGCGACTTTGCGGCGCTCGCCCGGTTCCATTTCCTCATAGGCCACGTCCCAGACCCGGTCGCCGATCCGGATGAAATTCTGGAGGATTTTCCGGCCGTCCGCAGCCTCGTAATACCCCCAATCCCGCCGGAGCGTTCCGCCGAGCTGGAGGTATTCCGCGAGGTACGGGGCTTCGGTTTCGAGGGTTTCCCCGAGGATAGCGAGCGTGTTATCGACGATGGCGAGGCAACAGCCGTCGGGGTATCCGAAGAGCTGGGAAGCGTCCTTTTGGAGAAAATCTTCGTGGGTGACATGGGGGTTTTCGTACCAGATTTCCGCTTGGGCGCCGAGCATGATTTCGTCGACCGTTTGGCGGATCCGGAGGAAGGTTCGGAGGAGTTCCGGTTCGTGGGGGAGGATGAGGGTGGCGTAGAGGTCGGGGGAGGAAATGTTTTTGGTTTTCATAGCGGGATATACATATTTTACGCCATCAATCTTTCCAATTTGTTTTTCCATTTCTGCCAGTCCGGCATCTGCTTCGTTTGCAATTCGTAGAAAGCCTTCGTATGCCCGAACTCCATCAGATGGCAGAGCTCATGGGTCAAAACGTATTCGATACATCCCCTTGGCGCTTTTACAAGCTCGCGGTTCAGGGTGATATTTCACTTTGAACTGCAACTTCACCATCGGGTCTTCATGGTTTTTACCATGATTTTATTCGGCTGAACCCCGAATTTTTCAAAATTTACCAAAACCCGTTCGCCATACGTTTCGAATTTTTCCTTGGCATTTTTCAAATACCAGGCGTTCAGGGTCTTTTCGGTATTTTCTCATGTATTTACGAATACCGTAATATACTTTCATTTGAGCTTCACCGCCTCATCCTTGCTATCGATTTCAACCTTCAAGATGTATTGTTTTCCCAAATACAGAAAGGTTTCTCACGAAATATATTTTCTTTTCGTTATTCTTGGATGGAAACCGTTGAAATATTGGATTTGTTTCAGAATCCACTTGGCCCGTTTTTTGATCCTCTCCAAAATAATTTCCATTCAGATGAGAAGCGGAGCCCTGACCACCACTTCCATGGTTGGCAACACCTCTATCCTCATGGTCTTTCTCTTGCTTTGCAGAAGGGAAAAGCTTATCAGCTGGGATCAGTAGGCGATTTCTCGAACGGTTAGTATTTCAGTTTCGCTATTCATATGCATTTTTCAGTAAGGGAATCGATTTCGGGAATGGAAACATCCATGTCGTATCCGGACTTCAACCCATCGTAGATCATATCGAAAATCTGGATTTTCATTTTTTTGACGATATCCGGATTGCTCTGCCAATCCACTATTTTGGAGTTTTCGCATATGTCGTCGGCTTGCAAGCTTACGAAAATCGAGGCTTTCAAGGTATCGTCAGCCGAAAGGTTTTTGGCAGCTATGAATTCTTTCATTATGCCGTAAATAGCCTTCGTTACATCGCTTCGACACACCTCTTCGGGGAAAGATTCGTCCTTGTGGGACAATACGTTGTCCATGATATTTTGCACGCGGCTCAAGTAATCGCTTTCGGTAATCCGATGAAGTTCGTATTCCCTGATGGTTTCTTTGAGCATTTCCGAAAACTTCTTGTAGAAAGCAGGGTCTTCTTCGATTTTTTCTTGGATATATCTTGCGGTACGGGAGGCTATCGTATCGGCCCTTGCCGCTTCTCAGACGACTTTGTCTATTTCGTTTTGGAATTTTTCCCGTTCGAAAATATTCACGCTTTCCACGATCGTTTTCACTTCCTCGCTCGAAATATGCTTGTCTATCAGGTTTTGAATCTGGGATTCGTATTTCCGGTAATCTATTTCGTCAGAATACCGAGCAGCGACGGAATGGCGCAGCTTGTAAAACATCAATAGCTCGTTTTTGTACGCATCTACCGTTTTTTGATCGGTTTCATCGTGAAACCTTACGGAAGACAGGGCGATTTTCAAGGTCTTGCCATATTCCCGAAGCTTCCCGTAAAATTCATCCCTTTTTTCCTCGCCCCGGAGCAATTGTTCAAAGGCTTCGAGGTCCCTCTTGTTGGAAACCGATTTGAAAATATCCCAAAGTTCGGAGTATTTCTGGGGAAGCTTTCGTATCTCCGAGGCAACGTCCGCAAACGTGTTCTCCAAATCTTCTTTCTCGAATCATTCGAGCGAAGAATATTGTTCGATGGCGCTGTCGAGCTCTCAAAGAACGCCATAATAGTCGATGACATATCAGAAATCCTTGTTTTCGGCCACACGGTTTACCCGGGCGATGGCCTGCAAAAGCGTATGCGATTTCAGATTTCTCGCAATATACAAAACCACGTTTTTGGGTTCGTCGAAACCCGTAAGAAGCTTGTCCACCACGATGATTATTTCGGGATCTTTCTGATTCTTGAACCTGCTGATGATGGTTTCCTCATACTTCTTCGGGGTTCCGTATTCGTTCATTTTCGCATCCCAAAATCTCCTGACGAGGTCTTCGGATTTTTCGAACGCCTCTTCTTCTCACTCCCGGTCGTCCGGAGCGGAAATGACCACGTCGCTCGAAACGATTCCTATTTCGTCGAGATATTTTTTGTACTTGATGGCCGATTCCTTGTTTTGGCAAACGAGCTGTCATTTGAATCCGGAATCTTGCCAATTCTCCCGGAAATGCAGGCTGATATCCCAGGCGACGGCCTGAATTTTCTGGTCGGCAAGGTTCAGTTGGTCGGCACGGGAAAATTTCTTTTTCAAATCCGCCTTTTGCTTGTCGGTGAGACTCTCGGAAATTCTCGTAAAATACAAGTCGATAGCGCTTTCGTTCACTTTTTGAACCGCGTGCCTCCCCTCGTACAACAGGGGGATGACCGCTTTGTCCGCGACCGCTTGGTCCACCGTATACGAGTCGATAATTCCGCCGAACTTTTCGGCCGTCGACCTTTCTTTTTTCAACAGGGGCGTACCGGTCATCGCTATGAAACAGGCATTCGGCAGGGTTCTTTGCATCTGTATGCTGAAATCGCCATATTGCGTCCGGTGTCACTCGTCAATCAAAACGAAAATATCATGGGAAACGAGCGGTTGCTTCACCTTCTTGACCGCGGCGACGAACTTGTTGATCACCGTGGTGACAATGGCATCGCTTTTGCTATCGAGATTTTCCACGAGATCCTGTCCGGTACTCGCCCTATTAGTGATTCTTCCGCATTTTTTGAAAGTATCGGAAATTTGCCGGTCCAGATCCGTACGGTCCGTCACGATGATGATTTTCGGATTCCGAATGGCCTTCACGTTCGCGATCGCCTGGGCGAGCATGACCATCGTGAGCGATTTGCCGCTTCATTGGGTATGCCAAATCACCCCGCCGTTTCTTTTTCCGCCGTTGATGCCGGAAATCCTCCCTATGGTTTTTTTGATGGCGAAATACTGTTGGTACCGGGCAATTTTTTTGATATGGTTATCGTGCACCATGAATCCGAAAACCAGATCCAGGAATCTTTTCGGAGCACACAGATTGAGAAGGTACTCGTCCTGAACCGTCGGAAGGACCTGTTCCGATTCCAGGGCTTCAAAATACGAACGGACGTACCGGAACCGGTCACCGAACAACTTTTCTTTTTGTTCCGGGTCCAATCGCCGGTTTTTCAGGGCGGAGAGATTTGCCCGATATTCCCGTTCTTCCCCGGCGTTGGAAAATTTTTCGGTCCAATGCCCCCAGAACCGCTCCGGGGTTCCGGCGGTTCCGTACATGGCCGCATCGGTCGCCATGCTAATATTCAGTTGTGAATACACGTACAGCGGCCGAATCCCATCCTCCTGCTGGTTGCGGATATGCTGGGAGATGGCTTGTTTTATGGAGTCCTTTATATCGGGCCTCTTGCATTCGATAACGGCCAAGGGGATTCCGTTCACGAAGAGGACGATATCCGGACGATAATGCTCTTTGCTTCCGGATTTCATCACGGAAAATTCTTCCGTTACATGGAAGACGTTTCTCTCGGGATTTTCCCAGTCTACGTACTTCAGGTTGAAGCTTTTCTTGTCCCCGTCAATGCTCTGTTCCAAGGTTTTCCCGAGCGTCAGGAGATCGTACGCGTACTGCGTGGCGCCGATGTACCCCTCGTTAAACGGAATGCTCTTCAGGGCCAAAATCCCCGCCTCGATATTCGAATCGCTGAACGGATTCGTCTTGCTGGAACTGGTATGGATGGAATTGATTTCCCTGAGCTGTTTCCGGAGCACGTCGTCCAAGATGACGTTCGTCGTTTTGCCTCACCGGAGCGAGAGCGCTTCGAGCGGGGACAGATAGGCGTATCACAGTTTTTGGAGCATTTGAAGCGCCGGAATCTGCGATAGGTGGTCTTCTTTGAAACTTGGGGTGTTCATATTGGGAGTATTGATTATGTATCTAAAAATTTGTTTGAGACTTCGAGGCTTACCAGGGATTTCATTTGGATCCTGTAGTTGATCGATATCCAACTGGCAAATTCCAATGCGATATCCTTATGGGCATAAGTTCATCAGCCTTTTCATGATTTAGAAATAATTCAAACCGCGTTCGTTGCTTCTATCCATTTTTGAGGGGATAAAGTAAAGGCGTTCGTTCCGGCTTCGGTTTTAAAGGGGTCGAATTCGGCCCCTTTAAAACCCGGATTGTTTATGGTTTCCCAGAGTCACAAAAAATCGATCGTGTTTCTGGTTTTCAGCCAATTTTTAACGACATCCTTCGGTTCGTTCGGATTTTTATATCTCGCGATATCCGTCAAAGAAATGAAATCATCCCCGTTGATACCCAAGACATTTATTTCTTTTCATAAGACTTCGAGGAGTATTGCATCTTTCATACAAACATTCTTAATAAATACATCTTGTATTTTCTTTCGCCCCGTGCTTTGAGCCTTTGGAATTCTTTTTTAACCGCGTCAAATTCGACGCGGTTAAAATTCGGTTTGGCTCTCGCGTTTTCATAGCTTCTTTTCGTCGGCGTTCTTGTTCCTTTCGATTTTTTTCAAATCCTCTTCCGCTGGCAATTCTTCCGGCTTGATGCCGCTTTCCCCGAGGAATTTCCTCACCCCCAGATTGTTTTTGACGTGTTCTTGCGTTATTTGCGATTCTCCTCTGAGATTCCCGTGCTTCATGTTGTGGTTCGTGACTTCCGTGGCCAAGTCCTTGGCCTTGATGGTCACCGTCGGCAAGACGTCGGCGAGCGGTCAGGATTTCACTCCCAGTCTTTTTTTCATTTCCTGGGTCGTTTTTCAGCCGAACAACACCCGGTCTCACTGGCTTCGGATCCGTCCTATTCCCTCTCCGTCCACTCATCGCTCATAGGCGAGCCCCTGGAATTCCTTCTCGGTGGTCGTGAGTTTTTTCCTAGCGTTCAGCCGTTCGTAATCGAGGATTTTCTTCTCGATGATTTCCTGTTTTCTGGTTTGGACCGCGAAATAGGCCTGGGCAAAGGCGATTTCCTGTTTTCTCGGGTCACCGTTCTGGGCTATGAGGTAGCAGGCGTATCGGGAAAGATGATAATCAGGAACGTTTTGAACGGCTCATTTTCATCAAATTATCGGTTTGCTGACGTCAGCAAAGTGATCTTCTGCTGAATTTCAAGCCTCTTTGCAAGATGATTTTGCCTTTTCGATAGCGCTGGTTTCAAAATTCCGCCATTGGACATACCCGAGGAGCGATTGCAGATCTCTGGCACTCCAAAACTCCGCTCCCCCTTCTTCCTGCTTTATATCCTCAAAGCTCCGAAAGAGCGTTGATATGGCATGTGTTTCCATGGGCGTAAATTGTTATAGAAATATTACTTCTCAAGTTTTACCCGTACTTTTCCTGTCAGAAGCTGTTGCATGAGTCATTTTTTTGATTGTTTGAGTTTTTCGAGTTTTTGTTGGGAGAGGTCGAGTTCTTCGGCGGCTTTGTCAAGAATGTTTGCGGTGGCTTCAAATTTATTAGCTTCAATTTATTCGACCAGTTTTAGCAAAAATTCAAATGGCATTCGTTGCCTCTATCCATTTTTTTGGACTGAGCAAAAATGCATTGAGTCAAGCTTCTTTTTTAAACCCCTCGAATTCGATGGGTTTAAATCGTTGATTATTGATAGTTTCCCATAATCACAAA
>CAIVSN010000033.1 GCA_903908595.1 uncultured bacterium
GACCGAAGAAAAAAATAAAAGATGTCCGGATATGTGACGGGAAAAACTGGGGAACCAATTTCTGTTGGGTATATCAGCGCGTAAATTCATTGTCAGTGCTTCAAGTTTAAAAAATCCCTCAGATGAGGGATTTCGATTTTTTCAATTCGTGCGGCTGCCTATCCAAAAACGATTATTTGGCAGTCTCGTTTTCGAAGTTTTCAATTTTTTGATGCCTGTTCATGGCCAAAGCCGGAGCCATGGTAGCCGAGTGTCAAATCAATGCGGAAAATGGAATTTTTCTAGCGCGATATCGGGCTTCCGCTTCCGCTCGTGGCCTCCGGTGCACTTTTCCCGACGTTCCGCGCGAACGACTTCGGAACGAAGTGCATCATATCGAGCATAGTGAACGTCTTTTTCGGAAGCCCCATGACGACGAGGTTGCTGCCGTCCAAATTCTCAATCCGGTCGTGGACTCACTTGATTATCCCGTTGTCGATCATCCATTCCGCGTCTTCGTACCCGACGTAGGCCGACAGGTATTTCGTTCCGTCTATGACGATTTCGGTCTTTTTCGGATTGATGACGGAAGCGAACTGCTTCGGGATATTGTCGGCATCGTAGAGGTAGAAGTACCGCTGTTGCCCGGTGGGCGTTTGCGTGATGATGAAATCCTCCCCGAGCTTCATCGTGGCGAGGGTTTCCGGACTGGCGATGTGCGTGTCGTCGAGGAAGGTGCCCGTCCGCTCCAGGATTCCGGCAATCCGGACCTTCGGCACTCCGAAGAAGTCCGTGAGCACGGCTCCGACTCCGGGAATGAGCCCTTCCTTGATCATCATGTTCGCTTCGTCGTAGCCGAGCACCAGGCCTCCGTCGGAGAAGTCGGCGGAACCGCTTTTTAACCGCAGGCCATCCGGCAGATTGGCCGAACCCAGCATGATTTTTGGGAAGCCCGCGCCGTCGAATCCGATTTTTTTCGGAGCCTGGACGAGGTAATCGCCAATGTCGCCCGCGAGTGCCGGGTTGCTGGCCACGTACGGCGTTTTGACGCTGGCCGTTCCGGAGAATTGTGAGAATTCCCAGAAGACGAGCACGAAGAAGGCCGTCATGATCGCCGGGGAGATTTTTGACAACACGTTCATTTTTTTCGGATGGAATTGCTTCAGGAGGAGCGAATTCGCCACGACCGAGACCGAAGAAAGCGCCATCGCGAGGCCGGCGAGTTCCGGCTTGAGCACGAGGCCGAGCGAGGCGAGCGCGCCGGCGGCCACGGGTATCCCGAGTACGTTGTAGAACAGCGCGAAGAACATATTCTGCTTGATTTTCCCGACGGTTTCCCGGCTGAGCTGGATGGCGGTGAGGACGTCGTTCGGGTCGTTTCTCATGATGATCATCTGTCCGGATTCCATCGCTACGTCCGCTCCGCTTCCCATGGCGATGCCGAGATCCGCTTGAACGAGGGCAGGGGAGTCGTTGATACCGTCGCCGACCATGGCTACGACGTAACCATCCCTCTGGAGTTTTTTGATTTCGAGCGCCTTGTTTTGGGGGAGGACTTCCGCGAGGATATTTTCTATGCCGAGCTGCTTCCCGATGAATTCGGCCGTGCGCCGGTTGTCCCCGGTCATCATGAATACCTCGATGCCGAGTTTTTTGAGCCTTCCGATAGCTTCGATAGAAGTGGATTTCACGGTATCCGCGACGGCGATGATTCCCATGAGTTCTTTTCCGTTCGCGAGGAGCATGACGGTTTTGCCCTCGCCCTCCATTTTTTCGACGGTTTCGAGGGTGCCGATATCGATACCGTTTTCCGATAGGAGATTTCTCGTGCCAAGGAAGTAAATCTGGCCTTTTACTTCGCCTTTTACTCCCTTTCCGGGTATCGCTTCAAAGTGCTCCACGGGGAGATTTTTCGCCCCGTGTTCTTCGCCGTACGCGACGATGGCTTCCGCGAGCGGGTGTTCGGATTTGGTTTCGAGCGACATCGCGAGCGAAAGGATTCCGGATTCGGAATGCTTTTTGAGACTGACGACGTTCGTCACCCGGGGTTTTCCTTCCGTGAGGGTTCCCGTCTTGTCGAAGACGATGGCATCGACTTTGCAGGCGATTTCGAGCGGTTCGCCTCCCTTGATAAGGATACCGTTCTGTGCGCCGATACCCGTGCCGACCATGATGGCCGTCGGGGTGGCGAGGCCGAGCGCGCAGGGACAGGCGATGACGATGACTGCCGCGAAATACAGGAGCGCCGTGGCGAAGGCCGCGCCGAGCAGGAAATACCAGACGGCGAAGGTGCCGGCCGCGATGAGGATGACCATCGGTACGAAGTACGCGGAAATCGTATCCGCCACGCCTTGGATTGGAGCTTTTGAGCCTTGGGCTTCCCCGATGAGGCGGATAATGCCCGCGAGCGCGGTTTCTTCCCCGAGCCTGGTTGCTCGGAATTCGAAGCTTCCGACCTGGTTCATGGTGCCGGCGAATACTCTGGAACCGATATGTTTTTCAATCGGCATGCTTTCGCCGGTGAGCATGGATTCGTCGATGCCGGAATTCCCCGACGTGATTTCCCCGTCGACCGGAACCCGTTCCCCGGGACGGACGATGACGGTATCGCCGAAAATTACGGATTCGATCGCGACATCGGCTATCGCGTTTCCGCGTCGCACCCGAGCGGTTTTCGGAGCGAGATCGACGAGCTTTTCGATCGCTTCGGAGGTTTTGCCCTTGGCTTTGGCTTCGAGGTATTTGCCGAGCGTGACGAACGTCACGAGGAAGGCCGCGACCTCGAAGTAGATGTCCGGGATTTTCATGCCGTTCAGTCCGAGCATCGTCCCGGTTTCTTGGAAATAGGTGAAATACGAATACAGGCTGTAGAGGTAGGCGACGAGCGTTCCGATCGCGATGAGCGAGAACATGTTGAACGTCCGCATTTTGAGTGCCGACCAGGCTCCGGAGAAATAATTCCTACCGATGATGAAGAGCACCGGAGTGGTCAGGAAAAATGAAATCAGGGCCGAATACGGCATGATGGATTTTTCGAGCGGCAGTCGCGGAACGAAATCGTAGACCATGAACGCGACCATCGGGAGCGACAGCAAGCCGCCCGCGAGGAACCGGTACCACCATCCGTCCCGGTCCTTTTTGCGTTTTCCGGCATCCGGGGCCTGATGGCCGCTTTGGGCTTTCGCTTCGTACCCGGCATCGAGGACGGCCCGCTCCAGGTCCTCGATTTTTACGCGTTTCGGATCGAATTTGATCCTCGCTTTTTCGGAAGCGAAGTTGACGTTCGCCGCTTCGACTCCGCTGAGCTTGCGGAGCGATTTCTCGATGAGGGAACTGCAGCTGGTGCAGTGCATGCCTTCGATGTCGAGGAAGGCGACGGAGGAAGGCGAATCGTATGGAACGGGTTTTTGAGGCGGTTCCGGTACGGGCTCCGTGGGGAATTTCGGATTCGCCGAGGTTTTTCCGGCGGTGGCATTTTCTTCCCGGATGACTTCCGCTTCGTATCCGGCATCGTCCCGAATGGCCCGGGCGACGGTTTCGCCGTCGATGGATGCGTCGGCTTCCAGATGCAGTTCCCGTTTTTCGAGGTCGAAAAAGGTTGACTTGATTTCCGGGATGCATTTGAGGGTCATGCCGATGAGCTTGACGCACGATTCGCAGTGGATCGTGGGGAGGCTTATGGTTATGTTTTTCATGGATTTCATAAGTAAAAATGATTGGATTGGAATTCGTTTCAAAACTTCCCCCGGGTTGGCTGGGGAAAAAATCGGAGCGTCTCGATGTTCGGTTATTCTACCGTGACGTATCCGTGGGGGTTCCCGCGGCCGTATTGACGACGAATTTTCCGGGGTACATTCCCATCGAGCATGAGAAAGGAATTTCCCCGCTCTTCGGGGCGACGAATTCGACGACGTTTTCCCCTTCGGCAATCGATTTGGAAATCCCGAGTTTCGGCACGATAATTTGGGTCGAACAGGTATATGGGTTTTTCCCGGTGATGATCCAGCGGATTTTTTTGCCGGCGTCGATGGAAATCCGGTTCGGGGCATATCCGTCGCCGTCTTGCGTCATCCGCACTTCCTGGATTTCCAGGTTGGACGTGTCGGCCGACGGGGCATTTTCCATTGCCGGATCCGGCATTCCGAGCGACAGGAGCGCATAGCCGTTATGGAAATTGAAAAATCACAATGCCAGCACGACGACCCCGGTGAAGGCGAAGAACTTTTTGAGCCAGTTGCCGCGGAGTACCGAGGAAACGAATCCGATCGAGAGGAGTCCCGGAACGGTCCCGAGCGCGAACAGCGCCATCGACATGGCTCCGGTCATGAAGTTTCCGGTGCTTACCGCGTAGGCCTGCATCGCGAGCGTGAACCCGCAAGGCAGGAAGAAAGTCGCCATTCCGGTGAGGAAGACGGATATTTCTCCGGTTCCTTCGCCGTTCACGTGTTTTCCGAGGAATTTCGGTAGTTTGAAAGAGAAGCTCCCGAGCCGGGGAGAGAGGTTCGTCAGGTTCAATCCGAGCAGGACCATAATGACGCCCACGATCAAGGTCATGACGCCCAAGAAGACGTTGGAGAAGTGGATGACTGACCCGAACAGCCCGAGGATTCCCCCCAGGAGCCCGAACCCGAGGATTCGGCCGAGGTGGAAATACAGGTGCGGGGCAAATCTCGCGAACGTACTATTGTCCGAGTGTTCCTGGTTCCACTTCGCGCTGACGCCGAGGACGAGTCCTCCAATGAGGGCCATGCAGCTCGAAACGCCGGCAGTGAGTCCGATCAGGAAGGAAATCCCAAGGGTGGGGGAGCTGACGTTTCCCATGTTTCAGAAGGAAAACCCGCTCATGTGAGCGATGAAATACAGTACGAAAACGATGATTCCCGCTATGAGAAAATTAACGTAGTCCTCCGTTTTGACGGTAAACCAAGGGAGTTTTTCGGCTATTCCGAGAGAGTAGCCGTTTTCCGTGACGATCGCTTCGATCCGCTTCATGTCCGGGGCATTTTTTTCATATTCTATTTCGATGGTTCCGGCTTGTTCGCTCGCTTCCACCCGGGAGACGTTTTTGAGTTTTCCGATGGATTTTTCGAGGAGGACTTCGCAGGATGCGCAGTGCATTCCGGAGACGGGAATGGTGATGATTTTCATGGTATTTTTTTAAGGGTTGGTGGAATCCGCACGAAAAATCCCAAATGCCGCGGTTGGATTTCCCATGGGAAAATCTCCGGGCGTTCGGGTAAAAAATACGTTAATCAAGCCGCTTGACGATGCCGACGAGATCGCAATAGTCTTGAAAATGGGGCGGGGGAGCCGTGGAAAAATAGAGGGCATGGCGGGCGAGCGCAGCGTATGACGTGTCGGTGACGGTGGCGAAATGCGCTTGAAAATAGAGCAATACGGTTTTTTCGCCGGAACCCCGTTCCCATATTCCGACTTTGGAATGGGTGAGTTCCGGATTGCAGCAATCCAAATCGATCGGGGCATGCTTTTCTTGGTGAGCGCAGGCCGTATCTGTGGCTTCCATGTCTTCCATCACGGTTCCGGCGGCGACCATTGTGGACGCGTGATGATCCGTATCCATCGCCGCCATCGCGAAAACGCTCCCGGCCGCCGGGGCAAGGAAAGTAATGGCAAGAAATGCGAGGAATAAACGTTTCATGAATTTTTTCGGAAACCCATGAAAAATGATGAAGTTCGAAGTTCATTTTGAGCACTGCAGTGAGCCGTACTGGGGTACGGTGAACGAAGGGCGGAGAAATGAACGAGAAGTTCGCATTTTTCAGGGTTTCTTTAATTTCTTTGGGTGACGCTCCATACCCGGAGGATTTCTTCGGAAAATTCCGAAACTTCCTTGGGGTTTCCGGAGCCGAGTTTGGCGACTCAGCAGGTTTGAAGGTGGCTTTCCAGGAGGACCATGTTAGCGCTTCGGAGGAGTCCGATGGTGGCGTTGATTTGTTGTGCGATGTCGGTACAGTACGATTTTTCCGCCAGCATTTTCTCGATCTTGTCGAGCATTCATCGGGATTTTTTGATTCCCATGAGGATTTTTAGACGTTTTTCGGGAACCATGGGATTATTTTGTTACCTGTACCTGGGGTGGAGGTAGTATAGTGGATTGTGTGGGTGGTGTCAAATTGGATTGAAGCATTGGTGGCATCGAGCAAGGAAATTTGTACGATAAAGAAAATTATGTTTTTTTAAGAATATTTATAAAACAGAAAGTCGAATTCTATCTGAATTTTCGAAATGAAACAATCTTTATGGATTTCCTACGTCCGTTGCGGGAAATTGTCGGATGTTTCCCGGCCAGACAATACGACAGGATCATCAGCCTCCTGCCCCGCCATATTTCCCTCCTCATCAATAATTTTTTCAATTTCCATTCGATCAGGATGCTCATTGTCCTAAGTCGCCAAAACTGGCCATACCGCTAAGTCAAGTTCAAAAAATTCAAACTCATCACCCATATGCTCAAAATGAACTTCCTCAGGCTCATCCTCATCCCGTTCAATTGATTCATAAAGTTTGAGTAAGTGGTGTGGTATTGGCATCATATAATCATCAGTCGCCCCCGTTTCCCGTATATCCGCCGGCTCATCAACCTTCTGATACTTCAAAGCCCGCATAAGAAGAATTAGTTGGTCCTCAGCGTCCGCCGTTTCATCAACCATCGCCAACGTGCGTTCCACCGGAGGCAAGGCCTCCGTATGCGCCGTTATATCAGCCCCCTCATCCCATGATGGTACTCTGATTTATAAAGTACGAACTTTCTCATACCATTCCAGTCGTACTGTTTCAAATAACTACGCTGTAAGTTGATCATGGAGTCACGGTAATATTATTTTTCCAGCCGAGTCCTCATCCTCATCCGCCATTATTTGCCGGAGCATATATTGATCCTCATCCACCCGCACCAACACACACAACGCTCACGCTCGTAACGCCGGTCGGTGCTGTCCAAACAAAGTTTCCCGGTGTCATGTATTGCTGTTCGCCCCCAAATATGCAATTTCCTCAGATAAGAATATAGCCTCCATTGCATCCAAATTGGCACGTATTAGACATGGGAGAACCAGCCCAATTTGCTATTAGGCTCGTTCCCATAGCAGCGTTCGAAAGCGAATAGTTCGTTACATTTCAATAATATACGG
Source organism: uncultured bacterium (assembly GCA_903908595.1). Taxonomy (GTDB): domain Bacteria; phylum Patescibacteriota; class Gracilibacteria; order BD1-5; family UBA2023; genus CAIVSN01. The sequence continues at coordinate 7,131 of CAIVSN010000033.1, forward strand.
CATTTGCCGGCAGTCATGTACATGTTCCGTTTACCAAAGCACTTGTCCCTCCGGCCCCAGTTGAACCTCCGCCGCTTGTCGCGCTTCCCCCCAATTGTGCGCTTACCACGCTCGTCCCGAAGGCCGCGAGCGATCCACTCGCGGTGTTAATGAGCGTCGCGATATTCTGATTCGACCTGATGTCGGATCACGTGTACGCGGCTTGCAATGCTGTCATCATGGCATTCATCTCCGCGGTGCTGCTCGGAAGCCCGCTCGGGTTCGCGGCAGTCTTCGCCCCCGTGAACACGACCCGGTCAGGACTGAACCCGCTTGCGCCCCGCAATGCCTTCCCGTTGAAGAGGAGGGAACCGGAAAGGGAAGCCAGAGATACCGGGGTCCCGTTCGTAGTTCCGCTGTTCGTGATGATGCTAGGCACGGCGAGGACATAAACTATGCTTCCTGTGGTGGTCTTTGCGGTAAGCCCCCCGAAGTTCCCCCGGACGTAGGCTAGGGAAGGGTTCCCGGCCTCGGCATGTGCTTCCCCGACGAGCGATTTCCCGTCCATGGCCGATTGTGACAATTCCCCCTCGTACTCCGCCTTCAATTGGTATGCCTTTCCTTCCGCGAGACTCGAATACGTGTACTCCGTGTTCTTCAGCGGATCCGCGGGCTTCTCGTTGATTCCCCCTCCCGCGATCGTCCCCTTGAAGTACTGCATGACGAGCGCTCCGACCGCCCCCTGGTTCCATACTACGCCTCCCGAATAGGTTACGGCGAAAGAGCTATCAGGCAGAGGATACGACCCGGAAATCACGATGGAAAGGTCCAGCGACTTGGATACCTGCGCGAGGTCGCCGATGCGGGCGGAGTCCCGGGCGCGGGACGAGTAGCCCCCTATCGCGAGGAAGCCGATGGTACCGAGGATGGCGAGGATAGTTATGACAACTATAAGCTCGACGAGGGTGAACCCTTTGAATTTCCGGGATGCGGGAGATTTTTTGCTTTTGGCCATGGGAACTATGGTGAAAAATAGAGGTGCCAGTCCGATACAGTTTACGATATGTCGTGCCGGAATCAAAGAGAGAAAACGATTTCTTGCTTCCTTTCGGCAGGTATTCAGATAGAACGGGTTTTTCCATTATCGAAAAATTCAAATTTTCGCGAATTATATGAAAAAAGATTATCTCGATGCTTCTTACCGTACCCACGTAGAGCAGGTACAAGTGGTTCCACATTCATCCCTTCCGTAAAGTCCGGTATAACTCCCAGAATATCGACAACCGGCAGAATGATTCATACCATTACCTATCCATATTCCCCCACTGGCCGGGTGAGTGTAGAAATTCACCCCTTCATCCTGATTTCCATTCATTTTTGCTTGCGAGAGGTATCCTGACTGGTTTTCCAAATCCAAGGAAGCTGTTGTTGCATAACCTTGAGCTTGAATGGTAAGGAAATTGAAGGTTCGCCACGGTAAGGATCCATTATAATAACTGGATTTTACCATTAATTGAGGGGTATTGCTCCAATAAAGTCCCGGAAGAATGGAGCCTTTTGTTGTATTGATGTCAGTATTCGCTCATACCGTTCGGCTGTTGAAAGTGTTTCAACTCGTCGCATTGTCAATAAGAATCCATCCTCCTCCATCCGTTGACATATCGCAATATGTATTAAATGGAGATATTCCACCAACTCCATCGGAGTCAATCTGATAGACTCCGTCTGTCAAGCATGCCTGAGATCCATTTCCACATACCCCGACTCAACGAGTACTTCCGTTATTCAACGATGTTGCCTGAAAATTATATTCCTGACAGTTCTTTAAAATGCTGACATCTGCTTTTATCCATGGATTTCCAGAGGTTCCTGCTCCAGAAAAATAATTTGAAGAAGTGGTAACGGTACTCGTCGCGACGCTTGCCGTTCCTCCTAATTGCGCGCTCACCAAACTCGTCCCGAACGACGCGAACGACCCGCTCGAGGTCCCGAGGAGCGCCGATACCCCCTGGTTGGACCGGAGGTCCGATCCGGCATACGCCGCCTGCAATGCCGCCACCATGGCGTTCAGGTCCGCCGCGCTCGCCGGCAGCCCGCTCGGGTTCGAAACCGTCTTCGCCCCGGAATGCACCACCGCCCCCGGAGGGAACGTACTCGCCCCCCGCAGGGCCTTCCCGTTGAACAGGAGCGACCCAGAA
>CAIVSN010000034.1 GCA_903908595.1 uncultured bacterium
CCGTGATCAGGAGGCAGACGCCGCATGGAAGCACTACCAGGATACGGGCCTACACGCCACGGGCGAAGAGGCTATAGCCTGGATTACCTCATGGGGCACGCCTGACGAATTACCAAAACCCGTATGTCACGTTTAGTCCTTACGTTGGAGGCTATAGAGGATCTAGAGCGAGTGCGGAGCTTTCTTGCAGAAAAGAGCATGGAAGCAGCAGAGCGCGCAAAGGCTGTCATCGTTGAACACCTAGAAAAGGCGCAACGCTTCCCAACGATCTATAGGCCAGTATCGACACAGAGAGACCGGCGCGAAATCGTCATTGCTTTTGGTTCTTATGGCTACGTGATACGCTACCAGTACGACCGGGAAGCCGACACCGTAACCATTTTGAGGGTGTGGCATCAAAGAGAGAAAATGCAGTAAACAATACGACAGTTAAGGAAATTGCCTGAAAGTTATTGAAAAGAAACGGAATCCTCGTGACAAGCCGACGAGGTATAAGGATTGAATAAAAGCCGTTCGCGGTGATTTTTCCAGTGCGGATTAACCGCATGAGTTCAACATCTGCGGGAATAGGGACACGTCATCGATTCTTTTGGAATTGCACTTCGATATTGATTATACGGGCTTTTCAGGGAGTCGAAGGATTTTGGGATACCCTAAGAGCTTGGATGAAAAACCGCATTTTGGTTCAAAATCCGAGACAGATACCATCGGCATGGATTGTCAATGCGGTTTTGTATTCAAGAAAACGCATATGTGGTACGGTAGTATCGCATACTACAAAAAAATATGGCAGACAAGATCATTCTCACGATTCCAGAAGAAATATGACGGGATATTTCGACGGCAAATGTGAAATGCGGGGTTGAAAATCAGGCTATGAAGCCCTTTTTCGTGGATCGAGATTTTACCGACATAAACACGCTTTTTGACTATTTCGAAGGCTATAAGGAAGTGTATTTCGAACTCATGAAGAGGATGAATCGGGGAACGGTACTTGATGAAATTATCCATGCGCCACTGGATCGCCTTGCGCGAAAACTTCATCTGGAGGGAAGGCTGAATCTACAGCGGATACTTGATGCGAAAATAGGCAGAAAGCTCGGTCGGAAACTCATTTTCGAACCCGTATATCTGAAAGAATTTCGAGAAGTTAAAGCAAAACTCCGTTCGTTGGAGCGGCTGATAGACATGAAAACTCCGGATGCCGAGAAATCGCTTGGGACGAAAAAGGGATTCAGCTTGAACATTGGAAAAGTCGAATCCTCGGATCAGATAGACGAATTGGACGAACTGCTGTTCTTGGCCGAGGAAGGGAAAAGATACGTTGACAATCGGAAGTTTTTGGAAGAAACCAGCGCCACCGAGAACGAAGGGGACAGAATATGAGCATCCTCCAAGATCAACGATTACGCAAACACAATCGACTGACTTTGCTCAACGGTTCTCAAAGAGGATTGCCTTGATTCGTTTCTCAAATATCAGTTTCTCACCGAAAAAAAATATACGCGATTGATCATTTGAAATAAGGAAAAATGCCGTCATTATTTACGGAATTTCCAAAATGAAGCGGTGAATATCAAGGAATCGATCATCGAAATGATTGAAATTTCCATTAGAAACATAAAAGGAAAAATTACTTTCGCGGAATTACGCGATTCCCTATCGCCATTGATAGAAGCGCCGTTCCCCGTGCTCAATACGGAAATATTCAAACTCCTATTGATCATAGAAATCCGAAATCCCCCGTTGCGGAAGCATCTGGAACCATTTTTTGGGGAACCCGAATTGGATATTCAGGATTTCAAATGGATTTCTTTGGTTCAAGTCACGTGACTGCTGATGGAAAATGAAAACGACGAGATACTCTCCGAACTTTCAGAAAAACTTGCGAAAAAACTTCCCGAACTGCTCATCCAATATGCCAAAGACAACGTCTGGCCGATTTGCCAATCCATCCTTGAATCCGCAAAAATAATCGACGGGAAAAATAAAAACGAAAGATGCGCGAAGGGGATAAGGAAAAGGCTTGGTGCCGCAAAAAAAAGCGAGGATCTATTGTCCGAACAATACGATTGCATCAATGCTCTCGTGGAAAAAACCCTTGAAGGCAAAGAGCCGAAAAAGGGGAAAGAAATCGACATTTTCGAACATCTGATAGCCAACCGGAGAGCGATTACATGGCTGAAATGGTATTTCGTTGATTTCGCATCGGTATTTTTCGACAGGGAAAAGAGCTTTGAGCACCTGAAAAACGCGGATATTTCCAGCTACCTGAGAAACGCGAAAGATCCGACGGCCAAAGGAAACGCCATCGTGCTGCTCACGGAGACGTTAAAAAGAAGCGATGCCGAAATCTGATTCGGCTTTTTGAAAAGCCTTCGGATCGATGTGGCGGGATCCGTCAACCTCGCCGCGCTTCTTTCGCTTCTTTCTTACGTTATCAAGAGGCACGGGAGGGACGGGCTTATCTACGCGAAAAAATTCCATCTGGATTTTTATCTCATGAAAGAAATCGCCCCCTTCGATCTCCCCTTCGTCCAATCCCTCCTCGACTCCCCCGCCCCGCATTCCAAGCAGTCCGAAATCGCCGATTTTATCCAGAACTACGATTCCGGCTCATGCCTCGTGGCGGGATACCGGGGCGTAGGAAAGACGAGCCTGGTGAATACGACTATCAGGCAGTGCCAGAAAGACCATCCGGACGCTGAAATCATCCCAATCACGATTAACGTTCCGGAAGCGGACAAGGACGGGAAGTTCGACAAGAAGCAGCTCATGGATCGAATAGCGGTCGGGGCCTACGAAGCGGTACGAAACCATCCGAACGTCCCACAATCGTTCCGGGATGAATTTTTCGAGCAATACTTCCGGGTGTACAACGACATCGAGAACAAAACGACGAACACTTCCGAGACCTCAAGGGAAACCTGGTCGATCAATATCCGGAATATCATTATGGTAGCGCCGTTCGCGATAGCCGGATGCATGATATATTTTTCCCAATCAAAAGATCTGCCCGCAATCACGGAGGCGGGGCTTGCCTGAGCGGCAGCATGGGCACTTGGGTGGCTCTATACCAAGCAAACTCGGAAACAAACGGAAGAACGGGTCATAAAAACGCTGTACACGCCCGATATCGCCGAAGCGCGACTTGTGAAGAATATCGGCGGGTTGTCAAAAAAACCGCGAACATTCAACGAATTCGTCGATGGATTTTGGCTGGCGGTATGCCGACGGCTCGATACGCTTCTTTCAATCGGGTTCTGGCAGGAGCTTTGGGGACGGATTACCCATTGGATATTGGAGCTAATATCGAGTATAACGGCGATTTTCATTTTCATGGTCGCAACCGTTCTCAGCTATTGGATATTCCTTTCGCTGTACGACCTTTCCCTCTGGAAAACCATGGCTGATTTCAAGCCAAAGAACGAAATTGCCTCCACCGGAAGCATCGTTCAAGACTTCGCGACCAAGGAGTTCTTGGACAAGCATTTCGACACCCTGTTGTCCAAGTGATACAAGGTCGATTTCGCTTCGAACTCGGGAACGCTCCAAGTGGAAGTGAATTCCCCCGAAGACAAGGAGCCCAAGAAAATCGAAATCGCCACGATTTCCCAAACCTTCAAAAAAATTGCGGAATCCGGAATCGGAAAAGACTTTCAAAACCACCACGAACTAGCAATATTCGTATTTTCATTGCTGCTTGCCATGGCCATCGTTGGGGTTGTCGTATTCCGGAGAACGAGAAAACCGACCAAATTCGTTTTCGTCATCGACGAGCTCGACAAGCTGCTCGACTTCGAAAAAAACCACGGGGACAGCGCGAGCACGAAGCAAATCATCGACATGCGGCAGGTGTTCGAAATCCTTGGCAAGCTCAAGATCCTGTTCTTCGATACGGCGGGAGCGGTATTCTTCGTTATCACCAACAAGCAGGCGTACGACTACTATCTGGGCAACCGCCACCAGGAAGACGACGTCATCAGCAATATCTTCAACAAGATCGTGTATATTCCGATGAATCCGCTGGATCAGTTCCACATCAATCACGAAGTGGAAGCGAGCGGATACGATTTGGACGAAGTGCAGAACGGGGATGCTTCGAATGAAAACAAATTGGCAAAACTCCATGGGTTTTATGAGCGGCTTTCTTCCTATGTATATTTCCGTTCCCACGGGAATTGGAGGAAATCCAAGTTCCAGCTCGGGAATATGCTTCGGAATGGAAAAATCGAGATTGACCGATCGGAATTCGAGTTTGACATGCGGTTTTACGATTTTTTCAAACTCCTCTATGATACGTTTCTCCCGGAGGCCATTGGGAGCTTCGTGAACGGGCAAAAAAATAACGCCATAAAAACGTTGCTGTTGACCCCGGAAAGGAAATACGGCAAAGCACGATTTAACAGCCATACGGATTGGAATACCCTGATTGACGTATTGTATGAAGAAAATAATTCCGAAAAATATGCCGATTACCTTGAATCAGTTAATGCAATGCTTGGAAAAGAACCAGACACTTCAAAAGAACCAGATACTTCAAAAGAACCAGACACTTCCATTGAAAAAACCGAAGGAAAGAAGGAGAAACGGGATATTTTCACCTGCTATCGGGAATCGTATATATCCAGTATCGTAAAAAATCGCATCGACGAATTAAGGCAATCGAAAAATTCAGGAAATGACGAAGGACTGAAAACCGACTGGGAGAAAATTCCCAAAGATCAGTTCGTATCGCTGCTCATTGCCAGCATCGAGAAAATCAATCAGGAAATGGCGTATCGGGATTTCATTCTCAACATGCTCCTGAATACTTTTGAAAATGTCAAATTCCTCAGGAAAACGGATTTTTCGGAGATTATCGGAAAACTCAAAATCAGCTGCGACGATATTGCCTATCCGGCCTTCCAGGACTTTATCCTGTACTGGCTTCCGGCAATGCTTTTCTATTTCGGATATACGCCTGCGGATATGGAAATGATACCATCTAATAATCAGCAAAATGAAAGAAAATAATCATCTGTTCCGTCTCGATATAGGTGCTAAAAATCTCTGAATCAGCATATATTCGGAAATCGAGAAATACGCGTACATCGATCTGTTGAGCGAAGTGGATTTATCAAATTGGGAGAAAATATATTCTTGATTGAATTCTTGAACAATAGAAATGGACATCCCGCCTCCAAAAATTAAAAAATTACATACGGGGGACGTCTTGATGAGAAGAAAATACATGATCTGGAAAAGAAATCCGGATCAGCAGACAGGTGGATTAAAAAAAGAATTCCAAAACCTTTTTCCCTTTGAAATCGATAATTACGAAGGGATCTGACACCTGTTTTCAGAATACGCAAACATTGATTTTCATATAAAAAATAATACATTGGAAATTTCGGATAAAGAACTCCAGCGGTATAAGGAAGCAGAACCCTGAAAAAGCCAAAATCCGGAAACACAAGGAAAAATACGGAAAGCAGATTTAAATGAGATAGTAAATGAAAGGAATGAATGCACCTACCCATTATTGGTTCTCTATCCATTTCTTGTTCCTAAAAAATGGAATGATTCCGCATTTTTCGATGAATGAAATGGTTCTGAATATTTTTGGGATTTTGAAGAAATGATTGAATTGAAAGCATACGGAAATAGATCTGAATTTGAGATTTTACATAAGCTCAGAAAAAAACATGAAAGGTTGTTTTCCA
>CAIVSN010000035.1 GCA_903908595.1 uncultured bacterium
ATTTTTTTAGAAAAAAATTACCCTACTCTATATAAAAATCCACCTAAGAAACAGACGGATAAAAATAATTGGCCACCCCTCGGGGATTTCGGTTCAAAAAAACATAATTTAATTGAAGCATTAAAATGTGTCAGAAATAATCTTTTCCACGGATGAAAATTTCAGAATTGACCTATAGAAGGTACTGAAAGAAACAATATACTTATACAAGAATCATTGGAACTGCTTTGTGAGATAATTGAAACTTGCAAGTTTTCTGAGGATAAAGATTTACAAGATTTATCTCGTCGTTTTCACGAAGATTATTAATTCCCCCATTCATCCATGATTTTGAATTCCCCATTCAATCCTCCACCCTCCCACCCCCACCTCTACGCCGCCCACATACTCCCCCACGAATCCGAACTCCTCCAAACCTTCCTCCGGATCCGCCGAGAAGTCGACGAGATTATGATGGATGCCCAAGCGTTAATCTGGTACGACAACCCCCACGTCACCCGCGAAGATTTTCTCCAAAAGGACGCTTCCCAGCTCTTCGGATACCCCGACGGCTGCTGCCTCGCCATCGTCGATAACACGCTCGCTATCCTCGGGCAAACCCTCGAAACCGAAGCCCCGTACCTCGCGGAGTACCTCCGGCTCGGCGGAACGCTCCGGCGGGATTGGGGATATTATGAAACCTCTGACGGCCGGCGGATCCTCCAGAATTTCATCCGGATCGGCGACCGGGTCTGGGACGTAGCGTACGAGGAAACGGAGCCGGGCGAGCGCCGCAAAGTCGCTGTGACCCACGATTCCGAAAACCGCTACCGCAATTTCGGATCGCTCGCGGAACTGGTCCGGGCATCGGAGGAATACTATCCCGGCACGAAATATTTCTCGTCCGTCCCGCTCGTCGGGTGGGCCGGGGTGTTCCATTCGGGAATGTGCTTCCACGAGTCCACGGGATACCTGATGCAGGCCGGCGAAAACAACGGTTTCCCCTTTGACGAGGTCGAAAAATACCTCCACGGAGCCGAAGTCGCGGAATTTTCCGAAGACTGGGAACGGAGGTTGATGCTGGCCGTGACGGATTTGCTCGCCTTCGAGTCGGACGAGTTGCAGCCGGTGGAAATTCATTTTCTCCGGGAAATCCTCGCCCATTTGCAAAAGCCCGAGTCAATGCGGGAAGATCTGAGATTCCAACTGGAATTCGCGCGAGAATTCACGGAGCGACAGGCGGAGCATATCGGGATTTCTTTCGGGGAGACTTTTGCCGAACTTTCGGGAATCGCAAGGGGAGCGATGGGGAAGATTTCGGATGAGCATTACGATCGGTTGATTGTGAAAAGGAAAGCTGCGAAAACGCTAAAATAGGCGTATCGAAACCCGCAAGTCCATAATACGAAAATATAGACGAAAAAGGATGCGTGCGTATGATGGAATCCGAATCCATTACCGGTACACATGCAGTTCAGCGGATTTGAATCGAGTGGCCAACAGGAGTTCTTAACTTTATGAAAACATGGAGAAAATCTCTATTCGTTTTTTCGATGATAAAGAGGTGCGTGCCATTTGGGACGAGGAGAAATACAAGTGGTGGTTCTCCGTTCTGGATATCGTTGCCGTTCTGATCGGCCAGGACGACTATGCGAAAACGCGAAACTACTGGAAATATCTGAAAGCGAAACTGAAGAAGGAAAACGGCCAACTGGGTAGTGGCACTACCCAGTTGAAATTTTTGGCACCCGACTGAAAAAAGCGTTTGGCCGACGTGTTGGATCATAACGGCATCATCGCGCTCTGAAAGCAATTCCCAGGAAAGAAAGCCAATCGATTCATGGAATGGTTTACCTTCAGCGACGAGATGATAGACGGGAAAAGCAAACAAAAAGCCTATGCCCTATTTGAAAGCTCATTCATCGATCATCTCGAAGTCGGAACGACAAAAGGCCTGCAGCAAATCCATGCTTACCTGTTTTGAGGTCTCTATGATTTTTCCGGTCAAATACGGCAAAAAAATATTTCAAAAAACGGATTCCAGTTTGCGATGGCCCAATATCTCGGCGGTACGCTCAAAAAAATCGACCAGATGCCAGAGAATGCCTTTGACGAAATCGTCGATAAGTATATCGATATGAATATCGCGCACCCGTTCGTGGATGGGAATGGACGAAGCACGAGAATCTGGCTCGACCTCATGTTCAGGAAGCGACTGAAAAAGTGCGTGGATTGGAGCAAAATACGAAAATACGAGTATCTGAATGCCATGATAGGGAGTGCCCAAGACAGCAACGCGATTCGGCACTTGCTGAAAAACGCTCTCACGGATGAGATCGCGAGTCGGGAAATGTTCATGAAGGGGGTGGATTATTCGTATTACTATGAAGAGAATTAAACTTTTCCGAAGCCGATCTCGCTTCATTTTTATCAAACGCCTATGAAACTCAATGACAAAGCCAAATTCGAACTCTGGTGAGACGGAGGACCGTATAGCGAGGTAAACATCGCCTTCCAGACCCGCGTGCTCGACACCCGCGAAGCGAGATCGTTCATGTTCGTAGAAGCGGTAATCAACCCGACGACTTTCCGCATATGCAAACAGAATCGCAAATGTTTCGAGGATGACGAGCATATACTCCAGATGCTCCAATATGCCGACTATCGAGGAAAATACGGATACTTCGTACAAGCGGGTCCCAATGTCCAGATTACCGATCCCGATGACGTCGTGGAAACCTTGAAAGTACTAGAAATCCACAAGCGAGCCGCTATCGAAAAAATCGTCAGGATGCACGATTTCACGATGAAACTTCTGGAAATCAGGAGGGAAGAATAGGGATATTCCAAGCTGAAATCCCGTATTAATACTCCTTTAAATATCGAAAGCCACCCGAATCCTCTCATTCGCTTCCGAGAGATATTCCTTATCCAAACTTCCGATTTTTTTGATTATCCTGAGCATATCTATGGTCCGTACCTGGAGGAAATCGATTCTGGACGTTTCCTTCAATCAATTCTGTACGGATGGCTCGACGATGAGCGTATGGGGATAGTTTTTGATAACCGAAGAAATGATGGCGATTACGAAAGTTTTCGCGAAGGCATTGGCACTGTCGTTCTGGATGACAAGGCAGGGGCGGATTCCCGCCTGTTCGGAACCTTTGATCGGATTGAGATCGGCAATGACGATATCGAATTTTTGTGGCATATGCTTACATAGGGGACAAATACTGTGCATTTTCTACCATTTCGTTCAGGTATTCCGTATCTTGTCCCATTTTTTCGTATTCGGCACGAATCGCGTCCTGTTTTTGCGCGGCCATGTAGTATTCGATAGCGCGTTCCACGACCGAGCGTTTCGTCACCTTCCGTTCCGTGGCTTCTTTCTCGATAAAGGAATAGTATTTCATGTCGATATTCGTGAGGAGTTTTGCGGTCATATGCGAGTTGATATACGTTTTGATATCTGTAAGTATATGTTATGTCGAGGACGAATCAAGATTTTTTTCAATGACTCCATTTCAGATTTCTTGACTCGTGTTGGGAGAGGACGGGGTCGCGGTAGATACCGGTGAGGATCTCTTTGGGCACGCTCCGGTGCTTTCCGCAAAAATGCGAGTGCCGCATCTTTTGAGTTTGGCGCATAGAAAGTATTTTTCCCATGTTTTCGCTTCCGGATGGAACTATCCCGTACGAGTTTGGCGAGAATTCTCGCAAGCGTAGATTCGTCTATATCCTGGAAATATATCCGGAGATCCGTGTATGAAATTTCCGTTTGTGATCATATATACCCAACGGGAATTGGTTTCCCGGTTTTTCCAGTCACGCATTCGGACATCTTTTATTTTTTTCTTCGGTCACTTATTCCAGATAAGCTCCCGAAAGAAGAAAAATAAAACCTGTTCCGAATCCGTAGCCGTAAAAATCCGAAAACCGATTCCCGTTGGGTATATATTTGAGAATGGAATCTTTTGTAGCCATAGTTGCCATGTTTGCTAAAAAAATGCGTAACTATCAACCCCCGGGTTTTGGCTTCAAACAAGGCAACCGACAGGATCCCGTAAAAAAATGCCCCGGGCCGTCAGGCCG
>CAIVSN010000036.1 GCA_903908595.1 uncultured bacterium
CGGGTGATTTTGAGGGCGTTTTTGAGAGGGGTTTGCGATAGCTTGTTTCATGGGAGAAAAGATAGGGGTAAAAAATGAAAAAGTCAGATGGCGTGAGTATCTTGATTTTTTGAGTTTACACACTATTTTTTATAATCTCAATATGCCAGCTGACTCCAGGCGTTGCTCATGTCGGTTGCGACACATCTCATTGAAACCGGGCAACCAGAAGGCGCTTTTCACATACCGCCTTTCACCTTTCAACTAATGCCTTGGCCACAGGCGGGCGCGTTCATGTGAATACGAAGCATAAAAAGCATTGCCAGCGAAGACAGAAAAATCCACGGGGATTACGAATCGCGGGTCCTTCTCGTCGAATCGACCAGTTTTTTCGTGTTCAAACGCATCCGTTCGGCCACGGTTTTGGGTAGGGAGCTAGAGGAAAAATCCATTTTTCGGTATTCAAAAGCCGAAACCGATAGGATGTCCAGTCTCGCTAAGGAGAAGTTTCATGTCTTTCAGAATCATTTCAAGCTATTCGGATGAGATGAGTTGTGGGATTTTCAGATAAAGGTCTGATTTCCGATGGATTCGGATCCGGAATCAAGCGAACACCTATGGTTCACAGTCACCCGGATTACGGATGGGAAATTATCCGGAATACTCATGCATCCAACGTATTACATCTCTTCCATGAAGGAAGGCGATACTTACGATTTGCCTTACGAAAACGTCTCTGGCTGGTATATAGACAGCGCCGAATACGAAACCTCCTTTACGCCCGACAATGCCTATCTGCTAAGTGCCTACGTTGATTCGATCATAATCCCCATGTACGCAAGCTCCATCTTCAATAATCCTGATGATTGGCGTAATTTTGTCCAAAATCTACGCAAAGGGATTGCCGAAAATGAAAGGATCGAAAAATACGCTTTTCTCTATAATTCCTGAACGGTAGTAACCTTGGATGCCAATGACAAAAGGGAGTTCAAGGGGGATGTGGTTGAGTTTCTATCAAATTTCACAGATAAGAATCCGCCAACCGAAGGCGATATCCTTTCTTTTGTTGAGAGAATGACCGAATCCAGAGCTTTTGAGATAGGGTAAAAGCTGGATGTTTAATGCAACCTATTCTGCATTAGCCTATGCCCCGGAGCTTCTCTTCATGAACCAATTCGGTACGCCGTTCACCGTATCCTTGGCCACCACCTCGAAACCGTGCTCTTGGTAGAACGAAACGTTGGTTTCTTGGTCGGTTTCCAGCCATGACGACGCATGCTCATCATCTACGATTCGGGAGAATTCCCGAAGGAGTTGCGACCCGATACCCCGTCCCCGCAGCTCCCGTTCCACTCCCACCGGACCAAGATGCCAGTGGGAATGGACGGGGTCATGCTTGGACCAATTTCGGAATAGGGAGTTCAATTTTCCCGTTCCGCGTAATCCGCAATTCCAAAGCATTTTGGGGAGCATCGCGATTTTCTCCGGCAGCGTCAGCTGGCAGCGGCCCGGTCCCATCATCCCGCACGCCCCCACCAATATCCCATTCCTAAAAGCCCCCAATACGAGCCCTTTCGTCGCCGACTCCAGGGAGAGGAAAGCGCGGAACACCCCTTCGAGCGCCTGCTCGCGGAAGGCGGAATCATTGCCGAGCGACGCTATGTGGAGCGGAGTATCGCGCATGGCACGACCGAGCAACGCCGCCGCAAGATCCACTTCCGAGGGGAGGATTTCCCGTATTTCTATCCCTTCGATTTTCCGGGATCCGGCATTCCTTTTGGTGGCGAAGCCCATGATGCCCAATGGTAAAAAATAATCGGCGGGATCCTTCTGACCCATGCTGAACGATTTCGATTCCTCCCGCAAATCCTATTTCGATTCCAGGTACTTCTTCAGCTTGGCAAACGGCTTGATTTCCAGGTACGTCTTCCGGTCGCCTTCCTCGTCGAGCGAAGCCCGGGTGACCGCATAGCCTTCCGGGACGAAAATCCTATCCCACCCATAGCCGTGGTCGCCGGATGGCGTTTCGGCAATTGCCCCATCCAAATGGCCTTCGAAGAATTCCAAATCCTCTCCGTCGAAGTAGCCGAAAACGCATCTTGCCGTGGCCTTTCTCGATCATCCGTTGCCAATCATCGAGCAGATGGTTTCGGGCGGGACATGTTCCACGAAGAATTTTATGAACGGACCGGGCAATCCGCCGAGCGCTTCGAATTCCAGGGACACGTCTTCGACGATGACGGGTTTCCGTACCAATCCAAAAGCCTGTCGCACCTTGTGTTCGACGATCGCTTTCAGGTCGGTGGATTGGATTTCGTCCAGATCGAGCTTGACATGGTCTACGGGGTACCCGAGATATTTGGACAGGTAATCCGCTTTGTGCTGATTGCCCGTGATGAAAGTTACGTTTGGCATGGTGAATCGATGAAAGTAAAAAAGCGCCTATGGTTGAATTTTTCGAGCCAACAGTATGGTATCATACGTTTTCTGCAACCAAATATCTCTGGGTATTTCGTAATTGACATATTCGACGCCGTATTTACGGCACTCTGCTTTTATATGCTGGGAAAGCATAACGAAAGTTCTCACCGCTTTCTCCACGTGATGGATTCCAATGGTGTGAATCCAGTCGCGAGGATTGCTTTCCAATCATTTCGCTATGCATGCTTCCGACTGCATAGGAGTATCGATTCCCGTACAAATCGTATAAATTCAAGGATGCTTGCCCTTCAATTCGTACAATAATTTTGGCGAAATGTAGGTGCATTCGATGACGATGTCTTCTTTCAAATCTATTTTTTCAAAAACGCTTTTGAGACCGTTTTCCATTAATTTCGTCGTTTCTACGTAATGTTCGAAAATATCAGCTGCCGATTCTTTTGCGTCCCAAATGGATTTTGATCCGTAATTCCATAAGCGGTTGAGAGATTCCGAATCCGAAATCGAGTTTCTGAGAAAAATTTTGAAAAAATCGAATTCCCTATGTTCCCAATGATGTTGCTTGAAAAAATATCATAGACTTGTTTTTCAAGATCTCGGCGATCCTCAGATGATAATTGCGCTCATGGGGCAAGGTCGTTAAAAATAAAAAAATTGTTGCCGTATTTCGATTCTGACGCTCAACCGTGGAGGGATACAACGCATGACGCATGCCCAGTCGGCTAATCTGGAGTGGCGACTCCCAAGGGAGCCATTTTGGATAGCAGGAAATATCGGATTCCCGTCGGGAATTGGTAATATTGGGCAAGCTAAACCGTACAATTATCCAAAAACAGAACCCGCATACATTTCTATCCCATCCATAAAGCCGAGCGTTTCATCGTGATTGTACCATTCTTCCTCATATTGTCAGAGTTTTTTGAGATACGCCATGAAACAGAAACACCGGAATTCTTCTTTGCTTCCGTATCTTGCCAATTCCTTATAGGTATCATCGATGGAAACCGACAGCATTTTGCAAAACTCTCGTTCGAACGCTCAACTGTCTCCGCATTCCGGGGCGAACACATAATATACCCAACGGGAATTGGTTTCCCGGTTTTTCCAGTCACACATTCGGACATCTTTCATTTTTTTCTTCGGTCACTTATTACCGATAAGCTCCCGAAAGAAAAAAAATGAAACCTGTTCCGAATCTGTAACCGTAAAATACCGAAAACCAGGGAATATAATCTAGTTTGTGTAAACTCAATCTAAAGTCAGATATTTCCGTATGCTTTTTCTGAGGAAATTGTATACAGAATTTTTGTTTTTGGTAATTATTTGTTGGCGAATGTTAA
>CAIVSN010000037.1 GCA_903908595.1 uncultured bacterium
AGCTTTTTTGTGCAAAACCCGTCAAAACGGACGCGGTGCCCTTACCCGGAAGGCAACGGCCTTCCGGGTGGGCGGGCAGTGTTCCCGGGGCTAAAGGACGAGGACTTCCAAGTTCTGGATGGCATTCAGCACGCGCCCGAACAGATCCTGGAATACGAAGCCCGAAGCGCATTTGCAGTAGATTTTCCTTCCGGTCCGGACGATCCTCGCTGGAACGGAGAAGATCCGTTTCCGGAGCGTGGATATGTCCGGCAACCGGATCCGCTTCCTTCCGACCTTCGCTTTCTTGAACTTCCCGGTGATCTTCGCGGAATCCTGCCGCTTCGGATTCATGGCATCTTTCGGCCGGTCCGTATTTTCCGCCGCGAAAGAGAATTTGCGGAACAGCTGCGCCAGCCGCAGCGCGAGCAGGTGGATCTGGAATTTTACCGAGTTGGTTTTGTAGTCCCCGTGGCTCAGGTGATCCGATTCGAACCCGTTTTTCGCTTCTTCTATGGATTTCTCCATGGTAGCCCGGCCATTGTACATGGAGAAGACCTCTTCGGCCGAGAGGGCGGCATCGTTGGTGACGACGAACGAGTACACGGGAAGCAGTTCCTGTTGTTTCCGGTTCTGCACCCAGTCGATACAGGCGACCACCCGCCTCTCGGCGTCCCATGACTTCGCCCGGTACCTGAGCTCCGCGAATTGGGAAACTCACCGCTTCCCCATCCCGGAAACCATTTTCTGCAAACGGGCGTTCGACTTGAGCTTGATGAAATATTCCACCTGCCTCGCTTCCATCAGCGCGTAGAGTTCCGGCACGCCGAAAGCGCTGTCTCCCCTCACGGCGATATCCCGTATCCCGTTTTCTTGGTAGAACCTGACGAGGTCTTCCAGGAAGGCGTCCGCGAAGGTCGAACAGTGGTAATTCCCGGGCCGCAGGTTTCACTTGAGGAAATCCCCGTTCAGCCCGTTGAAAGCGAGGAGGGGAGAATACCCGTTCTCCCCGTAGTGCCCGTTGAATCTCGAGTACTCGATGTTCTCGCTCGCGGGATCGTACGTGGTGTCCAGGTCTATGATGATTCCGGTCGGATCGGTGACCCGGAGATTGTACGATTCCAAAGCCCTCTGGACTTTCTTCAGGGCTTCCACGTCGGACAAATCGAACGTGCTCTCGAGCCTGGAACAGGTCGCGCTCGAGGCTATTTTCCGCCCGTGGATTTCCATGAAAACGGGATCCGCCTTCTGGTAGACGTAGTTGTTGTTGCTCGACATCCCGGATACTATCCTCATAAGCATCTGTTCTATCATCTCGGGTTTCGTGTGGAGAAAATCCCCTTTTCGCCTATCGGGAAGGTATTTTTCAAGCAGGGCGCTCAGGTTCATCTTCTCGGCGAACTCCCGAAACACGAGCATTCCGGCATTTCCGGTCACTTCTCATCCGGAAAAATCCAAGCGTATCTTCTTGTTAAACTGCATTTTTTGGATAGCATTCATCGTGGCATAAAGTTAGTATTATACGCACCCGCTGGGTGTTTGTTTTTCAGCCGTATTTTACGTATTTTATGCCGTTTTTAAAGTATTCGTGAAATTTTTAGGTTAAGATTTGAAGCAGGAGTGAATTCAACGAATTACTCATCATAGAAAATACAAACGAAGATATTTTTAAAAAAATTATTGATCATTTAAAAAAAAATTGAAACAACAAAATATAAAAAGTACTACGTGGATACCTCTAACTTTTGTGAGATATGAAAACATTTTGATTTTATCAATTTTTTGAATTCAAAATGAGAAAATAAGCTATAGTGATCTTAATATACAATAATCAGGTAATTTAATCAGGCTCTTTTCCATCCCCCTTGAACTCCCCCGCCTTTTCCATACAATACCCCTCGTTTTTAACCATGTCCACCACCATGAACATCCACTCCTCCGAAATCCGGACCAAATACCTGGAATTTTTCAAAACCAAATCCCACGCGATCATCCCTTCGGCGCCCTTGGTACCAGAAAACGATCCTTCCGTGCTCTTCAATACCGCCGGAATGCAGCCGCTCGTGCCGTACCTCCTCGGGGAACCGCACCCGATGGGCAAGCGCATCGTGGACGTGCAGAAGTGCGTGCGGACCGGGGACATCGACGACGTGGGCGACAACCGGCACCTCACCTTTTTCGAAATGCTCGGGAACTGGTCGCTCGGGGATTACTTCAAGGAGGAATCCATCGCGTGGTCGTACGAATTCCTCACGTCCCCGGAGTGGCTCGGAATCGACAAGAACATGCTGACCGTAACCGTATTCGAAGGAAATGCCGACGCGCCCCGCGACGAGGAAAGCGCGGTCATCTGGCGGAGCCTCGGCATGCCCGACGACCGCATCAGCTACCTCCCCGCGGAGGACAATTGGTGGGCGGCCGGACCGACCGGACCTTGCGGGCCGGATACCGAGATTTTCTACTACGTCGGGAACGGCGAGCCCCACGGGAACTGCGCGACCAACCCGGACGACTGGATGGAAATCTGGAACAACGTCTTCATGCAATTCGACCGACAGGAAGGCGGCGCACTGAAACCCCTCCCCTCCCAATGCGTCGACACCGGAATGGGACTCGAACGCGTCACCGCGACGCTCAACGGGTTCAAGCACGTCTTCGACACGGATATTTTCGTGCCGTACCTCGCGAAAATCCGCGAACTCACGGGCGACAAATACGACGATCGAGGGGCGCGGATCATTGCGGATCATACGCGGACGGCGGTACATATGATCGCGGACGGGGTAGTTCCGAAAAACGTTGCGCAGGGTTACATCCTGAGGCGGCTCCTCCGGCGGGCTATCCGGGAATTCGTGCGGATGGGGGTTACTGGAACCGTTCTCGGACAGCTCGCGGAAATGGTCATTGAGACCTTCGCGGACGTGTATCCGACCGTTGCCGTGAACCGGGAGAAAATCTTGGACGAAATCCGAAGGGAAGAGGAAAAATTCGGGAAAACGCTCGTCGACGGAACCCGCGAATTCGAGAAAATCGTCCGGGGAATGAAGGAAGCGGAAGCCAAAACCGGCCAGTCCATCACCCGGATTTCCGGACAGAAGGCGTTCACGCTCTTCGACACCTACGGATTCCCCGTGGAAATGACCGAGGAAATCGCGAAGGAATACGGCATGACCGTGGATCGCGCCGACTTCGACGAGAAATTCAAGGCCCACCAGGAACTCTCCCGGACCGCCTCCGCCGGGATGTTCAAGGGCGGCCTCGCGGACCAGTCCGACCAGACCACCGCGCTCCACTCGGCATGCCACCTCATGCTCGCCGGTCTCCGCAAAGTCCTCGGCACGCACGTCGCGCAAGCGGGATCCAACATCACCGAAGAACGCCTCCGGTTCGACTTTACCCATCCGGAAAAAATGACTCCCGAGCAAATCGCCGCGGTCGAAAATTATGTCAACGGCGCGATTCAATCGGGACTCAAAGTCGTCGTGGCGGAAGAAGCGAAATCCGCGGCCCAATCCCGCGGGGTTTCCGGTTCGTTCTGGGAAAAATACCCGGACGTGGTCAAGGTCTACAAAATGTCCGGAAGCGATGGCACGGTCTATTCCGAAGAGCTCTGCGGAGGCCCCCATGTGGAGGATTCCGCGAAGATGGGCACGTTCAAGATCGCGAAGGAAGAATCTTCGAGCTCGGGGGTACGGCGGATCAAGGCGGTGTTGGAATAGCGACCTAGGATAGTAATCCTAAAACGACCTTCCCATTCTCTATCCGGATTGGTTCGTCTGTTCCATTCATAAACAAAGCGAATCCATATTCGTGATTATTTTCATCGAGTACGATACTGGCACCATACTTATACTTAAGCGAGGATTGGAACCATTCATTACGGATTTGTGTTTCGTCATCAGTACAATTTCATCTTCTCGCGTTGTCATTAGATTTTCTTTTTACTTCTATTACCAAAAGGTTGTAGTCATTGTTTCATCTCTTGTGAAAAACAATATCCGGGCGATTGTTCTCGTAATACGCCTTCGTAATATCGAAATCACAGTTGAATCCAGGAAAAAACTTCCAAATTTCATTTGCAAGATGAAACGAAAGATTCGGTTCACGCTGTCTCGTTTCCCCTGGAACAAAACAATTAATATCCGGCTGACTCAGCCAAAGATTACGAATTGCGGAACAAATGGAATCAACCACGAATTGAGGATCGATAGAATTCAAATGCTGACAAAGTTAGAAATACTATTCCACCTTCAGCCTCACCTCCCGCACCTCCTTCGACTTCTCTCGCGTGCTCTTCGTCCCCGAGACGATCCCGAACGTGATATACGAAACCAAGCTGCTGATTTCGTACAAAATAGGAATTTGAAGGAACGGCTTTCCCTTTACCGTCGCCAACCCGAGCATCATCGGAAGGATAACGAGCAGGAGCAGCGAGGTGTCGGGATACGTGAAATACCCGATTATCACCACGAGGAGCGTCAGGATAATCCCCTGGTTGATCGCGAGGGCGTAACGATTTTTTTGCGGGGAGAAAAACCGGTAAATGAAGATAATGTTCAATATCGGAACGTAGATGAGATACGGGGAAAATACCTGGTTGGTTTCGGTGAAATACGCTTCGAGCCCGGCTTCGGTTCTGAGCGTCCGCGCCCGCATTTCTTCCCGTTTCAAGAGGAACGACAATTCTTCCTTGCGCCCGATGGCCACGAGGAACACGTCCTTAACGTACGACGGGACCGTCTTGAAATACAGCTGGATGTCCCGGATGCCCGGAAGCATTTGGACGGGAGCCAGGAACCCCACGGACTTTCCCGCGACCAAAAACACGCCGGTCGTGACGATCAGGACGATCAGGAAAAACAGCGTGACCATGAACAGGTTGTCCCCGCGCAAGAAAATGTATTCCAACACCAGGAGCGACGTTCCGTATCCGGAAACCCTCGCCCCGACCGCGGTCAGCGGCGTAGGGAACCTTTCCGCCACGAATACCCCGATTCCCGGAAGGAACGAAAGGAGCGTGCGGGCAATATTCGCTTCCCCGACGACCTTTTCGTTTTCGATATCCGGCATGGCATCCGTGGCGAACGAAAGGCCGAAGCCCTTGAATTTTTCCCCTTGGTATGCCAAGTACGCCCCTCGGAGCAGGAGCGCCAGAAGGTAGAGGAGCACCGCGGTGAACACGACCCGGGAAAACGAAACGTTCAGCAAGGGAATGGGATACGCGAGCAATCGGGACAGCAGCAGCTTATACAGTACGAGGAATCCCAGGAAGCCGAGATGGATCCTCGTCGCCGACCAGGCGTGGGCACGGATGAACGGATGGCGGAAATTCGGATTCCGGTACGCGAGCAGGTAGAGGAAGCCTAGGAAAAAATAGCTGGTAAGCGCATTGGTACGCACTTGGGAGGAAAGGTTTTCGCTTTCGGAAGAATCGGTGTGGAACATGGAAACAGGATATCATATGTTTTCGGTATAAGCATAGAACACTCCTTGCCAAAATCAAGATATATGTTTTCGATAGGAAAAACGCTCAAGGGATTCCCGCTATATGAATATCCCCTGCAACCACGCCAGCCATCTTCGGTACGGCGGAATCGTTTCGATCGTGATGCTCCGGCTCTTGAGGATATCCTTTTCCAGTTGGATTTTCAAATCCGCGACCACCCCGCATTCCCCCCGGAAAATTGCGCTCGTCTCGTACAGGAGATCGAAGCTCCCGTAGGTCAGGTTCGCGGAACCGAGGATTGCCACGTTCCCGTCGATGAGGATGGCTTTGGCGTGGATCATGCCGGGATAGAGGTACGCGCCGATGGGCTTCGCGTGCCGGCGTTTCAGGAAAGGGGGCCGGAGCAGCCGGAATAGGCTCCTCATGTTCGCGTGCCGGACCCCGTCGGATTTTTCGGGTACGATGACCTTCACGTCGATTCCCTGAAAGGACATCCGCCGGAGCCGTTTCAGGATGGCGGCATCCGTCAGGTATCCGTGTTCGACGATTATGGATTCCTTCGCCCTAGAGAGTTCCGCCAGTATCTGTTGCCGCAACGACCGGCGATTCCTGACGGTCATGAAGATTTCCACTCCGAACCGCAGCGGTTTCGTCATCCATTTCTTGGCTTTCCGGCGTTTGCCCGCGACGATGGCATCCGAGAGTTCCCCGCGGAGCTCGACCATGTAGTCGTGCCATCCCCCGCCGTTCGGGGCGGTCTCGTCCTGGGCGCTCAGGTATTCGTCCGCGACGTTCATTCCCCCGATCAGCGCCACGCTCCGGGACGTCAGCTCGTCGAAGAGGAAAATCTTGGAGTGGTCGTTTTCCCGCAGGTATTTGATGAGGAGCAGCCGGGCGGAACCGATTTTCGAAAAATGGACGTTTGGGGTATTTTTCAGGAATTCCCGGCCGGAAACGGAAGAAAAAATATCCCCTCCCAGCCGGCCGAACGTGATGAAATTCTGGAAATCGTAAAAACTGGAACCGAAAGCGTCCTTTTCGATGAAAATCCGGATATCCGGACAGGCTTCGATCCGTGTCCGGAGCGCGTCCAACACGAGATTGCCCGCCACGTCGTCGCGCCACATGAACATCCGGATCCGGATGGTGAACCGGGCTTCGGAAATACGCCTGAGGATTTCCCTCAGGGCATTTTCCCCGTCGACGATCAGCCGTGGCTCCAATTCGTTTCGGCAAGCGTTCCCTTGGCTCATTTCGGAATGGTGAATTATTTGAGGCGTATGCTGGGGTGACGTACTTCTCGAATGCCGAGTATATGCCCGAAGCCCAAGATATCCATTCGAAAAATACGAATCCGGAATATCCGATTTCGGCAATCCGCGGAACGGGAACGAAAATTCCGTGCAAATTAAATAGGCATTTCCGGCATTTCCGATATCCTCTCCCAAAGATACCTTCCAAATATCCGACCCGATGAGCAAGCTCCTGGTGTTTACCGACACCGACAGTACCCAGATTAACGGCGTGAAACTCAGTATCGACAACCTGATCGCGAATCTCGACGCCTCGATGGGACTGAAAATCGTCTCCCCGGACGATTTTTGGCATTTTCCCCTGCCCTATTACAACGAGATCCTGCTCTCCATGGTCCTTCCGAAACGGATACGGAAAATGCTCCGCGAATACCGGCCCCGGTACGTTCACATCGCGACGGAAGGCCCGATCGGGTTCGTCGCGGCGAAGGTCTGCAAGGAGCTCGGGATCGGGTATACCTCGTCGTTCCATACCAAATTCCCGGAATACATCCGGCTGCACAGCAAAATCATCCCGAGTTCCTACGTGCACTCCTTTCTCAAATACATCCACGACGGATCGGACAAGGTGTTCATTTCCAACGACTCCATCCGGAAGTACCTCGAATCGAACGCATACGCGCACATCCACGTCATCCCGTTCGGAATCGACCATTCCGTGTTTTTTCCGGGCCCGAAGAAATTTTTCCAAGATCTCCCGGGGCCGGTTTTGCTCTTCGTCGGGCGCATTTCCATAGAAAAAAACGTGGAGGACTTCCTCGAAATCCGGACGGGCGGCACGAAAATCGTCGTGGGCGACGGACCGCAAAAAGAAAAATTCGAGAAAAAATACCCCGAAGCGAAATTCTTGGGTTTCAAAAACAAGGAAGAACTGGCCGAAATCTACCGCAGCGCCGACGCGTTCGTGCTTCCGTCGAAAACCGACACGCTCGGACTGGTCAACCTGGAAGCCATGGCCTGCGGCCTTCCCGTGGTCGCCTACGACGTCGACGGGCCGAGGGGCATCGTGAAACCCGGAAAAACGGGCATCCTCGTTCCGGAATCGCAAAAGCTGGAAACCGGAATCGCCGGAGCGCTCGTGCTCGACTCCCGGGATTGCATCGAGTCGGTGACCGGATATACTTGGCAATCGTACGCCGAAAAGTTCATCAAATTCCAAACGCCCATCCCCGATAGCCAATGGATCTAGCTTCCCACCTCGATCCCGATACCATCCAAAAACTCCAATCGGGAGGATACGCCCTTATGCTGATGCTTATGGTGATCGAATGACCTATCGTCACGTTCATCGCGTCATTTCTGGCCTCGCTCGGATGGTTCAGCTTCCCGGTCGTGCTGCTGCTCGGTTGGATGGGAGACATCGGCGGCGACATGCTGTATTTCTGCATCGGCCACTACGGTTCCCGGGCATTTCAAAAATTCCAGAACAAAAGCGCCGAAAAGAATTCCGAATTCTTGCAAAAGCTCGAACGGCTCGTGAAAACGAACCTGTTCCTGTCGATTTTCGTCGTGAAGTTCACCCCGTACGTCCAGCCGATAGGATTGACCCTCATCGGCAAACTGAATCCCCCGGTGCGGAAATACGCCCTCTACTCGGCGATTCTCTGCGTCCCGATCCCGTTCGTGTTCGGCATGACCGGCTACCACCTCGGGCAGATCAACAACGCGATCATGCGGGCATCGAAAGAAAATATTTTCTTGGCATCGATCTGAGCGGTGGCCGTGATTCTAATTTGCGTCGGAATTTTTTGGTATTTGAGAAGAAAATCGAAGGAGGCTCTGGTTTCCCCGGAAACGGGGTCGGGGAAGTCAGCCCTCCACTAAGTCTCTAAGCAAAAATAAGTTACACTTTGCCACGTACGTATGAGCATCAGCCATCGTTGCCTCATACTTGTGGAGCCCGCTCCACTGCGTACGAGTCGCCGTGCCTGATAACTCATACGTACGTGGCAAAAGATGCAA
>CAIVSN010000038.1 GCA_903908595.1 uncultured bacterium
ATATGACCAGCCTCATCCCATTGCCACCATCCCACGACGTGTCCGAAGTATCTCCGGACACTCCCGGTATCGCCGTCTCCAAAGCGGATTTGGAAATCGCCAAACTCACCCGGTCGGTGAAATGAAACCTGTCGGCGCTGATTGGCAAATCCGCTGTCATCGATTCGGAAGGCAACAAGTTCAGCAATCCCGACATCGTCTCCAGAGCGATCGAAATCCAGGGAAAATACCGCTTTCAGCCATTGGGGAACCGCACGGATTTTTCCTATCTTTCCCGGGTGATTTCCATTGGGGATTTCGCGAAACGGCCGGAACTCTATTTTGCGAAGCTGACCAAATGAATCGGTTCGTTCCCGCTGGATTTGGATTTCGAATACCTCGCTGACAATTTTTTGAGCGGGGCGGGAGTTCGACTTTCCAACGGGATCCTCAGTTTCCAGCACCGGTGCATTTTTACTGCCGGTTCTTCTGATGGGTATTACGATTACGACGATTTGGGATATGCACTAAATAAGGCTTTGATCGATGCTGGATGCGCGGATCTCAGTACCGATGTCTATATCAAAATGGATATTTTTACCTTCTTGAAAAATTACGACGCGTTCCAGAAATTCATCGAAGCGGAAGTCGGCGAGGAATCGCGCGAGAACGCTTCCGCTTCGTTCCGCGCCATGAAAGTGGTGGCGACTTCCATGTTGAAGGCCATTACGAATATCCGGATCCAAAGCCCGCATTCGTTTTTTGCCGCCGACCGGGCATCTTTTGCGGAAATCAAAGCGGCATCTTCGGACAAGGATTTCTCCGTCGACCGGGACAATCCGTTCAGGGCCCATGACGCGCTCGAGGAAGAATTGTTTCTCGACATGGAAAAAATCCTCCTCGATACCGCCAAATGAGTCTCGAAAGCCGATGTCGATCGACTCGTCAAGATCCAAAACCCGGAGCAGTTCGTCATCTTGGTCGATTTGCTCGTCCAAAAAATCCTCCTCGATCCCAAAATGCAAAAAACCTGGATATCGAACCGCGCGAAGGATATCGGCGAGTACGATACGGAAGAACTGATTGCATTTTCCACGTTTCTCGCGCGGTACCTTATCGAGGATTACCAGGATCTCGATGCCATGGCGGAAAGGGTGCTTTCGGGCTTTTCCCCGAGTTCGCTGAGCGGGAAATGCTCGGATTACACTGGGATGAGCATTCATATCCTCAACAACTATTTCAAGCTGAAATATCCCGAAAAATTCCGGAATATCACAATCGGATACGATTCCCACAACATCGGGAACGGATACAACCACTGCTACATGAAAATCTACGGGTACGGCCGGGACGGGGGAGTGGACGTGACTTTCATCGATCCGACGAAGCTCGCGGGCGTATCCATGGACCAACTGGGGATTTCCAAAGACGTTTTCGACGCGATGGACACGTCGGATTTTCCAATCCAAATCGACCGGAACGCGGAGGATCTGATCGCGGCGAAACTCCGGGGTAGCGCTTCGGAGCCGGACAAGCTGGATCGGACTTCGGTAAGATTGCTCTCCCATGCCTTCGTAGAAGGTTTCAAATCCTGAACTTTCGGGGTGATTTGAGAATTCCGAACGGTATTTTCGAGTTTGTTCCGAAGGGGATAATTCGCTTAGGTATAGTCTTGCCGATCCAATATTTCCGTTTTGAATTTCATGGCCATTTCCACGAGTTTTTTCCGGTAATCGTTTTCGAATGCTTCTTCTTCGGCCGCGGCCACGTCCGGGGAGTC
The DNA here is from genome assembly GCA_903908595.1 of uncultured bacterium. Classification (GTDB taxonomy): domain Bacteria; phylum Patescibacteriota; class Gracilibacteria; order BD1-5; family UBA2023; genus CAIVSN01. The sequence goes on from CAIVSN010000038.1 coordinate 1,760, forward strand.
CAGGCTCGTGAGGTAGCGGTTGATGGCATCGTGCTCCCCGCTGTCGAGAAACACGCTCATGCAGCTTTCGCAGCGGTCGATGTGGATTTTCGAAAGGGCGTATTCTTTTTCCGACATTTCTGCCCCGCATTTCGGGCATCCGATCGATCCTTGCCGGTCCGCCCTTCCGTCGCCATACGCGATTGCTTTGAAAATTTCTCATGAAGGAACGCTCAATACCGCGGCCATTTCGTCGAATTCGAAAAACGTCCCATGGCAGGATTCGCATACTTCTATGTCTTGGTCGCCCATCGGGATACGCAAAAATGCGATTTTGCATAGCGGGCACTGCCGGTTTTCGAGTTTCATGGCTGATAGCATTGGAGTAGGTATTTCACTGGCATTGTATCATATTTTTTTCCCAATACAACGAAATGGTTCGGCATATCTTCCGATTTTGGACTTTCTCATCCTTGACAGAACGTAAAAAACGACTATTACGATAGAAAATTTCATTTTTCCGAGTATGTCGTCGAACCGTCCGGTAGCCCTTGAAACCGAACAGCCTAAAAAAGCCTTCGAATCGCTTTCCGAATTCGATATGGCCATCCCCCGCGAGGATTATGAACGGGAAGACGCGAAACGTCGGGGCTCAAGGGTCGTACTGGCAGATTTCATATGACCGATCGAAGCCGCCAATCTGAAAAAGGCGCTTCGCGACAGCCATACTACCCTAATGCATATCATCAATACGACGCAGGACGGATTCCTGAGAGTGAACCGGGTAGGAAAAATCGAAGAGGCGAATACCATGTATGCCAAAAAGTCCGGATACGGCATGGAAGAACTCATCGGCATGGAAATATCGGCATTGGACGCCTTCCAGATATCTGCCGTTTCGGCCGAAAGGACCCGGAGGATCATCGAGAACGGCAGCGAACTGTTCGAATCCGTACACCGCAGGAAAGACGGGACCTTTTGGCCGGTCGAAGTGAGCACGACCTTCGAAAGCATTAACGGTGGCCAATTTATCGGCTTTATCCGCGACCTTACGGAGCGGAAGAGGCTCGAGGCGGAAATCAAGGCGGAGAATGAGCGATTCAATGGCATGCTCAATGCTATCCCGGATTTTCTTTTCGAAGTCGATTCCGAAGGTCGAGTCCTGAATTTCTATACCAAGAACGTCCAACTGTTCCTCTCGCCTCCGGAATTTTTCCTGGGGAAGACTTTCGAAGAATTCTTGCCCGAGAATGCTTCGCACGCCTGTTATTCGGCCGTACTGGAAGCCAAAGAACTCGGTACGTCGATAGGCAAGCAGTATTCGCTTGAGTACGAACAGTGACTTCGCTGGTTCGAGCTTTCCGTATCTTTCATGGGAAAAACCGAAACGGATTCGGGTCGGTTTATCCTTATTTCGAGGGAAATTACCAAGCGGAAACATACCGAAGCCGCACTGGAGGAAAGCCGGTTTTTCTTCCAGGAGTCTCAACGCGCCGCCAACGTGGGTTCGTACAAGACCGTATTTTCCAAATCGTGCTGGGAATCTTCGGACGTTTTGGACAAGATATTCGGAATTGACAAGGATTTCGTGCGCAGCGTGGACGGTTGGCTCGAAATCATCCATCCCGAGGACCGCGACATGATGCAAAAATACCTCCGGGATGAAGTTATCGAACAACGTCGGGCTTTTGACAAAGAATATCGCATCATCCATCAGAAAACCGGTGAGATCAGATGGATTCTGGGGCTGGGGCAAATGGAATTCGATTCGATGGGCAATGGAGTATGCCTTATGGGGACCATACATGACGTCACCGATCGCAAAAAAACGGAAGACCATCTCGAAAAGACCTTGCAAGAACTCCAGGGAAGCCTGCTCGGAACCATCGACGTCATATCCCAGATCGTCGATATGCGCGACCCCTATACTGCCGACCACCAGAGAAAGGTTTCCGTACTCTCGGAAAAAATCGCCGAACGCATGGGCTTGCCGAAAGACCGTATTACCGAGCTCCGCATGGCTGCGCTCATCCACGATATCGGAAAAATTTCCGTTGCCGCGGAAATCCTCGCCAAGCCTTCGAAACTCAAAAATTCCGAATTCGACCTCGTGCGGGATCACGTCCAATCGGGATTCGATGCCCTCCTGAATTCCGGCCTGTCCGAGATCGTGAAACGGGGAGTATTGGAGCACCATGAGCGGCTCGACGGATCCGGCTATCCCCACGGGCTCAAAGGCGATCAGATATCTCCCGAGACCAGGATCCTGTCCGTGGCAGACGTGGTCGATGCCATGTCGAGCCACCGACCGTACCGCGCTTCGCTCGGAATAGAAGCCGCCATGGATGAAATTCGCAAATTCAGAGGTACCCGGTACGATCCGGCCGTCGTTGATGCCTGTTTGGAGCTGTTTGCGGAAAAACGGCCGAATCCGAACGGCAAGTAGTATCCGGGTTTTTCATGGGAAACCCATGTTGTCCCTACTCCATTCTTTTGGAATACCGGATTTTTGCGGTATTCATCCGAATTGTACAATTGAACTTCTTCCGGCATAATGCCATAGGTATTCTTCATCCTGACTCACTCATGATACGGCGGCGATTCATCCTGTATGCCACATTTTTTTCCATGGTGGCAGTTTTCCTCTACTGCTTGGTCAATCCGACGTTCTTCGTCGAGGGGAATTCCTCGAACTCCGAAGCTAAGGCAGATTCCGTGCGACTCAGAGCCGACGTTGAATTCCTGGCGAACTCGAAACCTGCCCGGAATCACCGGGAATTGGCCGCTTTGGGCGAATCCGCGAACTATATACGGTCGCAGTTCGGACCCAATTGCGACGAAGTCGAATACCAGGATTACGTCGTCGAAGGCGATCCGTACCAGAACGTCGTCTGCAGGTTCCGCGGAACCGATCCCGAAAAAATCGTCGTCGGCGCGCATTACGACGTGGCGTGACCGTTTCCCGGCGCGGATGACAACGCGAGCGGGGTGGCCGGCATCCTGGAGCTTTCGAGAATGCTGAAACATTCGACAAAATCCCCATCGAACGATATCGAACTCGTGGCGTACAGTTTGGAAGAACCGCCGTATTTCGATACCGAGCACATGGGGAGCTACGTGCACGCGAAAAGCCTCAGGGACAAGAATTCCAAGGTCAAGTTCATGATATCGATGGAAATGATCGGATATTTCACCGATCGTCCCGATTCGCAGGATTTCCCGGCGGGTTTCCTTGGGATTTTCTATCCGAACGCCGGGAATTTCATCGCGGTGGTGTCGGGATTCTCTTCCTTGGGACTCGTGCGCGACATAAAATCGAAAATGATTCGATCGTCGAACATCGACGTCCGTTCGATGAACGCTCCCCAGAAGGCTTTCGGAATCGGCCTTTCCGACCATCGGAACTATTGGGTTTTCGACTATCCGGCGGTCATGGTGACCGATACGTCGTTTTTTCGGAACAAGAATTACCACGAGAAAACCGATACGCCCGATACGCTCGATTATGAGAGGATGGCGGAGGTGGTGAGAGGGGTGTTCGGAGCGATAAATGATTAGCTTTTGAGGTATTTCCGGCCTGCGTGGTACCCGCTTGCTTCCCATTCCGGATAGTCGGGTTGGAACGATTCGTATCCTTGTCCATTTTTTCTTTGAAGATATCTCTTTTGTGCATCGGTGGAGTTTCCAGCGATGCACAAAATGTATTCTACCTGCTACGGAACCTCCCGAATTATCTTTTGACTCCCCCCCCGAATCATATACGATGCTATCGCTTGGCTCCAATATCTTTACCAATGAAACATATGGCCAACTCCAAAAAAACTTCAGCCTCCAGGAAATTCAAAGGCTTTACTCTCGTTGAACTAATCGTTGTCATTACAATCCTCGCTATTCTTGGTGCCATAGGGTTTCTCTCCATTGGGGGATACTCCTCTCGCGCCCGAGATTCCGCACGCGTAGGGGATATCGCCCAAGTCGCCAAATCCCTCGATATTTCCATGGTCGCGGCCGGTAGCTATCCAGCGCCCGACAACGCTTTCGCCGTTACCTACTCTGGAGGGGCCGTTTGGAACCAATGAACCGTAGGAAGCAACGTCATGCAGTTCTTCAAGTGAACCATTCCCGGGGGAGGCATCGATTCCAAGCCCACCGACCCCCTCAAGAATTCCGAATACACATACTCCTCGCTCGCTTTCGGGAAGGCCTACCAGCTCAAGGCGGATTATGAAGGGGATCTCTCCTCGGCGGCGTTCGACAGCAATTCATTCCGCCAAGCAGCATTCGCCGAAGTCGGTAACCCCTCCATCGCCTATATCCGTGGGAACTACGGATGACTCGTCGCGAAAACACTCACTGGTGGTTTCTATTACGTCCTCGCCATCCCGAGCATCATCACGAACGGTGGGTCCGGAAAAATCGAAGGCGGCGTCCTCTCCGGCACCCTCCTCTTCAATAGCCGGTCCCTCGTGAACGCAACGGCGTACAATCCGATCGCCCAAGCGAACAGCGGAGTCGTCTTCTCCGGAACCGCACTCCCCGCCGGTGGCACGGAGTTCGCCGCGCTTGCTACCTCGCTCAAAGCTGCGTATGCATCCACTCCCGATATCGCGAACGTGTCGAACATCGCTAACCTCCTTTCCGCGACTGGAGCCGACACTGTAAAAAGCATCGGCACCGCCATCGCGAGCAATCAGCTCGATGTGAAAGTAACGGGTACGACAACTGATTCCGCGACCAATACATCACTGGTAGTCAACCTTCTTGTCAATGTAGATGGTTCAACTACTACTTATATCCCAGATGGTGCCAGTGGGAATACACGATTTTCCTTCGTTGCAGGGACGGACTCCAAGATCGTCAAAGACAATCTAACGGGGCTCGAGTGGGAATCTCAGTACCCAGTGGCATCGGCAACGACTTATACTTGGGCCACTGCCAAAAGCCAATGCGCATCTCTCAATATTTTGGGTCAGACTCCGGGGTCTTGGAGACTTCCGGATTATACGGAACTTCAAAGCATCATAGATTATTCCAAATCTTGGGGTCCATTTATAAACACGGCTTTTTTTGCATCACAATCGTTCTTTCATTGGACCTCCACGACCTATAACTCCAATACGAACTCCGCATGGATCATGAACTTCAACGATGGCACCTCGAGCAGTACCGCTAAGACCTCTGCTTGATATTATCATGTACGTTGCGTTCGCTAATATTCGGTCATTTGATTGCATCAACGCATTCGATATGCAAGGTTTTCCCACTCTCCAATCTATCGCATTCGCAATAAGATACAAGCTTGGCGAAGCAGCTAGAACTTCTTGCCACTTGATTTCGTTAATGCAAAGAGCCATATGTTCTCACTTCAGGAAGACACTCCGAATACCGCCCGTACCGAAATAATTTTCGCTTGTCAGTAATCTCTTAATATCTACCCATTCTCCTTATGAAAACCATTTATAAAATATCCTTGGCAGCATTTGCGTTCTTCCTGGTTTCCATGGGCGTACTCTTCGCTTTTAACGGAGCCAAATCCCCTAAGCTTCCCTGGCAGGGGACCCCCGCATGATTTCTTGATGCAACCCATAACGTTGGAACTGCCAGTGCCGGGCAAACTCGATTTACCGCCCCAGGAGGATGAGTGGTACTTGATAGCGTGACTGGCCTCATGTGGCAATCCGCTTCATCGTCTTCTTCTATGACCTGGTCTGCTGCATCATCGTATTGTTCCCCTCTGACAACGGGCTGATATAGCGGGTGGAGGCTGCCAACGATCAAAGAACTCAATAGTATCGTTGATTTTTCTCGCAGTAATCCATCTATAGATACCGCCTATTTTACGACGGTGTCGTCCTACTACTGGGCTTCTACTCCCTACACGGCATATGCGGGCCCAGGGTGGGTCGTGGACTTCGCCATCGGCTATGTGTACACTGCAGCTAAGACCAGTCCGCTTCTTGTCCGTTGCGTCCGTTAAGATTTGAAAATTTCTGAAGCGTTCATTTGGTTTTTGGAATGGATCCTCCGGCTGAATGCCTTTGGAGCAGAATCCTGCAAAATGAGAACTTCACGTTCATTTCTCCGCTCTTCGTTCACCGAGCTCCAGTACTCAAAATGAACTTTGAATTTCTTCATTTTGTAGGGATCTCTTCAAAAGGCACTTACGAAAACATAACTTTACGAATGGTTCGTAAAGTTATGTTTTCGTAAGCCTAGCGCCACTACAACACCTGCATCAATATCTCCTCCCGCAACACCTTCCCCAGATTGATTTTTCCTCATTTCAAATTGATGGGATTGATGTCGTCCGGCAGCGATTCGGAGTATTCTTTCACGAACGTCCGTTCCACTTCCCGGATCTCTACCTCGTACGAATGGCCTTCGTAAATCGCGACGCAGGAAAGATTCCGTATGATCGTATCCACGCCGCCGTCCACCGCGATGAGCTCCACCTCGAAAACGAGCGGACCTTCGATCATGAGATCTTCCCAGCAAGAATCCGCGACTTCGTCTTCGAAACGGTAGTCGATACGCTCTCCCGAATGCGAGTTCAAGAGGGGTCAGACGTTAATGTCGAACAAGTGCATATTCCGGTTAGTTGAAGTGCTTGATCTTGTCCGCGCTCGGATGGCTCCGGAGCTTTTCGAGGGTTTTCGCCTCGATCTGCCGGACGCGTTCCCGGGTTACCCCGAATTCCTTGCCGACTTCTTCGAGCGTGTGGATTTCCCCGCCGTCGAGCCCGAACCGCATGATGATGATTTTGCGTTCGCGGGGCGTGAGGAAATCGAGCATCTGGTAGAGGTTTTCCTTGAGGAGCACGAGGTTGGCGTTCTTGTCGGGCGTCAGGTATTTGTCGTCCTCCACGAAGTCTCCGAGCGTCGTGTCCTCTTCGCCGCCGACGGGGGAGTCGAGCGACAGGATGTCCTGGGAAATCCGCATGATCTGGCGGACCTTCCGGATGTCCATGTCGAGTTCGAGCGCGAGTTCTTCCATGAGCGGTTCCCGGGCGAGTTCCTGCGTCAGCCGACGGAACGTATGGGTGAACCGGTTGATGGTTTCCACCATGTGCACCGGTACCCGGATCGTCCGCGCCTGGTCCGCGATCGCGCGGGTGACTCCCTGCCGGATCCACCAAGTAGCGTAGGTCGAGAATTTGAATCCCTTTTCCGGATCGAATTTGTCGACCGCGCGGAAGAGTCCGACGTTGCCTTCCTGGATGAGGTCGAGGAGCCCGAGCCCCCGCCCCATGTATTTCTTCGCGATCGAAACCACGAGCCGGAGATTGGCTTCCGCGAGTTTCCGGCGCGCGCCCTGATCGCCCTTCTTGATGAGCCGACCGAGCCGGACTTCCTCTTCCGCGTCGATGAGCGAGAACCGTCCGATTTCGTTGAGGTACATCCGGATGGAATCGTCCGAAATCTCGGAGAGGTCGATTTCCGCCGCTTTTTCTTCGCTGGAAGCCTTGAGGAGGACTTCCTTGCCCATCGTGTCCACGATTTCGATATTGAGCCGCATCAGCCGGGAATAGATTTCGTCGACGAGATCGAGGTTTTCCTCGACGTTCGGGAGGGTGTTCGCGAGTTCGTCGTGGGTGATTTTCCCTTCCTTCTTTCATTTTTTAAAAAGCAGTCGCATCTCTTCGGAGAGGCCATCGAGAATTTCTGCGGGAATGCTGACGTCGATGAATTTCTGGAGGCCCTTTCCGAGCCTTCGACGGTCTTGGGCTCGTTCCACGGGGAGCCTTCCGAGACCGCGGGTCCGTTTTTTGGAATTTTCCCCGTCCTCCAGCTCCTCGTCCGTCGGATCCAGGATGAAATCGTCGTCGACTTCCGGTCCTTCTTCCAAGGGGATTGCCACGAAATCGTCCTCGTCGAAATCTTCGAAGTCCTTCACGACGCCTTTTTTAGGCTTCAATTCGTCTTCCAGTATTTCCCCCTTTGCCGATTTCTCGATATATTCTTCAAAATGGGCTTCGGCCGGGATATCGGCCAGTTGGTCGTCCAAAAGGTCTTCGGGAAGCTCGATGTCGTCCAGATTTACTTCTTCGACATCGCCGGATTTCTTTTTTTCATGTTTCTTTGCCATAAGGAAAGTGTTACGCTAAATAATCCCAAGTTTTTTTCCTTTGGAAATCAAACCCAGGTGTGCTTGCATATACTCGAGAGAGTTCTGATCCATGCTTGAGGCGAGGGCTTGTTTCTCATGTTCGAACATGAGTTTTTGGGCCCGTTTCACGAGTTCAGAAAATTTTAAAAGTATCGTTTCCCTTTGAGCTCATTCATTTTCCGCTTCCACCTGAAGTTCCAGAGCTTTTATGGTGTCGGGATCGGACGTTTCCGATTGACCCAAATGGGCAAGAATCTCTGAACGGATGAAATCGTAGGAAGGAATTCCTTCAAAGTGCTCACTAGTATAGTCAATCGACGACAAAAACAAGTCGTAAAATCAATAGGCGCTACAATAGCCGACGACGGTCTGTCAGAAATCGAGTCCGGACTTCCTAGATTCTTCTGTTTTCCGGACGGGGAGCTTGACTCATTTGAGCTCTTCGTAGATGACGCTTTCGCTGATATCCAAGGAACGCGCGAGGTATTTGACCGACATGTCGATCTCGATCCGGTTCGACATTCTCCGGACGTATTTGAGGGTTTCGCGAAGCACCTGGGTCTTGCCGACCACCGATTCGAAATCGAACCGGCTTTTGCCCGCGTCGATGAAAAATTGCACGGGAGTGATGGATTTTGCGATCAGGGTCGCGAAATCGCCCCCGCCTTCGATAAATTCGTCGGGATCTTTTCCGCCGTCAACCCGGATGACTTTGCAGTCCACTTCCTCGTTGAGCAGGGAATCGAGGCTGGAGAAGGTGGCGTTGACCCCGGCCTTGTCCATGTCGAGACAGAGGAAAATCTTGGTCGTGAGCCGCCGGAGCAGGTGGATGTGCTCTTTGGTAAGCGCCGTACCGCTGATTCCCACCGCATTGGAAAATCCCGCCTGGTGGAGTTTGACGGTATCCATCTGCCCTTCGACGACGATGACGTACCCGAGCTTGACGATGCTAGACTTGGCGAGATGGAGCCCGTAGAGGATTTCCGATTTGTTAAAAATACGGCTCGCGGGGGAATTGAGGTACTTCGGCTCTCCCGCATCGGTGATCCGACCGGTGAATCCCACTGTGTGCCCCGTGAAATTCGCGATGGGGAAGACGATCCGCCCGAAAAATTTGTCCCGGTGCGGGCTGACGAAAATCCCGGAATCCAGAATGTCCTTGTCCGACATCCCGCGTCATTTGAGCTGGGCCCAGAGGCCGCGGGAATCCCCGGAATAGCCTATCTGGAAGGCTTTGAGCGTCTCTTCGGTAAGGCCCCGGCGTTTGGCGTAGGCGAGCTTTTCGCTGTTTTCGTTCTTGTAGAGTTCCTCATGGTACCAGTTCGCCGCGATTTTGTAGGCTTCGAAAATATCGGTCTGGTTGGAACCGCGTTCCTTGTAAAAGTCGGTTTTGAGTTCCACTCCGGCTTCCTTGGCAAGCATTTGCATGGCTTCCCGGAATTCGAGTTTCTCGATTTCCATCAGGAATTTGATCGGTCCTCCGCCTTTGTGGCAGCCATAGCAGTACGCGATATTTTTGGTGGCGGAAACCATGAACGATGGCGTTTTCTCGCTGTGGAACGGGCAGCACGCCTTATATAATGACCCCGCTTTCTTGAGGGGAACGTACCTTTGGACGAGTTCGACGATGTCGATTTTGGATTCTATCTCTTGGCTGATGGTCATTGGCCGGGGGTATTTGGATATTTCCGCATAGTATACTTACTCGTGGCAAAATGGAAAATATACCTCAGCGAATTTGGTTTTCGGTATTTTATAGTTACGGATCCGGAATAGATTGCACTTTTCTTCTTTCGGGAGCTTAGGGCTTGTAAATAAATAATTTGTGATATTTATGATTATGGATACCATGTCCGCATGGATAAACAATCAATGGAATCGCTCGTTCGAA
>CAIVSN010000039.1 GCA_903908595.1 uncultured bacterium
AGGCCACGGAAGGGTTCCCGGCCTCGGCGTAGGCGGTGCCCGCGAGGAAGCCGGCATCCGCGGCGTTCTGCGCGAGGTCGCCCTCGTACTCCGCCTTCAATTGGTAGGCTTTCCCTTCCGCAAGGGAAGAATACCCGTACTCGGTATTCTTCAGCGGGTCCAGCGGCTTCTCGTTGATCCCGCCTCCGGCGATCGACCCCTTGAAGTACTGCATGACGAGCGCTCCGACCGTCCCCTGGTGCCAGACCGCGCCTCCCGAATAGGTCACGGCGAACGAGCCGTCCGGCAGCGGGTACGAGCTTGAGACGACCATGGAAAGGTCCAGCGACTTGGAGACCTGCGCGAGGTCCCCGATGCGGGCGGAATCCCGGGCGCGGGACGAATAGCCCCCTATCGCGAGGAAGCCTATCGTACCGAGGATGGCGAGGATAGTTATTACGACTATGAGCTCGACGAGGGTGAAACCTTTGAGCTTCGGAATGATGGAAGGTTTTTTGGAGTTGGCCATGAATAGTTGGTTAATTGTCGATAGTCTAATATACTTTCGGTTCGAGTCAACAGGAACTTCTGGCGGAATTTTTCCAAAGGGAATCCTGTGGGCAAAATATTTTTTCCGTACCCGTTGCCTAGGATATTTCCACTCATGTACAAAAAGTACTCTGTCAGTTGCGGGGTATTTCATTCTTTTATTTCCCATTCCGCCCCGTTTCCCTATAATTCCCGCGTTTCCATTTTCCCCATGAACTTCCACTTCTCTTCCGTCAATCTCGGCTGTTCCAAGAACCTCGTCGACCTCGAATTCGCGATCGGCCAGATCCTCAAGTTTTCCGACCGGGCCGACATCCGGTACTTCGATACCCCAGAGCATCCGGATGCCGAATTCGTCCTCGTGAACACGTGCGGGTTCCTCTCGACCGCCCGCGAGGAATCCGAAGAGACGCTCCGGTATTTCGACGGTCTCGGCAAGAAGGTCGTGCTCATGGGGTGCTACGTCTCCGTCAAGGACGACGCGTTCCTGTCGAGCCTCAAAAACCTGTACGCCGTCCTCCCGTTCACGGACTATGCGTCCATAGAAAAAATGCTCCTCGGCGAAACTCTCAAAGTAAATACGACCGCCATTTCCAAACTCCGTTCCGGACTCGGGGACCTCAAGGAGGGCAAACTCCGGGAATATCTTTCGTCTATCGGCGGTTCTCAAATCGGCAAGAAGGCCTTCGTGTGGAAGGGAGACGAAATCCGGGCCTATATCCACGCGCCGTTCGGCTACGAATACCTCAAAATCGCCGAGGGGTGCGACAACAACTGCTCGTTCTGCATCATCCCGAAGATCCGCGGCCGCCAGAAGTCCCGAGAAATCGAAGATATCCTCAAGGAAGCGGCGGTCATGATCGACAGCGGCATCCGCGAAATCGAAATCATCTGCCAGGACACGACCCGTTACGGTACCGACCTCTACGATGAGCCGAGGCTGTTCGAACTCCTGGAGCAGCTCGACGAGCTTCCCGGCGATTTCCGGTACCGGCTCTTCTATATGTACCCGGACACGCTGACGTTCGCGCATTTGGAACGGCTCGCGAAGCTGAAAAAGCTCATCCCGTACTTCGATATCCCGTTCCAACATTACAGCGCGAACGTCCTCAAGCGGATGGGCCGGTTCTACGACCAGGCGCACATCGGCCGGCTGCTCGGGTACATCCGAGCCAATTTTCCGGGATCGTTCGTCCGGACGGCGTTCATTATCGGTTTCCCCGGCGAGACCGCGGCCGATTTCGACGAGCTTTGCGCGTTCGTGGAGCGCGAAAAGTTCGAGAGCGTCGGGATTTTCCAGTACCACGACGAGCCGCTCGCGGCGAGCTCCAGACTCGACGGCAAGGTCAACGACGTCCAGGCCCGGACCCGCATCAAGAAGCTCGGGAAAATCCTCGACGGGGTGTATCAGTCGCATGCCAAGTCCGCCAAGGGAAAGACTTTTTCCGGATACGTCATGCAGGCCGAGAGCAAGACCGTCATCGTCCGGCGAGAAATCCAGGCCCCGGAAATCGACGAATACGACGAGGTTCCGTACAAGGTAATACGGAAACCGAAATCCGAAATCGGGCTGGGGGATTTCGTGGAATATACGCTCGGATAATCAGGGTTCCGGAATATTTTGAAAAATGATGAAATTCGATGCCTATTTTGAGCACCGTAGCGAACCGTGGCAGCGCCACGGAGAGCGAGGAGCAGAAAAATTGGCGAGAAGTTCGCATTTTGCAAAATATTCCCGTTATACTTTTGCCTTTTTTTTCAAGAAAGGCTATACTTGGATTATGAAACGATCGCTTCTGAAATTTTTCGCCTGCCTCGCCGCCGCCTTCTCGTTTGCTGGGGCTGCTTTTGCCTACGATTTGCCGTTTACGGACGTGCTCCCGACCGACGGCTATTACCAGGATCTGGTCAATCTGTACGAGCGGGGCATCATCTCTGACTCGGCTGACGGACGTTTTTATCCGGATTCCCTCATGAACCGCGACGATTTCGTCTCCATCGTCGTCGGGGTAGGGTGTAAGAATTGCCTTATGCCGACGTTCGATGACATCCTCAAATACACCAAGCCGCCGTTTATTGATTTTCAGCAAGAGAACCGGAATTTTTATTGCGTTTCCTATGCGAAGGAGCAGGGAATCGTCGAGGGATACGTGACGGAATCCAATGGCAAAAGCACGTGCCAGAATGGCGAGTCCTACGCGCAGGCCCCGTTTTGTGCCGAAAACAAGATTACCCGCATCGAAGCCGCCGCCGTGCTGCTTCGTCAGGCGGGACTTTGGAACGATACCATCAACGGCCAGAATTTCGAGAGGCGGCTGACGCTGCCCGATACTCCGACCGGCTGGTACGGCTACGCCCAAAAGGCCGTAGACATCGGCATCGTCATACCCGACGCCGCCGGGAAAATTCGCCCGAACGAACATATCACGAGAAAGGAATTCGTCCGCATGGCCGCGAACATTTTCCGGGTCAACCTGTGCGCGCTTCGGACGACCGACGGCGGAACGGAGGTCCAGCCGGTCATCCCCGTGGTTCCCGCCAAAGTTTCTCCGGGGATTTCCTCCGAAATCCGGGTTCTCGATTCAAATGGCTCGTGTTCCGTTTCCGCTCCGGTTACCACGTTCTCCGATCCCAAAGACACCTCCTATACTTTTTTCGGGAGGACGGAATCCGTCGGATGAACCTATTCGTATTCGTGGAATTTTCTCAATATCCAGACCGGACAGCAGTTCGCGGCTTCCTGAGCCTGCCTCAAAGATTTCAATCTCAAATCCAGCGGTACCTGGACAGTGGGGCTGACGGTGACCGATACCGTCACCGGAGTAACTTCCGATGCCGTTTCCACCGTTCAGATAGCCGATCCTTCCGCGCAGCCGACGCTTGCTCCGGGCGGGCTTTCCGTAACGATCCGATCGAGCAGGCTGAATGACGTCGCGCCGGCGGACATGAATTTTTCGAGCAGCGTCGCGGGAGGTACCTGACCCTATGAGTATCTTTGGGATTTCGATGACGGCTCGACCTCTACCAGCCAAGGTACGGATCACCGTTTCGATAGCCCGGGACCCAAAACCGTCAAATTGACGGTGACCGACGCCAACGGAGTCACTTCCATCGCGACTTTGGTAGTGGTCATTGCCAGTCCCGATGCCGGAACAAAGGTTACGGTCACGACTTCCACGGGCACGACCGTCACATTGACGACTTCCACGGGAACGTTCGTGACCACGACCCCGTTGACGACCGCTACGGGGTCGGTGACGATTACCACGGCGACTTCTACGGGTACCACGGTGACGAACGTGACTTCCACAGGAACTACGACGACCACCACTACCACTGGTACGGGCACCACTACCACGGATCCGACCGGCACTTCGACGGGCACCACTACGACTACCATCACGGATCCGACCGGCACTTCGACGGGCACCACTACGACTACGACCACCACGGATCCGACCGGCACTTCCACGGGCACCACGACCGTCCCCGCGAACACCGGCAGTACCCTGCCCGGAGACTTTTCAACCGGGATGAGAATCTTGGACTCCGAGATTGCCTGTTCCGTTACGGCGCCCGTTACGACTTTTCCCGATCGCGAAGACACGACGTATACTTTCTTCTGAGTGACGGAATCCACCGGTTCGACGTACGCGTACGCCTGGGATTTCGCCCGGGTGGAAGACGGTTCCCATAAGGCCGCCACCGGGGCCTGCCAGAGGAATTTCGATCTGTGAAAGGAAGGAAAATGGCTCGTCAAGCTGACCGTTACGGATACGGTCACGCGCAAGGTATCGATTTCCACGTCCACGATTTCCATATTCGCGTCCACGGCGACGGCCCAGACCGGTACCGGCCTTTCCCTTTCCATACGCGCAAGCCGGCTCAATGCCGTCGTTCCCGCCAATATCCAGTTCGCGAGCACCTTGACCGGTGGTGTCGGACCGTTCTTCTACCGTTGGAGTTTTTGAGACGGCGCGTACGCCGCTTCCGTAAATCTTTTCAATCCTTCCCATCGGTTCCTGTCTCCAGGATCCCGTCCGGTAACGCTCATGGTTACGGATTCCAAGTGAATTTCCGCTACGGCTTCCGTTACGCTGTTTTTGGAGGAGAATCCGGACTTTGACGATGACGACGTTCCGAATGCCACCGACAAATGCCCGTCCGTATTTGGGCCTGCATCGAATTTTGGCTGTCCGGTAGTGGCTACTTACGATGGGGACACGCCGAATCCGGTCGCGACCTCCGCGTACGTTCCGGGGTATTCCCTCACGCTTGCCGGAGTGAACGGCAAATGCTACTTTGCCTGCGCTTCGAGCCCCGGTGTAATTTTTGGGACTCCCGCCTGCACTTCGTGCCCGTGCCAGGTTACGGCGGATTTCCATTCCCAGCTCCGTTCCTGCGACGTGATTTTCCCCTCCGTCATGTCGCCTTCCAAAGACACGATCTATTCCCGGGGCAAGGTATTCGAAGTGAGATTCGATACCGGCGGGGCCAATTCGTGCAAGCCGCCCGTCGTTCCCGAGACCGTGGCCTGCCGATTGCCGGAGCCTTCCTGCAAGGCAACCGGACGATGCGCTTTGACTTTCGGAACTCCGGCGTCATCGGGCCAGGCATGGGTCAAGGGGGCGGCCGACTGCGGATTCGTTTGTAAAAACGGATTTACGGGAGCCAATTGCGAAGTTCCGCCGTCTTGTGCCGATTTGCCGGTGGGTACCATAGTTGGCAGCGCGAAATGCATCCCCTTTTATTGCACCTCTCCGGGTCGCGAGTGATTCGGTTGCGGTTGAATCGACGTTGACGGAAGCAATCATTGTCCTACCCAGGCATCCGATATCGCGTCCCAGGCCGTCGATCTCAAAACGTCGATTACCGGCTTGACCGCTTCGAGCGCGAGCGGGACCTGGTATGCCTTTACCGGAGCGGCGGTCAATACTCCGATTGCGGCCGAAACCTGTTCGTATTGAACTACGACCTATTCGCCTGGCGCGACCGGATTCGATTGCAAGTGTTCCTGAACCCCTTTGGCAATTGGTGCCTGAACTCCGTCGACAATGGGTTCTTGCGCTGCGGATCCTGCCGGAGCTTCCGCATTCGTGCTCAACCGCTGAACCCCGACGACTTCCGGCAGGCCTTGGGTTTACGACGGTAGTGCTTCGCCTGGCGCCTGTACGTTCAAATGCGATTCCGCAAAATGATACGAATGGAATGCCGCCTCGAATCAGTGCAAGATACCTCCTTCGGGCAGTACTGCCGCTTCGACCTGCGGAACCCCGGGCAGCTATAACGTTACCATGACGGAAGCGCAATTTTTCGACCTGGGCATCGGCGCTACCATTATGGAGACTTCCCAAGGAGTCAGGATCGTCGAAGTCGCGGGCAACGATTCCGTGATAGATCTATCGAAAATTACCATCGTTTGATCCGTTCCCAAAAATATCGTATTGGAAAATGTGAACGTCGTCTACAAATGAATCCCCAATTGACCATATATTCTTTGTGGCGGAACGCCGCAAACGGCGGCGGTATTGCCAAGATAACCGGCGGCATCCCTTCGCGAAGCCCCGATTCCCATTTCAATGGCGAAACGCTTCTATCGAGACCGCCCTTTCGACTTCCGATTCCTCGTCCGAGGGATAGGGCATATGCCCAACGTACCGCATATCTCCCGCCCGGGATTCCGGACACGCTGAAAATCGCCATTGAATTTTTCCCGGATTTCCATATGCTCTCCCCGGAAACCCGACAGGAAAACGTCAAGCGAATTTGCACGATAAACCTTGAGAAAACCCCCAAAGTCGTGTAGGATATGGACATAACTTCCGCAAACTATGAATTACTTGATTATGAAGAGCATCATCGAAGCGACCATTTCCCACTACCATTGCAAGGAGTGCGGGGAAAAAATCAGCGAGCGCGACGTTTCTATCGTCGACTCCGGAAGCCGGGGGGTAAATATGGAGATACACTGTTCCCACTGTCATGACACTGCCAATATCAAGGCGGAAATCAACGTCATCAACAGCCCGCTTGACCTGGAGCGGATTTCCCAAGCCGGAGCGGAGATTTCCCGGATGATCGAACTGGGGAAAACGGCAGTCGGACCCCTCTCGGCGAAGCTTATTCAGGACGAGGATATCCTGCAGCTGAGAAACCGGCTCAAGCAGACGGCCTCCGTGGAAGATCTTTTTAACTAGGACCTATGGTAATCAAAGTCATTTCCATTCTCGTAATCCTCTTCGTCTCATATATTCTCGGAGTGTTTTTGGCTCCGAAGCAAACCGACGAAATCGGGAAACTATTGGGCATCTCCGAATTCAACCAGATGATCCGGAATTCCAAGACGAAGGTCGATGGCATTACCGGGGAAATCAAGGATTTGAACGATCAGACCGGCGGTATCCTGATGGGCAGTACCGAACAAATCCAGCGTGCCCGAGATGCGGCTAACCAAATGAAGACCCAGATCAACGATACGAAGAACCAGATTGACGGCAAGGTAAATCAGGCAAAAGACGTGTACGATACCGCGAATGCCCTCAAGACCAAGATCGATGTCCTCACGACCCTATCGGGCTCTGCCGGATCCGCTTCTTCCGGCAGCGTTGATTTTTCCGGTTCGAACGCCGTTCAGCCGCTTCCTACAAACTAATGAAAAAACTGATTTTTATCCTCCTGTTGGCATCGCTCGGATTTGTTTGGTACCAGGTGACGAGCGTGGGTTCGGCCGTCGTGCCCAAAGGTCAGTACTCCGTTCCGAACGGCACACTATTTCCCCAGTTGAACGACCTGCTCGGAATCCGGGTCAGCGATTGGAGGTTCCGGGCCTACAAAAAATTCTACGCCCAGGATTTCGAGCTGAAGTCGGGCACGTTCCAGGTTTCCGAAGACATGCCCCTGTCGAAGGCGTTGGAGAAGGATCTGAAAACGCCCGCGTATACGGACCTGAATTTCATGATCCTGCCGGGATGGAGCTTGTACGACATCGACGCGTTCCTCGTCCAGAAGAATTTCATGAAATCCGGGGAACTGATTTCCGCCGTTCCCGCGAAGTATCCGCGGCTCGTCAAGAAGTACCCGTTCCTCGAAGGCAAGAAATCCTTCGAGGGGTTCGTGTATCCCGATACCCACCGCATACGGCAGGGCGCGGATCTCGAGGAATTCCTATTTACCATCATCGGGGTATTCCAGGACCGGATATATTCCAAGCTCACGCCAATCCAGCAGAAGAATTTTTATTCCACGCTGATCCTCGCTTCCATCGTGGAGCGGGAGGAACGCGATCCCGAACAGAAGGCCGAGGTTGCCGGCGTCCTGTCCGGACGTTTGGCCATCCGGATGAACCTCGGAGCGGATGCGACCATCTGCTACGCATTGCAGCTCGGCTCCAAAGCGTGCACTCCGGCGAAAATAGTCGATGGGCTCGCGACGGACAGCCCGTACAATACCCGCAAGATTGCCGGTTTGCCGCCGACCCCGATTTCCAATCCGTCTCGCGAGACCTGGCTCGCGACGCTCTTTTTGAAGAAAACGGATTTCCTCTATTATCTGCATGATTCCGAAGGCGCGATCCATTACGCGAAGACGAACGAGGAGCATAATTCGAACAAGCGGAAGTATCTGAAGTAGATTCCGATCCATGTTTGGACATCTGGTCGTATCAGGATTGATCCTTGGATTCCAAACCGAAACGCGATTTTTCGAGTCCTTCGGGAAGAATTCCCCCAAGAGCCCGTTCCGGTTCCAGTCCGTTCAGGGTTCCCATCTGAGTCGGATTCGTCTGCCAAAATTTTCCTATGAGCCCTATATTGTACATACTAATCCATGTATTGTACATATACTCTGTATGTAAAATACATAAAAAGATTTTACATATACATATTTTCGTATATATTGGTCAGGTAACTTCTCACTTATGCTTACTCCAAAACAACAACGGGTCTTCGAAATCGTCAAAGACTACATCGAAAAGAACGGCGAATCTCCGACGCTTGAGGAAATCCAGGAAATCCTCGGCTCCAAGAGCAAACACTCGGTAGTCCAGTTTCTGGACTACCTCGAACGCAAAGGATTTATCCGAAGGGGGAGGGGATACCGTTCCATCCGGCTCGGTGACCGCATCGTCGCTTCCCAGATAGCGATTCCCATTCCCATCCTCGGATATGCCAATGCCGGTCGTCCCCTTATGTACGCGGACGAGTCCGACATGGGCAAGCTCCTGATTTCCCCGAACGCGCTTTCCGGCGACGTCAAGAAATATTTTTGCGTCAAGCTCCAGGGGACTTCGATGAACAATTTCAGCCTACGCGGAAAATTTTTGGAAGACGGTGCGTTCGTATTGGTGGATTCCAACATCAAGGCCGTGGACAATCCGTTTGCCGCCTACCTCTGCGTCGTCAACGGTGCCGCTACGGTCAAGAGGATCAAGCAGGAAGCCGGAAATATCTACCTGCTTCCGGATTCCAAGGATTCCGCGCACATGCCTATAGTCCTGTCGCAGGAGGATTCTATCGAAATCAGCGGGAAGGTCGTGGACGTGTTCAATTTCTAAAGAGATCTCGGCAAAACGATGAAATCCGAAGTATATCGCATTTAAACTTGCCTTTTCCGAAAGATTTTTTACCATGTGCGCAATTAGTTTTATAAAAACGCATATGCAAAGAACTCTCGTACTTCTCAAACCGGACACTGTCCAAAGATTCCTTATCGGTACGCTCATCGGCCGCTTCGAACAAAAGGGACTCAAGATCGTCGGCCTCAAAATGATGGCCATGTCCAAAGAAACCTGTGATGAACACTACGCTCACATGACTTCCAAGCCGTTTTACCCAGCCATTCTTTCCTTTATGACTTGCGGACCGATCGTGGCCGTAGCCATCGAAGGTCATGATGCCGTTGCCGTAGTCCGAAAGATGTGCGGTCTCACGGCGGAATCCGAGTGGGTTTCCGGTACGATCCGGGGAGACTACGCGAGGTCCATCGATACCAATCTCATCCACTCTTCCGATTCGGAAGAGACGGCCAAGGTGGAAGTCGCACGTTTCTTCAAAGCCAATGAACTCTTCGATTACACCCGCCCCCTTATCAGTTAGCAAAATTTCCGAGCTTTCCGTCTACTTGTCGGATGCTCGGGAGACCAGAAGAGTCGACACCTACCTGTCGGCTCTTTTTTCCGACAAGAGCCGTTCGTACATCCAGAGGCTGATCGATGCGGGCGACGTCTATGTAAACGGAGTGTCCATCCGGAAGAACACGAAAATCTATCACAAGAACCACATCAGGATAGAGTGGCGCGTCGGCCGCGGAAAATTCGAAGCCGAGGATATCCCGCTCGAAATCGTCTATGACGGTCCGGGATTCGCCGTCGTCAACAAGCCGGCAGGAATGAACGTGCATCCGGTCCCAGGCGAGCAGGGGCATACCGGCACGCTCGTGAACGCGCTCCTGTACCATTTCGGAAGCCTTTCGGTCATCAACGGGGTCGAACGCCCGGGCATCGTCCACCGCCTGGACAAGAATACGAGCGGGCTCCTCCTCATTGCCAAGGAAGACCGCGCCATGTGGGCGCTCCAGAAAAAAATCGAAAAGCGCACGATCGCGAAGCGCTACCTTGCCGTCGTCATTGGGGAAATCCGGGATCCCGAAATTTACATCGAGTCTTTCATCGGCCGCGATCCGACCGATCGCAAGATTATGACGGTCACGGATCCCCTCAATCCCAAACTGGCGCAAACCCGCGCCTACGTCCGGGAAGTCAGGAACGGGCTTACCCTCGTCGAGGTCGATTTGCTGACGGGACGGACCCATCAGATTCGTGTGCACCTCGCGAGCATCGGATATCCCATTCTCGGGGATACCGTCTATGGCCGTGCCGCGACGAACAAGATATTCTTGGAAAAACACGGGCTCACGCGCCAGTGGCTCCATGCCTGGCATTTGGATTTCACGCTCTGGTGACAGGATTTCTCGTTCGAAGGCCCGATCGCGAAAGATTTGCCGAGATTGGATTTCGATTTTTTGGCTTCCCGATAGCTAGCCTCTCAGCAAAAATACCTTACGCTTTCCCATCGTATGCATAAGTATCAGCCATCGTTGCCTCATACTTGCGGAGCTCACTCCACTGCGTAAGAGTCGCCTCGCCCCATAGCTCATACCTATATGGCAAAGATGCGACTAATTTTTGCCGAGAGGCTTAGTGCCGGTAGAAAAAAAATTTCAGGGCCAGCCAGGATGCGAGAAATATTCCCAAGAGCATGACGACGAAATCGATTATCCGCACCCGCATCAGCATGGGGATGATCTGAACGCTCGTGTTGTTGGCATGATACCAATTGAGGAATTTTGCTTTGTTTTCCCCATACTTCGTTTTGGTTTCGCCCCAATACCGATCGAAAACCTTCCGGGGAGAGGTGGATTGGTGAGCTTCGGCCGTTTCGATTTCTGCCCTCGAACCGGTCTCTCAAGCCGAAGCGCTCGAAATGGAAACCGTGGCATCGCTGCCGGAATCGGCAGAGGCTTGGCACCAGAAAATCCCCATGCCCAGCGCGGTTAAAACGGCGCATTTCAAGATTGATCCGAAGATTCGTTTGGGGTTCATGGGGAATGAAGTTATCCTTGCCAGTATAGGCAACATTATTATTTCGCAATCCCAAGCCAAAATCGCCGGTCACGACCCCATTTCCCGATATTTCCTTTTGACAATAGGTAGTGTATGAGTAATTATATGCACTACTAAATGTAGTGTTTTCCAACAAACGATTTTTTTATGAATTTTCGTTCGTATTTCCTGCATCGGTACGTATTTTAATCCATTTTTATGCCATTAACGCAAGTGCGAAGACGAGACGGAGAGCTCGTGGACTTCGACCGGACGAGAATCGAGGCCGCCATTTCCTGAGCTGTGGACGAAGTCGGGGAAACGGACAAATCGTTTATCCCGGTCATTACGGATTTCATCGTGAAGGATTTGGAACACGTCTACGGGGAAGTCTTCGTGAACCGGCTGCCATCGGTCGAAGACATCCAGGATATCGTCGAGCGCAACCTGATGAAGTTCAACAAGTACGAAGTCGCGAAGGCCTATATCCTCTATCGGGCGGCCCAACAGGAAATCCGCGTGGAAAAGCAGGAAAAGCTCGTCGAGAAATTCGAGAAGAACAAGCTCAAGGTCACCAAAACGAACGGCGAGAAAGAATTTTTCGATCCGGAGAAAATCCGGGTGGTATTCGCAATCGCGGTCAAGGGGCACGAGGACCGATGCACCTTCGAAGCGCTCATGGAAGCGTTCAAGAAGAACCTGGTCGAGGATATCAGGACTTCCGATATCATGAAGCTCCTCACCAAGACCTGCATCGACCTCGTTACCGTCGAAAATATCGGTTGGGAACACGTCGCCGGCCAATTTGCCCTGATGAGCCTCTACAAGCAGGCCTGCATCAACCGCAAAATGGAAATGAAGGACCTCTATACTTCCGAAAGTTACTACGCTTTTTTCAAGGACTACGTCGAGAAGGGGTTCTACTACAAGAAATTTTTCGATTACTATTCCGAGTCGGATATCCGGGAGGCGGGGAAGTGGCTCGATATCGGGACCGATATGGGCTACGGGTATACGACCGTGCTTTCGCTCGCGAAACGTTACCTGCTCAACCCGAACAAGATCGTTCACGAACTCCCGCAGGAACTCTACCTTTCCGTAGCGCTTTTTTACGCCATTCCGGAACCGGAAGGGAAGCGGCTCGAATTCGCGAAGAAAGTCTACGAATACTGTTCCCAACAGAAGATATCGCTCGCGACTCCGGCGCTCAACAATCCTCGTACGAATCATCACCAGCTTTCCAGCTGTTTCAAGATCAACGTGGATGACGACCTCCGGGGCATCTACCACGCCATTGAGGAAATCGCGCAGATTTCCAAATTCGGCGGGGGGCTCGGGGTCTACCTCGGGAACATCCGGGCCCAGGGCGCTGCCATCCGCGGGATCCGTGGGGCAGCGGGAGGCGTGAATCCCTGGATCAAGGTCATCAACGACACGGCGGTAGCGGTCAATCAGCTCGGGCAGCGGCTCGGGGCGGTATCCGTGACCCTCGACATCTGGCACCGGGATATCTACGACTTCCTCGACATCCAGACCGAAACCGGCGACATCCGCGCCAAAGCGTTCGACATATTCCCGGCGATCACCATACCGGATATCTTCATGCGGCGGGTCCAGGCCGACGGCGATTGGACGCTCTTCGATCCGTACGAAATCAAGACGGTATACGGCAAGTCCCTCCAAGACACGTTCTGCGAGGAATTCGAAGCCTTCTACGAAACGCTCGAAAAGGATACCCGGCTGATTATGAAGAAGACCGTCAAGGCCAAAGATATCTATAAGACGTTTCTTAAAACCACGGTCGAAACCGGGATGCCATACGTGTTTTTCCGGGACACGGTGAACCGCTTCAATCCGAACCGGCATGCCGGCAACGTGTATTCCACCCAGCTCTGTACCGAAATCTGCCAGAACACTTCCGCGACCAAATTCATCGAGGAGACCATCGAGGACGGCAAGATCGTCATCCGGTACGAGCCGGGGGACGTCGTGACCTGCAACCTTTCTTCCATCAACATCGCGAAGGTGAACACCGAGGAGGAAATCAAGAAGATTTTTCCCGTCGTCATGCGGATCCTCGACAATATCATCATCCTCAACAAGTTCCCGGTCAAGGCCGCGGAGCGCACGGCGCTCCGATACCGGTCGGTCGCGCTCGGCTACCTCGGGCTCGCGGAATACCTCGCGACCCACGGCTATGCCTACGACAGCCCGGAAGCCCGCAAGCACGTGAACGAGCTCTTCGAACTGTATACGTACTACACGTACGAGTCTTCCATTGAGCTCGCGAAGGAACGCGGAACTTACGAATTGTATCCGGGTTCGGACTATGACCGGGGAATCCTGCTCGGTCGGACTGCCGATCAGTTCGAGACGGAGAAACAATTCGATCATCTCGACTGGAAGGGGCTCTTCGCCCGGATGAAGCAGGATGGCGTCCGGTTCGGATATACCACCGGTCCGGCACCGAACACTTCCACGGCCGGCATCGTCGGCACGACGGCGGCGCTCCTCCCGATCTACAAGAAGTACTTCGTCGAGACCAATCTCGCCTCTCCGACCATCCGCATCGCGCCGAAACTCGATTCCAAGAATTTCTGGCTCTACAAGGAGTACGTGAACATGGATATGAACGACGTTATCGACATGATCGCGACCATCTACAAGTGGGTGGACCAGTCCATCAGCTTCGAATGGATGATCGATCCGTCCCGCGTCACCCCGAAAGACCTTGCCGACTACTACGTCAAGGCATGGGGCAGCGGCATCAAGACGGTATACTACGTAAGATCGCTTTCCCTCGAGGCCAAGGAAGCCTGCGTCAGCTGCAGCGGATAAATAATTGCCACCCCGAAATACCTCATCTACCGGAAACCGCAACATGCCCAGAGAAATCATCAAGAAATCGCTTTACGAAATTTACCACCGGTTGCCCATCGTTCAGAAATTGGAAGTAGAGTGAGGGTTCGTGATTTTCCTGATACTCTTCTGAGCCTTCGGTTTCCACAAGATAGAAGGCTGGAGGTATCTGGACGCGCTCTACTTTACGAGCAGTACCATCACCACCGTCGGATACGGGGATTTCACCCCCAAGGAAGACTTGGGGAAAATCCTCGCCATCTTCTACCAGCTTACCGCCATCCCGATTTTCCTCTACACCGCCACGCTTCTCCTGGAGCGCCGGATCGTCCATGAGGATGACTAAGTACCCATTTCCCCTAATATCTCCACATGCCATTGCAACAAAATCTGCTCATCCAGGCGAATCCGCTCTTCAATCCCATGGGGAACGACGATCTGGATTTCCGGACGATCATCAAGGGCTCCACGACCGGGCTTTTCAACCTCAACGCCGTGAAGTACTCGTGGGCGAAGTCCCTCTATCAGGTCATGGTCGGGAATTTTTGGCTTCCGGAAAAGGTCTCCGGACTCAAGGATGACCAGCGCGACTTCCACTCCGCGCTCACGCCGGAGGAGCAGCGGGCCTACAAGGGAATCCTCTCGTTCCTGATATTCCTCGATTCCATCCAGACGGTCAACCTTCCGCACCTGTCCGACTTCGTGACCGCGCCGGAAGTCAACCTGCTCATCTCCATCCAGGCGTATCAGGAAGCGATCCATTCCCAGGCGTACGCGACGATTCTCGAATCGGTGGTTTCCGCCGAGGAACGGGACGAAATCTACTACTTCTGGAGATCCGACAGTATCCTCCTCGAACGGAACAAGTACATCGGTTCCATCTACCAGGATTTCATCGACAGCCCGAGCGATTCCAATCTGTTCCGGTCGCTGGTGGCGAACTTCCTGCTCGAAGGGATCTATTTCTACAACGGGTTCGCGTTTTTCGACACGCTGGTGGACATGATGAAAATGCCCGCGACGGGGCGGATGATCGCGTACATCCGGCGGGACGAGCTCACGCACGTGACGCTGTTTGCCAATATCCTTCGCGAAATCAAGCGGGAATTCCCGGAAGTCTACAACGAAGCGGTTCTCATAGAAATGACCAAGACGGCCGTGGAGCAGGAAATCCTCTGGTCCAACCACATCCTCGGGTCCAAAATCATGGGGATCAACGGCGAGACGACCGACGGGTACACGAGGTGGCTCTGCAACCAGCGGATGGCGATGATCGGGGTGAATCCCATCTACCCGGAAGCCATTACGAACCCGTACAAGCACCTCGACCGGCTCCAGGACACCAACGGGGACAAGGGGAATTTTTTCGAGACGACGGTCATCAATTACACGCAGTCCTCCAGCATGAAGGGGAGCTGGGATTTCTAAAGAAATCCCGTCAAAATGCGAACTCCTTGTTCATTTCTCCGCTCCTTGCGGGCGTACTTGTCAGTACGCCTCGCTACGGTGCTCGAAACGGACTTCGGATTTCATCGTTTTGACGGGATTTCTTTAGATTTTTTCCGTATGCAACTCGTCATCTCCTCGTCCGTTTTTCCGCTCCTTGCGGGCGTACTTGTCAGTACGCTTCGCTACGGTGCTCGAAACGGACTTCGGATTTCATCGTTTTGACGGGATTTCTGGGGTAATAGAAAACATCGCGCGTTGTTTTGCCTTAAAATCATTTCATTTTTTCGAATGTAACCCACCGCAATCTCCGCTCCTCGACCGCTCGGCCTATAGCCCGTCCTTGATATTTTTGACTTTTGGATGCATCAGCGTATAAAATGGGCCGTCCCATCGATAGAACCAAATGAACCAGCTTCCGTTAATCCGAGAACCGACCGTGGTCACCAAAGGGGTGGGGGAGGTCCTCGGGCGCCTGTACACGCCCATTTCCGAAGACGCGGAATGGTATTTTAAGCGGCTTCGGGAGACGGGTTTCCCGTTGGATTCCGCCGCTATCCGCAAGTTTACCGAACGTTTGGAATACGCGAACCACCGGGCCAGCGAAATACTCGGCCACCTGAAATCGAACCGGGGGAGCCTCTATCCGATATCGGAATCCGACGTCGCGGCCATTTCCGACGAGGCGTGGGTTTTTCAGGTTTCCGCCGATCGGACGGTGGAAAAATTGTTGCGCTATACCTCGCTCGGCATGCGGTATTTTCCCAGGACGTTCCAGCGCATCGAGGGCATCGATCCGTACCGCTTCGATAAGCTCGGCCGTTCAGAAAAGCTCGAATTGCTCGAAATCGCGGGAGAAGAGCGCGACCGGGGCGCCTGCCTCGAACGTCCGAAACTCATCCGGGCCTCGTACCGGTACCGGGCGGAAATCCGGGAAATAGTTTCGGAGATCGTGAATTTTTCCGAATATTGGAAGGGGCGGTGATTTCCCTTTCCGGGACCGGCAAGGGATGACGAGGCCGGTTCCGAGCATCCGTCCCTCGGCGACCGCCTGCCCGCAAACCACGTGAATCCCCACGTGTCGAGGCTCGGGTATCTCGCGTACCGGAAGGCGCTTTTGAATCAGAAATACTCGAACGAAGTCTACGGTATCATCGAGCCGTTCGATTTCGAAGAGAACGAGCTCATATCGGTGTTCAACCGCTGGCTGGGCATGTCGGGAATGTACCGGCATGCGGATTTTTCGGCCTATTTCCAAAGGTCCGAATCCTGAGTTTCCGGGGATACGTAAAAACCGGGGTTTTTCCCTTGCATTTCCCCTACTAAGGGCTATAGTTTCGGACGTACGACCGGTATTATCCTGCGATTTTCCCGCTCTGAAATCTTTCCCGCTTTTTTTATGGAATTCGCAAAACAGTACCTTCCCAAGGCTTTTGAAGACCGGATATACGCCAAAACCATGCAGCTCGGGCTTTTTCAGCCCGCGCCTTCCCGGACCGGCAATACTTTTTATATCCCGATTCCGCCTCCGAACGTTACCGGCAACCTGCACATCGGGCACGCGCTCACGCTCACGCTCGAGGATATCATGACCCGGTACCACCGGATGAAAGGGGATAGCACCGTTTGGATTCCGGGGACGGATCACGCCGGGATCGCGACCCAGGCCCGGGTCGAGAAGCAGCTCGCCTCACAGGGGAAGACCCGCGTGGGGCTTGGCCGGGAAAAATTCTTGGAAGAAGTCTGGAAGTGGAAAGACGAATACGCGTCCAATATCAACAAACAGGTCATGAAGATGGGATCCAGCTGCGACTGGACCAAGGAACGCTTCACGTTCGACGAGAAGTCAAATAGGCTCGTCGAGCATATTTTTATCGACCTCTACCGGAAGGGATTGATCTACCGGGGGGAATACATGGTCAACTACTCGCCCGGAATCCAATCCGTCATTTCCGATATCGAGGTCGATTACGTCGAGGAAGACGCGTTCATGTACTATATCACGTACTTCGTTTCCGGTTCCGACAACGAGTTCACCATCGCGACCACCCGGCCAGAAACGCTCCTGGCCGACCAAGCCGTAGCCGTCCATCCCAAGGACAAGCGATATAAGAAAATGATAGGGCGCAAAGCCATGCTCCCGATCGTCAACGTCGAAATTCCCATCATCGGCGACGACACGATCGACCGCGAATTCGGAACCGGAGCCGTCAAGATCACGCCGGCCCACGACGCCACGGACTTCGAACTCGGCAAGCGGCACGGGCTCAAGCTCGACTATTCCATCATCGACAAGAACGGAAAAATGACCGAAGCCGCCGGGATTTTCGCGGGACAGGATGCCGCGACCACCGCGCGCCAGAACATCGTCGAGCTCCTCAAGTCCAAAGGCAACCTCCTCAAGATCGAGCCGTACAAGCACAAGGTCGGATATTGTTCCCGGTCCGGGACGAAGATCGAGACCATCGTTTCCACCCAGTGGTTCGTCCGCGCCCAGGAAATGGCGAAGAAAGTCATCAAGGGGTACGAGAAAAAGGAATTCAACATCGTTCCTTCGCGGTTCAACAAATCCTTCGAGGACTGGATATACCACCTCCACGACTGGTGCATTTCCCGCCAGCTCTGGTGGGGGCACCAGATTCCCGCGTACTACCATGCCGACACCAAGGAACTCCTCGGCGTGACTGGGGATCCTTCCGCGCTCTACGCCCAGTTCGGTCAGGACAAGGTCGTCCGCGACGAGGACGTGCTCGATACCTGGTTCAGTTCCGGTATCTGGCCGTTTTCCATCCTCGATTGGCAAGAGGGGAATCCCGGCGAGCTCTTCAAGCAGTTCTATCCGGCGCAGGTACTTGAAACTGGGTACGATATTCTCTTCTTCTGGGTCATCCGGATGCTCATGTTCGGGTACGAGTATACCGATGAGACGCCGTTCAAGACGGTCTACCTCCACGGGCTCGTCCTCGACGAGAAAGGACGGAAGATGTCGAAGTCCGTCGGGAACGTCCTCGATCCGCTCGACATCATCCGGGACTATTCCGCCGACGCGCTCCGGCTTTCCCTTTCCATTGGGAACACTCCGGGCATCAACCTGAGCTTTTCCATGAAATTGGTCGAGAACAACACGCTGTTTCTCAACAAGCTCTGGAACGTCGCGCGTTTCGTCTCCATGAACGTCGGGGAAATCGCGGAATCCTACCAAGACCTCCATGATACGCTCATCCGGGTCGGTGCCGAATTGCCGCCGCACGAACGGTGGATCCTCTCACGGCTCCGCATGATCGTGGACAGCGTGACGCAGGGGATGGACCAGTTCGATTTTTCCGCCCGCGGGCAGGAGCTCATCACCTTCGTCCGCGACGAGTTCGCCGACTTCGCCGTCGAGGAATACAAGCTGACCAAAGAAACTTCTCTTCATGGCCGGACGGTCATGGCGTACGGGATTCTGACGATCCTCAAACTCCTCCATCCGTATATCCCGCTCGTGACCGAAGAACTCTACCAGACCCTTGCCGGCGGAACCATCCTCATGACGAGCGAATGGCCGGTCTGCGGAGTCCCCCGGGATGAGCCGTTGGAAAAAGACATGGTCCTGCTTTTCGAAGTCATCCGTGAGATCCGCAACGTCCGCGCGACGAAGGGCGTCAAGCCGGGCGACACCGTCGCGGCCGTCATTTCCGCCGGCAAGAAGTCCCTCGACGTGCTTGCTGCCAACGAATCCATCCTCCTCGGGCTGGCCAAGCTTTCGAGCGTTACCGTATCCAAGGATACCCGCGAGCTCCAGGACCACTCGTTTGCCATGGTCCGAGATATCGAAATATTTCTGGACATCAGTGCTATCGTCGATACCGAGGCGGAGAAGGAGCGGCTCAAGAACGAGATCAAGAACAAGCGGGAATACGTCCGCGTCCTCGACCTCAAACTGACGAACCAGGATTTCGTGCGGAACGCTCCGGAAAAGGTCGTTCGGATCGAGCAGGACAAACGGAGGCAGGCTCAGGAACAGGTGGAGAAACTGACGATGAAGTTGGAGGGGTTGGAGTAGAAAAATAAGGAAAATTAATTTTCCATTGAAATTGCAAAAAGGTTTGCTAGACTTACGGGGTTTCGAAAGAATTTCGATTTCCCGAATCCGGTAACCGTTTTTGCTTATTGCCCACAAAAAACAAGTGCTGATCATTTTCGCTTGCTGCTGCATGATGCTCTGATCTTGCGGCCGGATTGCCGACAACGTAAGCCCGTCCGCGGAACCGGTAGCGGCCGTCAAGGAAAAAACCCTGCCGGCCATTGCGCCGACCTCAGCCATCCTGCCTACCCCGGCCGAGACCGTCGAATCCGAGGGGAAAAAATATACCGAGAATGCCAAGCACGTGGATTACGCCGTGACTTTCACGGGTTTCGCGCTGGTTCCGTTCTCGGCCAAGCCGGAAGTCGCTTCCCTTTCGGGAAGCGTTCTCCAACAGGGGAAGAAAATGCTTACCGGTAGCGTCGTGCGGGAAATGTCCGCGGAAATCTATTCCAAAAACGGGAACTGGTACTATGGAAAGAAAACCACGAAATCGGATTCCGGCAGCGGAACCGTATCGAAAGCCTCGGCACCGTCCGAATATTTGCTGCATTTCGTCGGCGGGTTTTCAAAAATGCGCCTCCTCGGAAAGGAATACGCGTACGATCCGAAAAACCTGACCGCCAGGGGACAGGCTTTCGATTTGGATTTGTTCGTCAGGGGTTCCGACGCCTACGTAATCCGGTTCGAAAACGTCCGAGAAAAGGAGTCTCGACAGCGATTGAAGGACGAATACGACCGGAAACTTATGGAAATCAAACGGAAGTACCCGACCGACCCGTACATGATCAACACGCTTGCCAAAGAGTTGACCAAAGCATACGACATCCGTGCCGACCAATTCTAACCCATTTTCTTACCCTTTCGTTTTATGAAAAAAATGATGCTCGTCCTCTTTTGGACTTCGGTGCTCGCGGCCTGATGCGAGAGCGTTTTCGCCGCGCCGAACATGATGGACTACACCTATATCGACTGCCATAACGGCAACGATGCGACGGCCGAGCCTTTCAATCACGAAAAGCCGTACAATTCGCTTGCCGGCATCGCGAGCAGCGTGAGTTACGTGAACGAGCATTGGAACGTGCCGGAAAACATGGCCAACGTGACCTGAAACCGCTACGTGATCAAGGTGAAGCACGGCTGCGTTTTCGACGGGAAAAACAGCCATGTCTATACGCTTTTCACATCGGGGAAAACATATATGAACGATATGATCCTGACTTCCGATTCCGAGGGAAAGATGTTCGGAGTCAAAAATTATTACTTTACCGATTGAGGCCAGGGAATAAGCAATTTTACTTTTAAAAACGTGGATTTCATGGAAGGGGCATCGGCAATCGAGTGATCGTATTTTCAATACAATTCCTTGGGGATAACGGTTCAGGACAGCATAATCAGGCTGAATAACGGCGTAAGCATGTTTAAGAATTGGTGCTTGTGATACAATTACCAGTGAAACTGCGTTCGGAATGTCGCCGATGGCATCATTGACAATTCCATTGTCAAAATACACGGAACAACGTTGGCCAGCAATTATTTATACCTGCCCGGATATGTACGCAATTCGAAAATCGAATTCAGAATGCCGACGTGACCCTATGCCGGAATCATGCTGTACGGTTCCAATGCTTCCTTGAATCTGTTGGAATCCGACGTCATCGATTTGGGCGAAAATAGCGTATCGCTATGAATGGATGCGATCAATAACAGAATCATAGGGGCCGACGGGCTGTGATTTTTATCCAGCGTTGTTTTTCTGAACAATACCGTTGAAAACACCGTACCCGCCAGCATAGGCCCTAACTCGTACAATAATATCTATTTCGGGTGATTCGCCGGAGATCCGAACAATTCGCATAGGAATTTTACCACGCCCCAAACGACCTGAGGCATCGGATGGCTCTACCAGAAAGGCATGGGAACCTATCTGGAAGCGAACCTGTCCGACAAATCCCTGTATAACCAAATCACGGGAAACGTCCTCTGAGACACGTATTCCCCGATATACCTGATGTTCAGATAAGCCGAAGCGAATCCTGCAAAATCCGGTAACCACGGGATCATATGACGCATTTCAGCCGAGTACTCCAGTTCTGGCGCATGCTTGCCATCGCGGTGGCCTTTTCTGGTACCGCGGCTTTCGCGAACTCCCCGGTTGGCGGAACGATATCGTATACCGACTGGAACGACGGGGGAACCGTCAAATCGTCGAATCTGGATGCCGGCTCGACGGTCAGCCTCGGTGCCACGTGAGGAAACGTCGTCGGGACGTACCGGGATTCCGGGGTGATCTACCAGAAATACGATCCCGCAACCATGACGAGCATTACGTATTTCCGCGAAATCCCCTCCCAGGCGGAGCGGGTATTGCTGACGGAATGATGGATTTCCAATTTCGATCCCGAGACGGGGGATTTCATATACGGGGTATTCGATCCGGGCGTCATGAACCGGTTTTATCGCAAGAACGTCCTCGACAGCGGTATCGGAACCTTGGTACTCGAATTGCCCATGGGCGGGCTGGCCTCCGTTTCGCCGGATTTTTCCCGTATCGTCTATACCAGTTTCGTTCCGGAAACCTGAGTCGGTACCGCTTATCTCAAGGATACCGTATCAGGTACCGTGACGGAATTGTGAAACGCCATGTCGGAAGATTCCGAATACATGCGAAACGCCAATTTCCGATTCTTCGGCACGGGAAGCCGGATATTGAGGCAGTATACCGAGTTCAGAAAGAGCGATTGGTCCGTCACGTCGAAGACCGATACGGTCATCGACGTGACGGATCCGGGAAATCCCGTATCCGAGCCGCTCGGCATCGATCTCGGCACGTATTGACAGATAATCGGATTCCGATGATCCGACCTGTACTATGCGGTCAATTCCGGCGGAACGCCATCGGCCTATCTCCGGCGAAACGGGAGCGACATCCTCGTGTTTTCCGGGAGCGAGAACCTCGTTGCCGACTACCAGCGCGGCACCCTCGCGGGGTTCGGCGACTACGTCGCCTATTCGTACTGGGATCCGGCAACCGGAAAAAACGTCGTAGCCTACAAGAACGTATCCACCGGCGAAACCTGACCCCTGTTGTCCGGAAGCTGGGCGAACGCCGCTTCGACCTACCTACGAGCCTGGCACGATCCGTTCGATTCCCCGCTTTTCAGCACGCCGATAGGTTCTTTCGGCACTTCGTTCGCGCTCTCGGATTCTGGCAGCCTGCTCGACGCGTCGAATTTTACCGGCCCCATAGGAAGTTACGGAACCAAGTACGCTTTCGCGGATCCCGAAGACGCGCTCGTGTCCGAAGGCCGGTTTACCGGAAGCGTCGGCGCCTACGGGCAAAAATTTTCCCTCGTCGAACCTTCCTCGGATATCCTCGATCCCGTCCTGTTTACGTGAAGGGTCGGTTCGTACGGGGCGACGTACGCTTTCTCGGAACCGACGAATTACCTCTTGGAGCCGGGACTGTTCACCGGCCCGGTCGGCAGCTATGGCAACGGATTCACCTTCCGCGAACCGGAAGTGAGCCTTTCCGACATGCACAACTACGTCGTCGGCGACCCGAACGACCTGGCGTACCTCTATGCTTCGGATTCCCCGGAAGAGTCGAAATCCGCGAAATCCGAGAATTTTGCCATTACGTCCACCGAACAGGAAAGCACCAAGGACGTGGGCGATCCGGTCAGCTTGTCCACCGGGGATTTCACGTATGACAATACCCTGATGCGGTTGCCCGGGGGAAACATGCCGTACCGCTTGGATATCCGCTACCGTTCCCAGGCACGTTTCGACGGCCCGATCGGACAAGGTTGGGATCACGGCTACGACCACAAGCTCGTCGAGAATCCCGACGGTTCCGTCACGTATTCCGACGGAAGCCTTTCCAACCACACGTTCGTCCTCTCCGGAAGCTCGTTCGCCTATATGAAGGGCCTCGATGCCCGGCTCGTGAAAACGGAACCGTGAAAGTACGAGATACGCTTCCTGAACGGAAAGGCATATTCGTTCTGAGCCAACCGGCGCATCGCTTCCATCGTCGATGCGGACGGGAATTCCCTGGCGTTCGGATACGGTTCCGACAACCTGCTTTCCGCCGTGACCGACACGTACGGACGCACGGTCACGTATTCGTATTACGGGCACGGCCGGCTGTGGAAGGTCACCGATCCGACCTGACGCTATACCGAATTCTCCTATTACGGCCCGTCCGATCCCGACGGTTCGGAATTCGACCTCCGGCAAGTCAGGCTCCATAACGGTCCCGACGCGGAAAAATATATTTCCTTCACGTATGCCAAGGTCCCGGGAGACGAAAAGCTCTCGCACAATATCCTTACCATGCGGGACTCGAAGTCGCAGGTCTACGTCACGAACGCGTACGATCCGAACGACCGCGTGGTTTCCCAAGCCTATGGCGACGGCACCGTACGTTACGAATACGCGCTGGCCGATATCCATGACGACGATACGCCGGATCAGGTCGGATATTGACGGGTCGTCGGTACCCGGGTTACCGGCAACCGCGTCACGGACAAGCGGGGCAACGTTACCCAGTACGAATACGACCGGCTCGGCAACGTGCTCCGCCGTCAGGCGTCCGGAAGCGGCACGCTCGTCACGTATGGCTACGACCGGCTCGGACGCGTCATATCCGAACGGTTGCCGAAGTGAAACGGCACGGTTTGCCAGTACGACGAACGGGGCAACCGGGCCGAAGAACGAAAAAAAGCGGACGTGTCGGCGCCCGACAGTGACGCCAACGATATCGTCACGTTCTACGCGTACGATCCCGCTACGCGGCTTCCGACCCTGTCCATGTTGCCCGACGGCAAAACCGTCCGGTACCACTACGATTCCGTAAGGCATCTCGTCAAGACGGAAATCCTCTCGGCCGTGCTCGCGGCCGGTATTCCGCCACGGGATATCGTGTCGACGAGCGAATACGGCAGCGGAGGATTCGTAACCCGGTCGACCGATGCGCTCGGCAACGTGACGGAGTATTCGTATTCGGGAGGTTACCTCGTCCGGACGGCGTTCGGCTCGGGAAGCACCGACTACCGTTATGATGTCCACGGCAACGTCGTATCCGTGACCGACGCTCTGGGGAATTCCAAGACGGCGACGTACGACGGATTCGACCGGCTCATGTCCAGCGTGTCCGCAGAAGGCGTGGAGAAACGGTTCCGCTACGATGCCAACAACAACCGGATATCGGAAGAAACCGTCCTTCTGGGCGGGAATACCGCGAAGACCGCGTACGGCTACGACGTGCTCGACCACCTGGTATCGACCGTGTCCGACGTTTCGCAAGGCGTGGAAGCGGAGATTCGGCATTCGTACGACGCCGGGGAAAATCCCGTGGAGACCCGGTTCCCGAACGGAACCCGGAAAACCCTCGCGTACGACGCGGACAACCGCGTGGTTTCCGAGACGGTAACGGCATCCGGGGGAACCGGGGGATTCGCGACCGCGTATTCCCATGACGCGAACGGCAACCGGATATCCGCGACGGACGCCTTGGGGAATACGACCCTTTTCGAATACGACGGCTTCGACCGGCTGATCGGCTCGACGGCGCCGGACGGCACTCGGACGTCCTTTTCGCTCGACCAGCTCGGAAGGGCAGTCCGCACCGATATTTCAAGTAGCGGGGGGATTCTCGTTTCCCGCGCCGATGCCTCGTATTCCGCCTACGGGAAGCCGGTCGAGACGAGGACGTGGGATCTCGATAGCGACGGAAATCCGAAGCCCGAAGGCATCCGGAGGGACCGCGTGACCCATTACGCCTACGACGCGGGCGGGAACCTCACGGGAACCGCCGACGCGCTCGGGCACGGGACGTCCGTGGCCTACGACGCGAGCGGCCGGGCGGTATCCGTCACGGACGCCCTCGGCAACTCCGCAACCGCCGAGTACGACGCCGCCGGGAACGCAGTGCGGAAACGGAGCGTCGGCAACGACGGCAGGGAAATTTCCGCGTATTCGGAATTCGACCGCGACGGGCGGACCGTCCGGACCTGGCAGGCCCTGTCGTGATCCGAGCTCGGCACCGCCTACGCCTACGACGCGTTCGGCACCGCCTACTCCTACGACGCGTTCGGCAACGTCGCGTCCGAGACCGATGCCAAGGGTAACGTGACCGCGTATTCGTACGACTACCGGGGCAGGCTCCTTTCCGAGTCCTCCGTGGCGTCCGGGGCCACGGCGACGCTCTCGTACGCGTACGACCCCATGGGCAACCGGGTTTCCATGGCGGATGCCAAGGGCAACGCGACCTCCTATGCCTACGACGCGTTCGGACGAATGGTCCGGGAAACCCTGCCGGACGGGACGGGAAACGACTATGCCTACGACGCGCTCGGCCGTGCCGTATCCAAGGCGGACGGCAACGGCAACGTCGTCGCGAACGCCTACGACGCGCTCGGGCGGGTAACCGGACGGACCGTGTCCGCCGGACCATGAGTCGCGGGAACAGGGAACGAAACGTACGCCTACGACCCACTCGGGCGTACCGTCGCGATCTCCGCTTCGGGAAGCGCGCTCGCGTTCTCATACGATTCGCTCGGGAACCTCCTCTCGGAGACTCAGGACGGCAATGTCGTCGGCTACTCGCACGACGTCCTCGGACGGAACGTCGGCACGGCGTATCCGGGAGGTAGGACGGTAGCGCAATCCCACGATGCCCTCGGCAGACTAACCAGCGTAAGCTCGGACGGCGCGAACCTCGCGTCGTACTCGTATTCCGGGACTTCGCTCGCCCGGATTTCCCATGCGAACGGCTCGTCCGAGGCTTATTCCTACGACGCCGTCGACCGCCTAGCCGGGCTGGATATACGCACCGGGGGCTCGTTCGCGTACGCCCGGGAATACTCCTACGGTTCCGTCGGCAACCTCGAGTCCGACGGCCGGGACTCCTACGCGTACGACGCGCTCTCCCAGCTCGTGGGGGCCTCGTACGGGGAAGGCGGGGGAAGCTCCGGGACGGGAACGGAAACGTTCGCCTACGACCCCATGGGCAACCGGACGCTGACGGAAGGCAAGGCGGGAAGCTCAGCATACGGAACCAACGGGCTCAACCAGTACGCGGGGATAAGCCTCGCGGGAAGCGGTGCCGGGACGGGTACTATCGCGTACGCGTACGACCGGAACGGGAACCTCGTTTCGGACGGGAAATTCCGCTATTCCTACGACGCGCTGAACCGGCTCGTCGCGGTCTCGGAATACGCGGTTACGGGCGGGGAGGCTGGGACGGGAAGCGGGGCGATCGAAACCGGGTCGTGAAGCGGGGTCGGATCGGGCACGTGAAGCGCCGTGACCGGCACCGGTTCCGAAACGGGAACGTGATCTTCGGGAACCGGCGTAATCGAAACGGGAACGTGAAGCGGAACGGCCGGAACCTGAACCGGCACGGGTTCGGAAACCGGCACCGGAAGCGCCGAAACTGGAACGTGAACCGCAACCTGAACGGGCGCCGAAACGGGAACCGGCAGCTCGGCGTGAACCGGAACCCTTTCCGGAACGGGAAGCGAAACCGGAACGGGAAGCGTTACGACGGGTTCGGGTTCCGAGTCCGGCACGGGAAGCGGGACCGTAGAAACCGGAACGTGAAGCGGGATATCCGGCACCGGCTCCGAAACCGGAACCGGGAGCGAAGCGGGAACCTGATTTTCGGGAACCGGCACGACCGGAACCTGAAGCGAAACCTCCACAGGAACCCTCTCCGGCTCCGCGGGCTCCGGCGCTGAGATACAGACCGGCGCCTACTGAGATCCCGCCGTCCCCGCACGCCCCGTCGCCGAATACGCCTACGGTCCCCTCGGCCGCCGCGTCTCGAAAACCGTCTTCGGTTCCGGGGGAACGGAAGAGACCCGCTACCTCTACGCCGGGAACCGCCTGATATCCGAAACGGCCTCCCTCCGCGACGGTTCCGGCTCGCTCCTATCCTCCGTGACCACGGAATTCGCCTACGGTGAAGGGGACGACGCCGTCATCGCCATGTTCCGAAACGGCGCGGCGTACCATTTCCTCAGGGACCGGCTCGGAAGCACGGTGGCCGTGACCGATTCCGCATGAGGCGTCGCCGAGGAATATTCCTACGATGCCTTCGGCAGGACGTACTTCCGGAACGCAATCCATACCGGATGGATTGAAGCTTCCCAGGCGAACCGCCCCCTGACGGACCGCCTCTTCACCGGGCGCGAGCTCGACGCGGAGACGGGCCTCTACTTCTACCGGGCCCGGCATTACGATCCTTCCCTCTGAAGGTTCCTCCAGCGCGACCCCATCGGGACGACGGACGACGCGAACCCGTACCGGTACGTTCGGAACGGGCCGACGATGGGGACGGATCCGACGGGGCTGTACAGCATGGGGGAACTGGGGGACGACATTCTCGCGAACCAGACTAGGCTCGGCGGGGCTGTAAAGATAGGACTAGGCGCAGCCCAGGCTTCGGCCGGCGGGGCATTGGTGGCAACGGGCGTAGGATCCTGCTGAGTGACCTTCGGGGCCGGATGCCTGCTGGCAGGCTACGGCGCCGAGCAGATGGCGGAAGGGTGAGCCATGATCGCAGACGGCGCATACGAGATGGTGACCAACGAGGAACATACGGCATTCAACGATTTCTCGATGCGGTACAATCCGGTGCACAGGGGCATAGATGCCTTGATGCCCGGAAACTGCAAGGACAAGGCGGCAGTGAAAGTCGCGGCGGACATACTGCTGGGATTCGGGGCGAACAAGGTGAAATCCTGGGCGGAGCTGAGGGGTTTGCAAAATATCCCGATGAAATGAATCATGTCGAAATGAATTGCTATGGATCTGGAAAATATTGGTGAAGAATTTTCTATTTGATGAGATAGTGATGCATTATTTGATTTTATAGTGCAGAACTGAAAAATTAAAACCGGCTATTGACATCCATTTTTGGCTAATTGATGAACGGTTAATTATGCCGGAACAATTAAGCTTACTGAATGAAAGATTACGAGTTGGTCTAATTTCTCCTGACACTATATGCCTGAATGGGACGATCTGGCAGGGATCAACTACACCACAAAACTTTTTCAGAGGGAATTTTGAACTGACCTTCGGAATTTTTTACCAATTAAATTTTAATAAATATGAATTTAGCCGACATTCGATTCTTAGTATATTCCCTTTGTTATACGATTGAGGACCCGTTGAGCTTAATGAGTGAATTAAATGAAGAAGTACTGAAACTATGAGTAGCTCAAAATGAAAAGGATGCTGGCGATTATATTAATAATAAGATAGATTCATATTTTTCAATGTTCATGAACTATTCTCAATTTGAATTTAATACATTTATTAAGGATATGCTGAAATATATAAGAGCGAATTTCGATACCGAAAACTATTATTTTATCTCGTTCAGAATAATAAATTATTTCTTTTTTGAAAAGTCTGTTTTTCTTAAATTTAAGAATCAAGAATTGTTTACGATATTGTATGATTTGGGTAACGAAATGGTGGTCAATTCAAAATTTGAATTGAATATTCAGGCTGGCGATACCCTTATGAGGACGATAGATGCTAAAAGAAACGGTAAATAATCCCCCTTCCACATTAAGATGATACGCTCGCCTGCTTATACTTCTTGCCATTTTGATTCCTGATAGATTCCTCATGTCGTAAGCTCTCCCCGTCCGTCCCGTCGCCGCCTACGCCTACGGTCCCCTCGGCCGCCGCGTCTCGAAAACCGTCTTCGGTTCCGGGGGAACGGAAGAGACCCGCTACCTCTACGCCGGGAACCGGATAATATCCGAAACGGCCTCCCTCCGCGACGGTTCCGGCTCGCTCCTGTCCTCCGCGACCACGCAGTACGCCTACGGGGAAGGGGACGACGCCGTCGTCGCGATGTTCCGGGACGGCGCGGCGTACCATTTCCTCCGCGACCGGCTCGGAAGCACGGTGGCCGTCACGGACTCCGCGTGAGGCATTGTCGAGGAGTACTCCTACGATGCCTTCGGCAGGACGTACCTCCGGAACGCAATCCATACCGGATGGGTCGAAGCGTCCCAGGCGAGCCGCCCCCTGACGGACCGCCTCTTCACCGGGCGCGAGCTCGACGCCGAGACGGGGCTGTACTTCTACCGGGCCCGGCATTACGGTCCTTCCCTCTGAAGGTTCCTCCAGCGTGACCCGATAGGGACGGCTGATGACCCGAACCCGTACCGGTACGTTCGGAACGGGCCGACGATGGGGACGGACCCGACGGGGCTGTACGCGAAGCTCGTAGTCTCGGAGGCTTCGGACTTCCTCGGGATACGCGACGCGGCGGACGGCCTATGAAACGTCGCGGCCTACTGGACCGGGTACGCCATGGGGGATATTTACCTCCAGCGGACCGCGGAGGCAGGCATGCGGGATTCCCTCGGGAGGCTCACGGATCCCGTGGCTTTCCTCATGAACCGGGTGGGGAAGGCGAAGAGGTACGGGGGATTGGCGGTGGGGCTCGCGGAAAGGAACGGCGCTTCGGGAATCGCGAGGAATGTGAGGAGAATTTCTGGCATTGCTGAGGATTGACTCGGAAATAGTGGAATTTCTGCTTCTGTCTATGACTTCATAAATACACATAAAATTGATAAAAAGCGAGTTGAGAAAATTAAAGGACTAATTCAAAACGAGTGGGACTGAGAGATACAAGAAACAATTAAATATGTTGAATTCAAAGGTGAAAAATATATCGTAGATTGACACCATAGGATACGTGCAGCTATGGAACTTGGGATTGATGAAGTGAAAGCTGAATCAGTTCAATTGCCGTATCTATGATACAAAACAGTGTCGGACTTATTCTTTTAAACTTATTCTTTTAAATTATATCATGGCAATTTGGCAAACCTCAATCGATTTGTGATATCCTGATAATATTGACCTGAAGGAACTCATTGCTAGATTAGAATTCATATTCTGATCAAATAATAGCAAAATATCTTCCATGCTGCATTTTGGAAACTTCGAGGGTGATGATTTTGCTATTTATCTTAAAGACGGAATTTTAGATGGGTTAAATTTACGTTTTGTCCCAGATGAGAATTTTTCGAAAAGACTACCATTATATTTGAAATTTATATGAGATTTCAAATTAACCTGATTCGATGACAGTGGAAATTTGTTACTTGGAGAAAAAGAATGGAATGTGTATTTTCTGAAATCAAACGCTAAGAAATTTTTAGATTCTCCATTGGATTTTTTTGATAAATTATATTTAGAAAGAGACAGTGACAATAATCAACCTAAACGTTTCACCACCCCACACCGCCCCCGTCAAATAACTTAAAATCTACGACTACCGGTTCCACGGTCGTGAAATCCCCCCGATCCGCCACGGTCCCCCTACCCCGGGCCCATTCCCGGACCTGGGGTTTCCACTGGACGATATCCCGGCTAGAGCACGAGGACTTCGAGACGCTGCACGGCATCCAGTATCCTCTGGAACAGGTCTTGGAACGCGAAGCCCGAAGCGCACTTGCAACAGATCCGCCTCCCGGTCCGGACGATTCTGGCGGGAATGGAGAAGATCCGTTTCCTGAGCGTGGATATGTCGGGAAGCCGCACCCGTTTCCTTCCGACCTTCCCCTTCTTGAATTTCTTCGTGATCTTGGCGGAGTCTTGCCGTTTCGGCTGTACCGCCGTTCTTTCCGGGTACGCGCCCTCTCATGAAAACGTGAACTTGCGGAACAGCTGCGCCAGCTGTATGGCGAGGAGGTGGATCTGGAGCTTAGCCGAATTTGCCGGGAATCCCTCGTGGCTCAGGTGGTCCGCGTCGAAGCCGTTCTTCGCCTCCTCTATGGATTTCTCGATGCTCGCCCGCCCGTTGTACATGGAAAATACCTCCTCGCCCGAAAGCGCCGTATCGTTCGTGACCACGAAAGAATAAACGGGGAAAAGCTCGAGCTGCCCCTTCTTGCCGCCCTGCGCCCAGTCGATACAGGCGACCACCCTCCGCGCTTTTTCCCACGTCCGCGCTCGGTATTCCAGTTCCACTTCCAGCTATGGGCGAGGCGTATTTTTTTAAAAAGGACAAGGAGGTTTTGGAATTGCAGTATGCGGATCCTGAATGTAATTCGTACACTCGCTGAGAAATATTTGTATTTTCCGACATCGATAATTTCGAGCGCGAGCTCTCGGCATACATGGGCTGGATAGATCTGCTCATTGAGAGAATAAGAAATTCCGATCTGGACCAAGATGTCAAAAACGATCATTTTAGGATCGTTTTCGTAAGTATGAAGCATGAATTGAACAAAAACCTTTTATAATGTGGATTGAGCTCCAGCCATTGAATGGGAAACCAATTCCCGTTGGGTATAACTCTATAGTTTTATATGTTCCAGTGTTTTAAACGGATGACTTATCTCCCATCGGAAAGAGTAAGCGAATAAATTCGTATG
The DNA here is from genome assembly GCA_903908595.1 of uncultured bacterium. Taxonomy (GTDB): domain Bacteria; phylum Patescibacteriota; class Gracilibacteria; order BD1-5; family UBA2023; genus CAIVSN01. Next base: position 31,916 of record CAIVSN010000039.1, read on the forward strand.
ACCTTTCCCAAAATCCGAGTGACACCGAAAAAAATTCCCCTATACTCTCCGCAACCCGAAACCGCTTTTTATTTCACCCATGAAAATCTGTCCGCATTGTGGCCAATATATCTCAGACGAAGCAAAGCGTTGCCAATTTTGCAAAAACAAGCAACCGGAAAGCCCGCCCGCCGGATTCGACTTCAATCCAAATGCCACGAAGGACATTCCGAAGCGGCCGCCGTTCGGAATCAAGTTTCTGGAAAATCGCAACTGGCGCTGGATAACTTACGCCGGTTTCGCGGTTTCCATTTGGAAAATTGCCGCCGTGTTTATCTACGGGACGCTCGGGGCTATGTCCAGTGCGCCCAGCTCGCTCCCGGTAGCTTCCCCTCCCAGCCCCGAATCCATAGCCCGGCTTTCCGCGGTAAACGAAAGAAGGCTTGCGGAATACGAACGGGAGCAGAAACTTGAGGATGCCGCGCGTAGGCTTCTTCCGAAAAAAGTAGTCATCGATCCGACCATATCGGGACCCAAGGCGTTTACCCTCATACCATTTACCCCGAATCCGCAAAATCGAATGCAGACGGTATTTTGAACCTGAAATCTCAATACTACCGGGGTCCCGGTAATGCTCTATCTCGACGGCGGCATGACCGTTTTTGGAAGGCAATATCTGGAATCGTCGGTGGAACTCACGAAACGCGACTCCAATTGGTTCTTTGAAAAATCCATGGATCATATGGGCGCGCCGGGCGTCAAGCACGAATTCTTGCTCCAGTTCGTCTACGGATTTTCCCAAATGAACCACATGGGTATGTCTTACGCATACGCATTGGATAACCTCAGGGCCGGCAACCGCTATCGGCTCAACGTCATCATCTTTTGAGACATGGCCTACGTGGTACAGTTCGAGAACCTGAAGGAGGAAAGCCCCAAAGACAAGATCGACGCGGAATACATACAAACCATCAACGATATCAAAACCGAATTTCCGACCGATCCGTATATCATGAACAAGCTGATCGGTCGGCTGAACGAGTTGTACGGGATTGGCAAGGCCAAGTAGGAGTTTTTAGGAGCGTAAGCGAACATTTTTGAACAAGAAAAACATCCAACGTATGCTGGATGTTTTTCTCGTATAATCCCAAGGGGAATCCCCCCACGCCTCAACCTACCTCCCCCCGATAAGATCCCCAACCGAACCGAGCACGGTTCCTTCGCCGGTACGCTGCCCTCCCATCGATGGCGCATGGGCGATGATCCGGTCGGCAAGGCGGGAAAACGGCAACGTCTGGAGGTAGATGCTCCCCGTTCATTCGAGCACGGCGAGAAACAGTCATTCGCCCCCAAAAAGCATGGACCCGACATTGCCGGCCCGTTCGATATTCATCGTGACGCCATCGGTATAGCCGACGATGCAACCGGTATCGACGTAGATTTTTCCGCCTTGCAGTTCCTTTCGGACGATCGTGCCACCCGAATGGAGGAACGCCTTTCCGTCGCCTTCGAGGCGCTGCATGATGAATCATTCCCCGGAGAAAAATCCCGCGCCGAGCCGGCGTTGGAAGGCAATCGACACCTTCGTGCCCATCGCGGCACAGAGGAACGCCCCCTTTTCACAGGTGATCGCGCCTCCGTGTTCCAGCAGATCGATAGGGACGATCTTCCCCGGATACGGGGCGGCGAAAGCGATCCTTCGTATAGCCTCAGTTCGGTTCGTGAAATGCGTCATGAAGAGGGATTCCCCCGTCAGCGCCCGTTTTCCGACTTCGAACAATTTTCCCATGAATCCCTGATCCGGTTGGGAACCGTCTCCCATTTTCGTTTCGAATTGCACCCCGTCGTCCATCCAGTTCATCATGCCGGCTTCGGCAATGACGGATTCGCCGGGATCGAGCTCCACTTCTACGGCCTGGATGTCGTCGCCGAGCAGTTGGTAATTGATTTCGTGTGATTGCATAGGAAAAAAGAAAAATAATACGCCTCCTGTCGCTCTGGCAGATGCTTCGAATCGAAAAGGCCAACGTTCGGAACCCGGACATTATACCCAAATGCCGCCGCATTCAAATCGAATCGAAAACAATTCCATGGGAAAAGGGCGCCTCCGTATTGACTTTATCCCCATTTTTTCTATAAGTAATGAAGTTTACGTTTTGTCCATGAATTATCCCGCTTCGTCTCTTTCGAATCCCGGTACCGTCACCTCCTACGGCAGAAGCAAATTGCACCCCATAAATGCGGAGTACCTGTGTTCGTCCCAGCCCCACCGCATCTATGCCGATGCGGCCGGTTCGATTTTGGAGCTCACCGTGATGCCCATCGCCCAGACCGTGGTCGAGGCCCACGTTTCCCATGGCGGCATTGTCGGGGTCCACTACCGGACGCCGTTTGCGGAAATTATCCGGACGATCATCCTTTCCCGGCAGGGGAACCTTTCCGAGATCAACGAGTACGGCTATCTGGATCCGCATCACCTGGATGACGATACCCTGTACATGCTCCTCAATCCCGTGGATATCAACGGCTGGTTCCATATGCCATCCGCCGAGCACCAACAGGTCATGGAGGATATCGGCATGTCGATTCCTTCCTTCGATTACCGGCAAATGAGCCATTCGTTGGAACAGGCCATCCGGAGGACCCGGGAGCAGTACCGGTTCCACATCAAGGCCTAGATTCCGATAACGGCGAAACGAAGGGCGATTTTTCGCTCTTTTTTTTGCATAGAGTCGCGGGATATGAGATACTGCCCCCATGCCTTCCAACGTTCCGACCTCGCAGGATATATCCAACGAAATCCAATCCGTCATCCTCACCAAGAACCCGGTTGCGCTTTTTTTCGGCCTTTCCAAGCTTCGCGTCCTGTTCGAGGATCTGGCGGACAATCTCCTTTCCAGTATCGAGAAGACCTACTACCAGGAATCCACGAGCTCCTTCATCGACCTCATCAAGGAATACGAGCGGCAGGGATTCTACAAGATCATGAGCGCGTACTATTACGATATCGGGTATTTCCGGCTCCAGAAACAGCAGCTCGACAAATATTTCGAGGAGAGCTACTGGCAGGACGTGGATTTCTATTTTTTCGTACTGATCAAGCATACGGAATTCCGGTCCAAGGTCGCCCTGCTCCACGCGGTATATCTGGAAGGACTGGAAAGCACCTATATGGGCAAGGGCCCCGAAGATCGGATGCTCATGCTCGAAGCCATGGCAAAAAAAATGGAACTCCGGACGTCCGATATCTCGAAAACGCCCGCGTTTGCCGCGTTTTTCAATACGCTCATCCCCGAAATTTCCCGGCTCCGAGAGTCCGGTTTGTACGATTATTCCAAGAAGTGGGGGAACTCGAACCAGAAATTCGTCAAGGAACTCTACATGCTGTCGCTTTCCGAAAGCGATCCGGCCATGATCGACTTCTGGAAGACGTATTTCGTCCAGGATGCCTCGATTATCAGAAACATGATCGATTTGCTCGACGATAGGGAAGTGCTCGACTGTTTTTCCTACCTCCGAAACAAGCTGTTGGCCAATTCCAAGTACAACCTATCCCTTTCGGATTACAGCACGTACCGCACGATTATCGACGATTGCATCGCGCTTCAGCATGCCGACGTCACCCGGAAGATGAATTTCCTCGGGAGCATCCACGCGAGCATGGGGAACCGGACGACGTACCGGGAGCAGTTCCAGAACGTCCTCAGGAAGGGGCTTCTGTATCAGAATTCCATCGATTTGGTCGACGCCATCCTGGGCATAACCTTCCTGAAACGCGCCGTCTTCTACGAAGTCCGCCGACGGGTGGAAGGCATTGATTCGACCAAATACCGTTTCGAGAGCCTCGACGAAGTCAGCACTTTGGTAAAAATGCTCGAGAGTTCCATCATCCTCCGGTTTTTCCGGCCGTTTTTCGTCTATCGCCTGGCCGAAGTCTTCAACAAGCGATCCGAACTCTACTATTTCATTAAGTTCGTTCTCACGATCCACTCATCGAAGACGTACAACGACTATCAGGAGCTCTCCAGGTTTTTCGTTTCGCTGGAAGCATTCGAGAAAAAGTGATGGTACGGAAACCTGCTGAAAACCGCGCAATTCGGCTGGGTGATTATCGCCATCGTCATCATGAGCATGATTGCGCCGTTCTGAATGTTTTTGGCCGGAGCCGCGTACGGGTTTACCCGTCTGGTCCGCCGTCTCGTGCAATTGAAATTCCCGGAGCTCGCGCTCTCGAGCAATTTTCAATTCGGGAGTTTTCTTACGCTCTTTGCCCTGGTTACGCTGACTTTCGGCGTAACCTTCGGACTCAAGGACAATATGCATATCGTCTATGAAAATTACCGAACCGTTATCAATGCGAGTACCATCGTGACTTCCGAAACGCTCAAAGTGCTCAATTTGAACCTGTTTAAGGCGAGTGGTCTTGAGTCGGAGCCGGGAACCCCGTTGGACATCAACAGCGAAGTATTTTCTCGGGTAAATTACATCGACGGCATCGACTATCAGAAGGCATCGAAATAATCATGGTAGGGGAGGGGATATATGGCATTTTTGCTACTTGGATAAAAATATTTGTTTTTTATAGTAGAAAATCTATAATTCATATAGTGAATTTATCTCTTATATAAAGCAAAAAATGCCATGATAAGTTTTGACAAGATTGTTCACAAATTGTGACAGAGACAATCGCCCATCGTCCTGCTGGACGATTTGACGGAAATGATCGACCCCGAAAACGACCGTAAGGAAGCGGGCATGCGCGAGGTGTACAAGGCCGTCTACCGGCTCAAATCCGAGTGAAGGATGCGGGCGCTTCGCAACGGGCTTTTTCTGGTCGGGCCCGTGTGCGATGCCAAGTCCGAAATCGAGCTCGTGGAATCGCACTATTGGGAAATCGCCCGGGCGTACATCGCCCGGGAAGTGCGTTCCGAATATTTCGTCGGGGGCGCGAAGGCGTTGGAACTCCACATCTCGGATTTTTCCACCCCGTCGGTTCTGATCGTGTACACGAAATCCGTGTCCAAGCAGGTCATTATCACGCGAAACCACCGGATCGTTTTCAAAATCCGCGAAGCGGGGAAGCGTTCCGGGGGAAATCTTTTTGCCAAATTGTCGGGTTTCGTCACCAAGAAGCGGATTGACGATCTCGATTTCAAGATCCTCTCCCATGAGGCCGCGCTCCTGGACATGCTTCTGCTCCAGAACAACGCAGGCGTCCTGGACGGTTACCTGGTCGGCAAATTCCTCAAGAAATTCCACGGCGCCATGCGTCGCGATATCTTGGGAAAACTGGTCGAGCTCCGGTATATCTCGTCCATCAACCGCTTGCGGGAAATCGCGAAAGCGAGCGGGTACGAGGAGCTGTACCGGGATTGCGTTTCGGTGATACGGGATGAGGGGGCGGGGTGCTTCTTGACTTCGAAGAGATAAATGATATCTTTAAAGGGAATTTCCTTCTTATCATATTTTATGAAAAACTTCACGATGGCCTGCCTTCTTTTCGTTTCGTTTTCCCTTGTTTCTTGCGGAAAGGAAGCGCCTCCATTGGAAGGAAACTCAGAGAAAGCGATCGATTATTTGCACGCCAGCCAGCCAAATACTCTAAAGAAAGGTACCGGAACTACTGCTAATAAGTCTTGAGCCCAGGTTTCAGGTAGCTGAACTCCGGTGACCAAACAGGATGTCCAAGATATGGTAAACAGAGCGAATGCTCAGCAATTAAAGTATTCCGATGAGAACATACTCCGCTATATGGTTAAAATGAACGATTCCATGGATGTCTGAACCGGTGCAACCATTCGCGGAACATCGTTGTCGGGACCAGAGGCTTTGCGAAAATCTGCGAAAGAGGTATTTGGAATTGACTTTTATAACGAGCAAGAGACTATAGACTTTATTTCACGATCACAAACTTTCCCTGGTGTTTTATGCAAGCACAAATCCGATATGGCTTGGTGGAAAGAAATGGAAGCAAAAGAATGAAAATCACTGGCGTTCCTCTATGAGGATGCCGCGTACCAACAATGTATACCATCTTATTAGATTGCAATTTTGCATATTTCGGATCTAGAATCTACTTATGGAACTTCCTGTGGATTTCCTTGAGGCGCGGGTTCGTGACATGCGTGTATACCTGTGTGGTCGTAATGGAAGAGTGCCCGAGAAGCTCTTGGATGGAGCGGATATCCGCCCCGTTTTCGAGCAGGGTGGTCGCGAAACTGTGACGTAGGGTATGGGCGGACACGTCCTTCGTAATTCCGGCCTTGAGCGCCCGTTTCCGCACCATTTCCGTGATGAAAAACCTCGTCAGGCGGACGTTCTCGTCGGTCAGATTGGCCGCGCGGATATCGTCCGGATTGTAGTTGTGCCGGATGAAGAGCGGCGCGAACGTATCGCTGCGGGCTTCCAGATAGGCATGTATCGCGTCGCGGGCTTCCTCGGTCAGATATACCAGCCGGACTTTGGATCCCTTCCCGCGGACGCTGAATTCGAGGGTTTCGAGATTGATGCTGTCGCGGTTGAGGTTCGTGAGCTCGGATATCCGGAGCCCGGTGGAGTAGATGCATTCCAGGATGGCCCGGTCGCGCAGGTTCCGGATCGGCTTGCCCTCGTCCGGACCTCCTTCGAGCAACCGGTTCACTTCTTCCTGCGAGAGGAACGTGACCTGCCGGTCGTGCTCTTTGATGAGGTCGATGACGGTGGGATCGATACACTCCACGCCCTTTTTCTTGAGGTATTTGAAAAACGAACGGAACGTGATCATATAGGCGTTCGCGGATTTGACGGCCAGTCATTTGTCCGACAGGTAGAGCCGGAATTCGTTCAGATCGTCCGCCGTGATGTTTTCTATCTCCATGGCGACGTTGGACCGCAGGAACATTTTTCCCTGCATTTTCCGGGCCCGTATCTCGGGATCCTCGGACGAACCCAAGAAAATCGCGACGTGCGAGAGGCGTTCCTGGGATTTCTTGCAGGTGGCGGGATCGACGAATTCGAGGAATTTCCAGATATGGAGCTCGTATTGCTCCGCGGTCTTCGGGCTCGCGTTCCGGCTGATCCGCAGGTACGTGAGGAAATCTTCGAGGGCTTGGACGTATTTCATGGGATTCAGTATAGGAGATGATTTCTATTTTCCAGTATTTTTATCTTATACGCGTGGGAATAGGGGAGTTTCCGCATATTTCAATTGCATAACATAATGTAACTTATGTTATGCAATTAGTCGGTTTTATCAAGTTGATATATGGAAATGCCGCTTTTGAAATTCGCGTCCGAATTCGTTTTAGGACGTTTCGTATGCCGAAATTATTTTGAAGCGTTTTTCCGAATGGTGTTTTGCCAAGTATTTTTCATCGATTCAGACCAATCCGCACTGGATGTATTTTTTTCTTACCCCATGTGAATTCGTTCGGATTTCCGGTTGTGAATTTACATTATGTTAACTAATTTTCAAAACCCGTGCGCTGACTGTTTTTTCGAAATCCATATCATAACTGAGCAATGTTCAGCGGTTTTTTTCGCCGTACCGCACTATCTCTGAGTTCAAACCCCGGATTTCCCACCCCTCCCCTTCCCGCAGCAGATATCCCACATTCTTTTTGACAAAACAACTTTTATAACTGTAATGACAAACGTCACCTCGCGTGAGCCATATTCATAACATTTGCCTATGATAACCCAATATACGGAGCATTCCAGCCGTTTCCCATCAGTTCACCCGGGATACGCCGGTTCGGAAATGGGAATGTCGGAAGCCGAAACAGATAGCCGCCATGCCGTTGCCGGGGCATTCCGAATTTCCGAGACTGTTTCTGGTACCGCAAAAACCCATTGTTGCGAGGATCACGAGTATCGCGGTTCGGAAATGGGTATGTCAGAAGCCCACGTCGACGCGCTCCATGCAGAGGCTGGCGTCATACGAGCCCAGAATATCGCGAAAGTTCGGGTTAATGGAATCTGTTCGGATTGTCCAAGGGCTGCCGAGCGCTCGGCGTCCCTGAGAATATTTGCCAAAGAAGGTTCGAACCACTAATGTTTGGTTGCGGACAAAACTCCCTTCCCGTCCGCAGCGATATCTTCAGGAACGGGGTTGATCCGCATTTCGATCCCGTTCCTTTAGCCTCTCAGCAAAAATAACTTACGCTTTCCCATCGTACCCATGAGCATCAGCCATCGTTGCCTCATGCTTGCGGAGCCCCCCAAGGTCGCCTTGACTGATATACCCAACGGGAATCGGTTTCCCGGTTTTTCCAGTCACATATCCGGACATCTTTCATTTTTTTCTTCGGTCACTTATTCCCGATAAGCTCCCGAAAGAAGAAAAATACAACCTGTTCCGAATCTGTAACCGTAAAATACCGAAAACCAATTCCCGTTGGGTATAACTCATACGTACGTGGCAAAGATGCAACGTATTTTTGCTTGGAGACCTACTTCCCGTATATCTGTTCCGGATGGTTGCCATAGGTAACCGTCCTTTTTCCGTACCGCTGATTGAGGTGTTCCAGGACATGTTCCAGCTGCTCGCAGCGGTCGGTTTTCCGTGGCCCGATCTCAAAAATCGACAGCTGTTTCGGTGCCGCGAGGGAAACGCCGGAAAACAGTACCCCGGTCGTCCGGTACGTCGTCCCGGGGCAGAACCCCGCATCGAAACAGTCCTTGAGCTTTTCGAGAATGAGATGGCGGTCGTTGGTGCTTTCTCAGAACTCGTAAGAACTCCCGGTCCGCAGGAAGTCCCGGTCCCGGAAAATCATGCTGACCCCGGCCAATTCGCACTGGTCCAGAATCAGCGCCCGGTATGCCTTTTCAAAATTTTCCAGCAACCGCTGCCAGAGCACGTGGCGGTTGTCCGTCAGGGCGTGGTTGAACGAACGGGAGCGCAGGATGCTTTTCGGATGGCTCCGGGGATCGTTTTTCCAGACGTCCACCCCGTGGAGTTCCAGCCAGAGCGTCGTGGCGTTTTTCCCGATGAGGCGGTCGAGTTCGAAAAAATTCATGCACCGGAAATCTTCCACGGTGCGGACGGATCTCCCGAGCCGGCTTTCCGTGGCTTTGCCGATGAACGGGACTTCGCGTACCGGCAGTTCGGAAAACAGCTCGGTTTCCTTCTCGTCATCGAGTCCGATCCAGCATCCGAACGGCTTGTTGATATCGGAAAAAATTTTGGATTTGATGCGGGTGTTCGCGATGCCGATGGAAACCGGGATCCCAATCCGTTTCAGGATTTCCGCTTTCAGATCGGTTCCGAAGGCCTCGCAGTCTCCCCCGTGGGTCCGTTCGGGAATTCCCGTGATGCGCACGAACGCTTCGTCGATGGAAAACGGTTCGATCGATAGGGTTTTCGTGGCGAGGAAGGCCATGAATTTTTGGGAAATTTCCGTATAATACCGTAAATCCGGACGTATCTTGATGAGGCGTTTCCCGAGGATTTGTTCCGCTTCCCATATCGGGGTACCAACCTTGATCTGGAATTTTCGGCATTCGTAGGAAGCCGCGATGACGATATCCCCGGCCACGACGACGAATTTGCCGGACAGGCCGGGATTTCGTACCCGCTCGCAGGATACGAAAAAGCAGTTGGCGTCGATATGCGCGTACAATTCTTTCGAAGTCTTGAATATCATATATTCAAAGTATGTTCAAAATACATCCTATGTGTATATATAGAAAATATGGGGCGCTCAAAGGATACTGATTCCGTCCCGCTAGTGGTATTTCCGGACGATTCCAACGACCACGCCCGGAATCTGCAATTCCCGGGAGGGCAGGATGGATCCGTACTCGTCGTTTCACGAACGGAGGCAGGGTCTCCCCTGATGGAATCCGTATTGCCGGACGACGAAATCGTCGTCTATGATGGCCAGTACGATATCTTCCGCTACGGGAGTCCGTCACCGCTCGATGATCAGCTGGTCTCCGTCGATAATCCCGAAGTCCCGCATGCTCGGTCATTTCATCGTGTGCAGTACGGAAACCGCCGGATGCTCCATGATATAGTCGGTAAGCCGCAACTCCCCTACCCTGGGTTCGTCCGATCGGGGCACTTCGGACATGAACCGTATATTGTTATACATACCGTGAAATTAGCTATATGTACATAGTATATATGAAAACATACGGGAAGCAAATGAAAGTGGCGTGGTTAAAAAAAA
>CAIVSN010000040.1 GCA_903908595.1 uncultured bacterium
ACGATATGGAAAAATCGGCATCGGGAACGGATTTCCCAACGGTCGTCGGCAAGGGGTTCGCAAGCCCCTTCCCATCCTTGGCGGAAGGGCTTCTTTCGAAATTGGCAAGAAAATTCGAAAAAACGCCAATCTCGCGAAAGACGGGCGTTTCCGTAGGGCGAGCGGGAATTACGAAGCGATGTCAAGCGGAAATTTTATCCGGGACGAAAACCGGGAAACCAATTCCCGTTGGGTATAGTATTCGCTGTGGTATTCGAGCACTTTCTTGCCGCTCAGGCTGAATTTCCCGCAATTTCGCATGAAGACCTACACCCTCCGCAAATCCACCTTCCTCGTCGCCATATCCACACTCACGAGCTCATAATTCCCGACATCCCCGAGTTCCACCATCGAAACCCGGTTCTTTCCAAATAGCACGAACCCTTCCACGGCCGGCAACACCTGCACGAAGTACCCGTTTTCGAGGATCGTCGTCACCCGCCCTTCAAAGACCTCCCCAATCTGAGGCGTCAGCCATTCGCACACGAAAATATCCCGGATCGTATATTCGAGCCGTTCCGCGCGGCGTTCGAGCATGGAACATTGTCGCGCCACGAGCGGGAGTTCGCGAGTGAGCGATTGGACGAGCCCACGAGGAAGTTCCCCGTCGAGCGAGTATTTGAGGATGCGGTGGATCTGGAGGTCCGGATACCGCCGGATCGGGCTTGTGAAGTGCGAGTAGTGTTCGAGCGCGAGCCCGAAATGCCCCATGGATTTCTCGCTGTAAACCGCCTTGGTCATGCAGGAGAGGATCGACCGGGTCACCCAGCCTTCGGGGTCTTTCTTATGGACTTGGTCGACGACATATTGCAATTCCTTGGGGGAAGGTTTTTCTTCGTTTCTCGGCCTGAAATCGATGCCCATCGGCGTGAGGATTTCCCGGAGCCGGGAGATGCCGATTTCCGTCGGGCGTTCGTGGACGCGGTAGAGGAAGGGGAGCTGCTTCCGGCTCGCGATTTTCGCGACTTCCTCGTTGGCGAGCACCATGAATTCCTCGATGAGTTCTTCGGCTTCGAGGTGCGGCTTCTGGATGATTTTCTGGATTTTTCCCTTGTCGAGGACGAGTTGGAAATCGGGGGAGACGAATTCTATTTTCCCTTCGTTTTTGCGGCGGCGGGTCAGGATGTCCTTGAGGGCCCAGGCGTGTTTGAGCATGCCGTTCACGGATTCCGGGAATGCGGTTTCCTTCCCGGTCCGGTAATTTTCGACTTCCTGGTAGGTAGATCGGTATTGGCTTTGGATGACGGTTTCGAAGAGTTCGCTTTTCACCGCCTGTCCGTCCATATCGAGGTCCATCCGGAGGGAAAAACACAGTTTCGGGCTTCCCGGATGCAGGGAACAGAGGTGGTTCGAGAGCTCGCCGGGAAGCATCGGGATGACCCGGTCGGCCATGTAAATGCTCGTCCCGCGCTTGACGGCTTCCCGGTCGATTTCGCTTCCGGCCTTGACGTAGGCGGTGACGTCCGCGATGTGCACCCAGAGCGTATACCCGTCCGGGGTGCGGATGACTTCGATCGCGTCGTCCAGATCCTTCGCGTCGGGCCCGTCGATGGTGATGATCGTGGATTCCCGCAAGTCCAGCCGGTGCGAGTGGTCTTCGAGTTTTGGCGTGTGGATGCTCCGCGCGATGTCGCGGACGTTCGCCGGGAACTCCGTCGGCGCCCCGCTTTCGAGGAGGGCGAGCTTCTGGTAGTACCCCGGCGCGTTCGGGGAACCGAGCACGACGATGATTTTTCCGCCGATGGCCCGGCCGAATCCGGTGACCTGGATACCGACCGTTTCGCCGTTCGCGGGCTTCGTGTCGAGCGAAGCGATTTGCCCCGAGGAGCCGTTCAGGATGCGGACGTGCGGTCCGTCGAAGAGTTTCACGACGGCGGAGTTGCCCTGCTTGTGGTAGAGTCCGAAATGGAGGTTCGAGGACCGCTCGGTCACGCTTTCGATGCGGGCTTCCGTCTTGCCGTATTTCCCGAGGAAGGCCTTGAATTCCACCGAGTCGCCGTCGAGCGCGTCCCCGGCCTTGGAGCCGTGGACGAAGAGTTTTTCCGGCACCGCGTCGGAATCCGGAGATTTCGACGGTTGGACGAATCCGAAATTTTGGCCGCCTTTGGAATAGATTCCGGTCAGGAGGGGATTTTTCGGAGGGGTTTTCTCGCGTGGGACGAAGGTGGCGCCGGGTTGGCGGAATTTGCGTTTGGACGATTTTTTTGGGAACGGCATGGGTGGAAAAATAGGGGGTCGGAATCTTGGCGATTGTGGCGAAAAACCGGAAAATTGGCAGAATTCTCACGAATCTCGGTTTGAATTTGTGCCATTGTACTTACAATCGTAAATATACCCAATAGGAATCGGTTTCCTGGTTTTTCCAGTCACGTATTCGGACATCTTTTATTTTTTTCTTCGGTCACTTATTCCCGATAAGCTCCCGAAAGAAGAAAAATAAAACCTGTTCCGAATCCGTATCCGTAAAATACCGAAAACCGATTCCTATTGGGTATATTTCCCCTAAAAAACTCCATGCAACGATTTTTCTCCGAAAAAGCCTGTCCCGAAACGCTCCGGATCTCCGCGTCGGAACGGCCGGAATCCTATCATCAGATGACCCGCGTGCTCCGGATGCAGGTGGGCGATACCTGCGCGTTTTTCGAGAACGGGGGCGACGACATAGTCTACGAAATCATCGGCATCGACAAGAAGGCCGTGGAATTGAAGCGGATTTCGGTGGTCGCGGGGCCGAAGCCCGATGCGCTCCGAATCACGCTGTACCAAGCCCTTCCGAACAAATTGGAAAAACTCGAGTTCATCCTCCAAAAGGGCGTGGAAACCGGAATCGACGAATTCGTGTTTTTCCCGGCGGAGCGGAGCCAGAAGCCCGTGTTGCTTGAGAAAAAATACGACCGGCTCCGGCAGATCGCGGTCGAAGCCGTCGAACAGTCGGGGGGGAACCGGGTGCCGGGAGTGTTTTTCGCGAAAGATTTGAGCGGGTCGTTGGCGAAATTGCCCACCGGTGATTTTTCCGAACGGATCGGCGCGGATTCGGATGTTTCCGAGGGAATGCCGACGCTTTTGCCGGCAGCAGGGGAGCGTGGAGAAATCCTCGTGGCCCACACGGACGGACAGGCGACGAGGTTGCGGGACGTCGGGAAAAATGCCAAGAATATCGCGTTATTCGTCGGTCCGGAAGGAGGATTTTCTCCGAGGGAAATCGAGGGGTTCCGAAGTATCGGCGCCACATTTCTTGATCTCGGATGCCGGATTTTGCGGACGGAGACGGCGGGAGTAGTGACGGCGTTCGCGTTGAAAGCGAGGTAGGGGGGTTGAGGGGGGATTCCTTTCTGGTGAAGTGCCGGGGGCTATGCCAGCGGTGGGGAATCGGCGGATGGCGAATCTGGATCGGGGAAAGCCCCGCCTATTTCTTGATTCTTGCCACGATCGCGCTGTCGAAATACCCCGCCTTCGCCTTGAGCGTTTTCCAGTCTTCCCAGATGAGCGTTTCCGAAAGCCCCTCGTAGTACCCGGCCTTGGAGACGTTCCCTCATTTGTCGAGCGTCACGCCGACGATGATGCCGGTATGTTCCCCGATGTACCCGGTACGTTTCGCCCCGTCCCAGGTCGTCCAATCCATCCGGGCGAACCCCTTTTTGGGATCTTCGGAAAAGACGTACCAGAATAGGACCGGATGGTTGTTCGCGAGGCTCAGGACGACGTTCATTTCGCTGAAGGTTTCGGTTTGCGGTACGTATCCGAGGGCCGAGAGTTCCTTTTTGAGTATGGGTTCCACGCCTTTGGCATGGATTCCGTATCCGGTGAGCGTGTTGATATTGTTGCTCTGCCGTCACTCGACTTTTCCGACGAAAACCGCATCGGGATCGCCCCACTTCCGGAGCATTCCCGTCGGGGTATGGGAGAGTTCCGGAAGCCGGGCATCCACGGGAAACCAGTCGAACGCCTGCTTTTCGGTCACGGTCGGCTTCGACGCGAGCCCGGCGTAGTAGTTGTAGAAATGCGCCGTGGAATTCGCTTCGCACGACAGGCTCGCGATCTGCTTTTGGTGGATGAGCGTGTTTTTGAGATAGATCCGGTTCCCCAGGGCATTGCGCCCGAACACCGCCTGCGCGGTCACATAGGCCCGGGTATACCGGGTTTCCGAGCTCAGGGATTCGCTCGCGATGATTTTCCTCATGCTCTTGAGATCCAGGGTTCTCCAGGGCAGGTATCCGAGGCTTTCGAAGACCTTTTGCAGTTCGGCGTTGCCGAGGAGGATTCCCGCGTCTACGGGTTTGCCCGCTTCCGCGGCCTTGAGGATTTTGAGCGTATCCACGTCCAGGCTTCCGGATTTGGTCTTCGGGGTTTCGTTCAGGCGCCCGAGGATGTACGCGTACGCCCGGAAATCGTAATTCTTCGGGTTGATATTGCCACCGAGCACGGACTTTTTCAATTTTTCGGCATATTCGGGCGTGATATCGGCCTTGATTTCCCCCTCGCCGTGCTTCTGGAACGCTTCCGCGAACAGGGCTTTGTCGCCGCGCTTGTACAGGTTGAGCGCGATTTCGGCGACATGCTTCTGATAAAATATCGCGGTGGCGCGTTCCAATTGCATCCGGGCACGCCGGAGCGTAACCTGGCTGTTCGTGGATCCCGCGAGCAGGGAACGGGTTTCGGCGAGTATCGCCATCATGTTGTCGGGATTGTCGGCGAACTGCTTTTCGAGGTCGGAGAGGGTGGGGACGGGAATGGGCTGGACCGGCGGAATCGTGATTGCGTTCGTGTTGCCCGCGAAACCGGCTCACAGGAAAAAGGCGCCGATGGCACAGGTGGAGATACAGCCGATGAAGAGGAGGGCTTTTTGCAAAGGGTGGGGATAAGCGAACGCTTCAGAGTATAGGCCCGGGAGCGGAAAATCAAAACGCAAGTGCGGGAAACGATGGCCGGACGTCCGGAGGGATGCTTGCGGGAAGAAGGGTCAATCGACCTGCTGGAAATACCCGGTCGGAATGGGGTAAAGGAAAAAAAAGGGGGAACCCGCGCTTTGCCAGGGAACCCTACGCCTTCTCCGCCTCCCAATCCCCCACGTTCCTCGCCTCGCCGTCGAAGCTGAGCCCGATCAGGAATATTTCTTTGTCCCCTCACCGGTATTTCTCCGAGTACTTCCGGTCGCGGATCTGCGCCAGCGCCTTCCCGCCTTTCCCTTCCACCTTGAGCTCCACGATATACACGTACTTCCCGTATTTCAGCGTGAAATCTATCCGCCCACGGTTGGTGAAATCCTCCGCCACGAACCCTATTCCCGTGTACGCCATGAACGCGTACAGGACGCTCCCGTAGAACCCCTCGTACTTGCTGATGTCGTTGTTGGTATAGTTGGAGTACGGTATCCCGGCGAATATCTCCTTGACGATCTCGACATACGAGGCGACGTCCCCGGACGAGAGGGAAAGATGGAGCCTATCGAGCTTGTCGAGCTTGAAGTCGGAGTCGGTGAATTGGAGATAGTCTTGTATGAGATAGTCATGCAGACTGCTCCGCACTTCCTCGTTCGGTATGCCCAGGGTATATGCCGTTTTCGTCCCGAACGCCTGGATGCCCTTGATCGTGAGGTACCCCGTCTGGAACAGCAGCGTCCTGAGG
>CAIVSN010000041.1 GCA_903908595.1 uncultured bacterium
AGGGCTTGTAAATTAATAACTTATGATAATACCGGGGATATCTTATAGTTCCACTCCCCGTGGAACGCGTCTGGCGCGAGGGCGACGGCCTCCAATTCCGCGTCGGAAATCTTTATTCCTTTCGGATATTCCCTGTCGTCGAGTTTCGCGCGTATCCGCAATCACGTTTTCGTGGAAGTTTTCCCGATGAGGTTCACTACCGTTGCCCTGTCTATGAGCGGATGCCCCCGCCAGTTCTGGGAGATGAAACAGAACATGCGGTGCTCGATCTTGTTCCACTTGCTGGTTCCCGGGGGGAAGTGGGATACGTGGATGGTAAGGGAAAGCTCGTTGGCCAACTCTTGTAGCTTTACCTTCCAAAGCCGGCACCGGGAACCGTTGCTTCCTCCCCCGTCCGCGTTTATATAGATTTCCGTCGCGTCCGGATACGCTTCCCTTCACATTTCGTACCACCACGAACGGATGCTGTTTACGGCGAATTCGGCGGTATCGGAACTTATCCCAACGCTCACCCACCCCTTGTTCTTGTCGAGATCGTATACCCCGTACGGCGCCACCTTTCCCTTCTCCTTGTCTATGAAGTCGTACACGTTCACCTCGGGAGCCTTTCCTTCGGGGTGGTATTCCCTGCCGGCGTTCTTGAAATTCCCGACGTTTTCCTTCTTCTTGGCGTCCACCGAAATGACGGGCTCGCCCCGTTTCTGGAAGTCCTTCGCTTTCTCGTTTATGAACGAGAACTGCGCGTCGCGATCGGGATGGTCTCATCCCTCCTTCGTTTTCCGGTTCGATTGGAGCGAATACCCCATGCCCGCCAGTTCTTTCGCCACCGAGACGTGGCTGATCCTTTCCCCTCACGCATTGAGCGCGTCGGCTATCTTTCGCGTGCTCTTGCTGCTCCACAGGAGCGCGCTCTCGGGATCTCACCGCGTGGACGCCTCCACTTGGGCTTTTATGTCTTCCGCCAGCGTGGGATCCTTCGCTGCCGCGCGCTTTCTCCCGCCGCCCTTCTTGCGCACGCGATCCCTTCCGGGAGCCTTCTTTCCGACCGTTTCTCCCTGGGACGCTTCGGTTACGCCTTCGGCAGGGCCTTCGGCACCTTTCTTTTCGGCCGCTTCCCTCACTCCCGCGTTGACGGTGTTCTTGTGGATTCCCGTTGCCCTGGAAACGAGGGCCTGCCCGCCCCATCCTATGGCCATGGCCTCGGAGGCGGCCCATATCCGCCGGGACCGCTCGTTCAGGAGCGGATCCAGGATCTCGTACTTCTTTCGAACGAGCGATTCCATTGATTGTTTATCCATGCGGACATGGTATCCATAATCATAAATATCACAAATTATTTATTTACAAGCCCTTAATACTCATTTTGAGCGTTTTTATGTTTTCATTGATTCCAATCATTATTTTGAATTCAGAAAGTCATTCCTCACCCGTTTTGGTCGCAGCCGCCACCATTACTACGGCTGCCCCAACCCCAACCGCTCCACCAGCAGCTAAGGTTGCCGTGCTTCAAATGCCCGTCACCATCGTGCCTCCGATATCGCGATATCCTAATTTCTGGGTTTTGAGATATTTGATCATGTTGGACAGGAGGGCATCTATAATTCCCCTGTAGGCAGTATCTTTGACGTAGATTTCCCTGAGTAGATTCAACCAACGTGCGTTTAATCATGAATTTTGCAAAGTGTCGGTCTTGAACAGGCTTCTGAACGCTTTGAGTATTTCCATTTTAAAAACCTGTTCCGAAGTTTTTCATAGCGTGCCCAAGTGTTTCATTTCCGGAAAATTCTTCAAATCGGATTGAATCAGTTGCCAACTTCTCGTTTGCACCGTGCCTGGTTTCGTATTTGAAATGGCATCCTTCATGTCCACGAGATAGTTTAACAAGTTTTCTTCCGTAAGGGTATTGTTTGTTCAATTCATATTCCAAATTGGATTATTTTATACTTCTTATACCCAACGGGAATCGGTTTCCCGGTTTTTCCAGCCACATATTCGGACATCTTTTATTTTTTTCTCCGGTCACTTATTCCCGATAAGCTCCCGGAAGAAGAAAAATACAACCCGTTCCGAATCTGTAACCGTAAAATACCGAAAACCAATTCCCGTTGGGTATAACGAATGCTACCATTCATAATCAGCCTGTCAATTTTTTAGGCATTTTCCACGCTATCGCGAAAATCCCGCATGAGAGTCGCTTTGACTGATAGCGCATACCTACGCGGCAAAGATTGCGAACCCCTCGTCTATTTTCCGTTCCCCGCTCATCGTGTCGTTGCCATGCCCGCTTTAGAATTTCACCGTTTAGGAGCTTCCACCCGATGGGACCGTGGAAAAATCGACGAGAAGTTCGCATTTCGGCATGGTTTCTATACAATGCGGTCATGCTTCTGACCAAGGAACTCCTCCATACGACCGACGCGCACCTCAAAAAGCTCAAGGCGAACGGCATCGAGACCACGCTCGATTTTTTGTGACATTTTCCGAGGAAACTGGAGAACCGTTCGCAGGTATTGGAACATTTCAGCTACGTGAGCCTCAAGGAAAAAAATACCATCAAACTCACCATAGAATCCATCGTCTCCGAGCGGACCCGCAACGGGAAGCAGCTCTCCAAGGTCATCCTCCGCGACAAGCAGGGATCCATGGCGGAAGCGGTGTATTTTACCAAGCCGTATTTCCTCGCGAAGTTCAAGTCCGGCGATGCCGTCATGCTCTATGGGAAAGCGAAATACGATTACGGGAAACTCTCGTTTCCTTCGCCGGAATTGGAATTTTTCCAGGCGGACCGCACGGAATTCGTGCCGGTGTATTCGGACTGCAATTACATCCCGGGAACCTGGTTTTCCGACAAAATGGAATACCTGCGGCCGTATCTCGCGGAAATCACGGATTTCCTCCCGCCCGAAATCCAGAAAAAAAAGGGATTCCGTTCCCGGAAAGAGAACGTCACGGCCCTCCATTTTCCCAAAACCGAAGCCGACTTCTTCCGGTCCCGCTCGGAACTGGCGTACGAGGAACTCTTCATGATCCAGTACCGCGGCATGGAGCGCAAGAAGTCCGAGCAGGCCCGTACCGAAGGCAAGGCGCTCAAAATCCCGCTGAACGCCGAACGGATGAAGGGCCTGATCGCGGAATTGCCCTACGAGCTCACCGGCAAGCAAAAAATCGTGCTGTTCCAAATCTTGCGCGACATGGAGCGGCCGCATTCCATGACGCGATTGCTCCAGGGGGACGTGGGCACCGGCAAGACCATCGTGGCGTTTCTCGCGGCCATCCACGCAATCCTTGAAGCCGGCATCCAGGTCGCGGTCATGGCCCCGACGGAAATCCTCGCCCGACAGCATTTCGACGGCTGGAACGGGCAGTTCGGGCATCTCGGCATCTCGGCGGAACTCTTGGTCGGTTCCGTCACCGCCAAGCGGAAAAAGGAAATCAAGGAACGCCTCAAATCCGGAGAAATCCAGCTGATCATCGGGACGCACGCGCTCGTGGAAGAGGACGTGCACTTCGCGAAACTCGGATTCGTGGTCGTGGACGAACAGCACCGGTTCGGCGTGAGTCAAAGGCGGTCGCTTGAGACGTATTTCAGCCTGGCCGGCCAGATTTTTCCCCACGTGCTGAACATGACGGCCACCCCGATTCCGCGCACGCTCGCGCTCACCCTCTATGGGGATCAGGACCTCTCCATCCTCAACGAATACCCCGCTTCCCGCAAGCCGATCCATACCGCGGTGGTACGGGAAGACGGTCGGGAACAAGTCTACCGCATGATCGAAAACGAAATATCGATGGGAAGGCAGGCGTTTTGGATCTCGCCGCTCGTCGAAGAATCCGAAACCTTGGACATCGCGAATGCCGTCAATACCGCGGAGACCCTTCGAATGGTGTTCGCCGGCAAAACCGTCGGGCTCGTGCACGGGCGGCTCAAATCCCGGGACAAGGACGAGGTGATGCAACGCTTTTTCGAGGGCGAAACCGATATCCTCTCTTCCACTTCGGTCGTGGAAGTCGGGGTCAACAACCCGAACGCTTCGGTCATTTGCATCGAAGCGTCGGAGCGGTTCGGCCTTTCCCAGCTCCACCAGTTCCGGGGGCGGGTCGGTCGCGGTGCCCACCAGTCCTATTGTTACCTCTTTACCACCAAGAACTATGTGGGGGAGCGCCTCAAGGCCATGGAAAACTCCAATGACGGCTTCGAACTCTCGGAAATCGATCTGGAATTGCGCTGACCGGGCGAGGTTTACGGAATTCGTCAAAGCGGCCTTCCTGAGTTCAAAATAGCGGATATCAAAGACTTGGAACTGGTCGCGGAAATCCGGGAAGACATAGAAAACTTGTAATTCTCAAAAGAATGTGTTTTTATATTGCAACGTATAGAAACGTTTTGTCATTCGCTTTTTTCTGGCTATTTGACGAAGGCATCTATAATACGTTCATATTTTTTAATTTCATACATATGAGATTTACACAGAATACCAAGGGTTTCACGCTCATTGAGCTTCTCGTAGTAATTACGATTATCGGAATCCTCGCGGTAGGAGGAACGGCTACGTATACTGCCCAAATCCAAAAAGCTCGGGACAGCAACCGACTGACCGACCTCGAAGCGCTCAGGTCGGGAATCGAACAGTTTTATCAGGATTTTGCGGAGTATCCTATTTCTACAGTTAATCCCAATGAGTTTGGAAGCGGAGGATTTCTTGGTTGAGGTACTGCTTGAACAGCTTCGGACACCACTAGGTCGGTTCGTAATTACGTACCAAAAATCCCAAAGGATTCCAAGTCTGGTCAGACCTGTAACAAGGGTGGCGATTCTGGTGCTAAAGCTACGGCATGTGACTACGTTTACATGGTTGCAGATGATGCTAATGGAATCAAAAATGGGAAATATCGTATTTCCACAGGATTTGAAAACGCGGGTAATGTATCGACGAAAGCACTTCCTGATGGAGGAGTTGAAAACAATCGGTTCGAATTCGGACTTGATTTGAAAAATTCTAGTGGAATTAATCCTACATCTACGAAATGTGATCGAGACAGTGCCACCGTTACTGATCCAGGATCGAAATTTACGAGAGTCATGGCCACTTGAGACTGTGATACAGTAATTTCAGCCTTAATTATCGCGGGCTCTGCTGCTAACTAAAGCAAACGCTTTTTGAAAATTCCCGGCTCCAACCGGGTTTTTTCTTGCCATTTTTCCTTCCCGGAGTAGCCTAGGGCATAGTCAGATAAATCCCCCCTATGCTTTCCTACATCCATGGTCCCGTCGTCCACATTTTCGATTCCAAACTCACCGTTACGCCGGAGGGCATCGGGCTCGGGTACGAGGTGCTGTGCCCGGTATCCGTTCTCAGCATGGTGCGCATTGGGGAATCCGTGGAACTTTTCCTCCACCACCACATCACCGACGTTTCCCAAACGCTCTTCGGCTTCGGGAGTGCGGACGAGCGGCTGTTTTTCCGGAAGCTTCTCAAGGTGGACGGGGTCGGGGGCAAGACGGCCCTTTCGCTCCTCAACCTCGGCATGCGCCAACTCGTCCTCGCGATCGAAAAGGGCGATGAAAAAGTCCTGTCCGGAGCTAACGGGGTCGGCAAGAAGACCGCGCTCAAGATCATCGTCGAGCTCAAGAAGGAACTCTCCGGGGACATGCTCTTCGCCGACGAGAAGCAAGTGGCCTTGGCTCCGCCGCACCATGTCCAGATCATCGACACCTTGGTCGGCATGGGATATGACAAGGCGACCGTGCAGAAAACCGTCTCCCGGATGCCGGATTCGCAGACGAGCCTCCAGGACCAAGTCGTCTGGGCCATCAAACAACTCTAGGAACTTCAGCAAAATGCGAACTTCTCGTCAATTTCGTCGTTTTTGCGAGGTCTTGGAAAATAGTGTAGAAGCGCGATACCGATAATCATCCCTTATGAAAAACATCCTCATCTACACCGCGACCGGCGAGTACAACCTGGGGGACGAGTGCATCCTGGCAACCGAAGTAGCCTACTTCCGGAAGCGATTTCCGGAAGCTCGCATCGAAATCGTGACCTATGATCCGCTCAGTACCCTCGTGCCCGCAAGTCCCCAGATCTTCACCCTTTCGTATTTTCCCAATGCGATCCGCCGGCACCCGCTCCGCAACCTCATCGCTTTTTTCAAAAACATCATTTCCATATTCCGGGCGAATCTCATCGTGGTCGGGGGCGGGGGAATGTTTTACGATACGGAATCCGGGCAATCCTTCGACAAGCTCCGCCGGGAGTGGGGGCTGAGATTTTTCCTTATGCAGCTGTTCAAGAAGCCCGTGGCGTTCTGGTCGGTCGGTATCGACCTTTCCCACGAGCATTTGAAGCAGGCGAGCTGGTGGTTCACCTATCAGAAAGCCAAAATCAGCGTGCGCGACGAATACTCCCGAAAGCTCATGGAGGATATCGGCGTCAAAGTGGAGATCATCCGGGATCCGGTGTTCCTCTGGGAACCGGCCCATCGGATAACGCCCCGGATCGAGACGTCGGAGATTCCGGTCAAACGCGTCGGGATATCCCTCCGTTCCGGCTATCTCAAGGACGAATCCGAAAATATCGAGCGGATCGTCCGGTATCTCCAGGCACACGGTTTCGAAGTGATTTTCCTTTCCCAGTCGTTCCATCCGACCAACGTCCTGTGCAATGATTTCGAGGAATTCCGATCCCATGCGGAGCGGTTTCATATGGCAATTACCCAGAATATGCAAGAAACGCTCGACCTGTACCCCACGCTCGATTTCGTCATCGGGATGCGCTTGCACGCGAATATCCTCGCGGTCGCGCACGGAATTCCGTTCTATACCATTTCCTACGGCAACAAGACCCGGGCCATCTTGCAGGATTTGGAACTGTCGTTCATCCAAGACGCGAGGAATTTCCAGTTTTCGGCGTTTCGGACGCAGTTTTGGCAACTGATGGAATCTCAGGAAGACGCAGAGTTTGCCATCGGCGCAAAATCTGATATACTGCGATCAGACATTTCTATTTCTCTCGATTCTTTTTTCCATGGATACTAAATCATTTCGGTCGAAGCTCGCCAATTTTTGAGAAAAAGCCGCCGCCGCCAGCAATACCGCATTTGAAAAAGCCGGGAAATTCACCGGAAGAATGTTGGAAAAGACCGCGGATTTCACGTATGACAAATTGAAATCATCTTCATTTTGCATCGCTAACGGCGAAGCGTACGATCAGGTAAAAGGGCATAAAAACCTCGTTATTTTCGTGGTAAGCGATCGCGATAATGCCCAGAGCAAAGCCATTATCTGACGGATGCCTATCCAAATGGGAAAGGCTTGGCAGCACAGCGCGACGCTTAAGCTCATCTATGCCCAAGACCTGCCGGATTTGACCGCGGCCATCGGTGCCGTTCCCCCGTGCGCCCTCATTTATCGTAACGGAGCCCTCAAACACTTGGTGACCGGAGAGAAATTGAATCTCTTTTTGGAGAATTTCGACATTTCCTGCGATTGGGAAGAACTGGAAATCAAGCCGGTTGCGCCGATAGCCGAAAAAGCGGAAATCCCGGCAGCGACGGTCGAAACTACGACAAATCCCATCGGGACTCCGGCGGCTCCTGCCGAAGCGAAGCCTGCTTCCGAAGACACGGTTACGCTACCGGCAGAAGTTGCCCCCGTTGCCCCCGTTACTCCTCCAAATCCCTAATTTTCCCGAGTTATGTTTTTCCCCAATACTCTGACCGATATCCTCATAGCGGTGCTCATCGCGGTTTTCATCGTAGTGGGAGTCTACTTGGTCCTTATCCTTATGCGGATGCTCTCCGTAATGAATCGGTTCGACAAAATCGTTTCGTACGCGGACCGCATCGGAGCCGTTCTCCAGAGTTTCGAAGCCGTCCCGTTGGCAATCGTTTCCGTAATCCGGCAAGTCGCGGTCAGATTTTTGGATAGGGGTAACCACAAGGCCAAGAAAAAATCCTCTTCCGATTAGGAACCTCGTGAAAACGCGAACTCCTCGCCGGTTTCTCCGTTCCTCGCTCGACGTACTTGCCAGTACGCCTCGCTACGGTACTCGAACCCGGCTTCGGATTTCATCGTTTTCACGAGGTTCCGGGAAGGAGGCCCGAAGGGGCGGGCGCGAACTCCTCGCCGGTTTCTCCGTTCCTCGCTCGACGTACTTGCCAGTACGCCTCGCTACGGTACTCGAACCCGGCTTCGGATTTCATCGTTTTCACGAGGTTCCGGGAAGGGGGCCCGAAGGGGCGGGCGCGAACTCCTCGCCGGTTTCTCCGTTCCTCCTGGTCCCGCCCCTACCCCCTGAGCAAATCTTCGTGGATCGAATTCGCGGCCAAGCATCCTTCCGCCGCGCTCATAATCGTCTGTTTGAACTTGTTGGAATTGGTGGTGACGTCGCCGGCCGCATAGATGCCGGGAACACTCGTCGCTTGCCGCTTGTCCACTACGATGCACCCGCTCGAATCTTTTTCCGGCTGGTACGAATCGATGAGCTTCGTGTCCGGATCGGATCCGATGGCGACGAAAATCCCGTTTAACGCGAGCGTTGTCCCATCGTCGAAGAGCACGCCTTCCACGTTCCATTTCCCCTGGATTTCGGAAACTTGCTTATTAAAGTGGATCGTGACGTTCTGGCGTTTTTTGAGCTGGTCGATCCAAACGGTTTCCGCGCGGAGGGTTTCGCCGCGGACCAGGACGTGGACGTGGCTCGCGATTTCCGAGAGATAGAGCGTTTCGGTAATGGCCGAGTCACCGCCGCCCACCATGGCGATAGTCTTGCCTTTGAAAAAATTCCCATCGCAGGTCGCGCAGTACGAGACGCCGGATCCGATGAGGGCTTCTTCCCCGGGAACCCCCAGCCGTCGGTATTTGTTGCCGGTACCGAGGAGGACGGTTTTGGACTGGAATGCCTTGCCCGAAGCGGTAATCACCGTAAAATTCCCGATTTCTCCCGTTACGCTCGCGACCCGCTCCAAGAGGAGTTCGGATCCGAAGTGTTT
This sequence comes from uncultured bacterium, assembly GCA_903908595.1. Classification (GTDB taxonomy): domain Bacteria; phylum Patescibacteriota; class Gracilibacteria; order BD1-5; family UBA2023; genus CAIVSN01. The sequence continues at coordinate 8,992 of CAIVSN010000041.1, forward strand.
CGCGTGTTCGGCGAAGGAGTCCATGATTTCCTTGCCCGAAGCGGATTTCGTCCCAGGCCAATTCTCGACTTGATGGCTCGTAGCCAAAGCGCCGCCCGGAAATTCCCCGATAATCAGGTTTTTCAATTTGTATCGCGAAGCATACATGCCAGCGGGAAGTCCGGCCGAGCCGGCCCCGATAATAATCAAGTCGTACATGGTTTGTCGTGTTGGAAATAACTGGTAAGTATACGCTTTTTGCTCCCGGATGAAAATTTTTTTTGGGAAATCTCGGTTTTTTCGGGCGGAAAATTGACAGCGGGGCGTACCGGCAATATTTGTCGGTTGTCCTGTATTTTTTAAACTTCTGTGGTATACTCTCCGAAATACGAATTTTCATGACCCAAGCTTCCTATGTTCGGCGTTTCTGCCGTCGATTCGCAACCGCGATTCGGATGCCCCCATATTTCGTTATACCCAACGGGAATTGGTTTCCCGGTTTTTCCAGTCACGCATTCGGACATCTTTTATTTTTTTCTCCGGTCACGTATTCCCAATAAGCTCCCGGAAGAAGAAAAATAAAATCTATTCCGAATCTGTAACCGTAAAATACCGAAAACCAATTCCCGTTGGGTATATCCCGAAAATACATTTGAATTTCATAAAAAGTATGCCCAAATATATGGAAGACTCATCCCCCCAGCCTATGAAAAACTATGACAAATCCCGCGACAATTTCGCGAGATTCCTTGCGGAAAATTCCGAGGAATCGCATGGAGTCGAAGAAATATACCGTGCCATACACGGCATAGAGGATTCGGCGCTCCGGGAACGGATATATCAGAGAATGAACGTGGAACTCTGAGTTATCCTGCTCCGAAAAGCCGAAATTCAGGAGGAGCTCCGACAGATTTTCGAGACTGAGTTCTTGGAAAAATTGCCAAGGGAAATCGACCGTAAATAATCCGAAAGCCCAAGGCTTGCCGACTCGGATTATGGATCCGGCTCAAGCCAAGGTGGAACTGAAAAAATCCTGAGACCGCCATTGGGCGGCTTCAGGATTTCCCTCCATTATAGGCTTCGGGTTTCCACTTCTTCCTTGGCGTTCGCGATGAATTCGTCAATCGAAACCGTGGTCTGTTCCTTGGTTTTGTAGTTTCGGACGGCCAAGCTCCGCCCGTTTTGTTCCTGTTCCCCGACGACGAGGATGTAGTTGACGTGTTGGGTTTCCGCGTTCCGGACCTTTTTGTTGAGCCCATCCGCCGAGTCGTCGATTTTGACCCGGATCCCCGCTTTTTTGAGTATGGCGTAGACTTCTTCCGCATAGGGAATGAAGGATTCCCCGACCGGCACGATGCGCACCTGCTCCGGCGCGAGCCAGAGCGGGAATGTCCCGGCGAAGTGTTCGATGATGATTCCCATGAACCGCTCCAGGCTTCCCGAAACGGCCCGGTGGATGACGACGGGACGTTCCTCTTCGCCCTTTTCGTTGGTGAACGAGAGCTCGAACCGGTTCGGGAGGTTGAAATCGCACTGGATGGTGGCGAGCTGCCATTCCCTTCCGATGGCGTCCTTGAATATGAAGTCGAGCTTGGGCCCGTAGAATGCCGCTTCTCCTTCGATCCGCCGGTAGTTGAGCCCGTTCGATATGGCCGCGTCTTCGAGCGAGGCTTCCGCAAGCTCCCAAACGTCGGGACCGCCCAAATACTTGTCCGGTGTCGCCGGGTCGCGAACGGAGAGCGATACCCAGTAGCCATCGAGCAAACCGAAGGTCTTGTAGAATTCTTTGATGATGCCGACGATGGTGGAAACTTCCTCCTTGATCTGCGTTACCCGGCAGAACAGGTGCCCGTCGTCCTGGGTGATGGCCCGTACTCGGGTGAGCCCGGAGAGTTGCCCGGTCTTCTCGTCGCGGTACACGGTCGCGGGCTCGAAATACCGGATCGGCATATCCCGGTAGGAGAATTGGTTGTCCGCATAGATCTGCATGTGATGGGGGCAGTTCATCGGTTTGACGTAGAATTTTTCCTTGCTCGTGCCGCCGTGGACGGAGAACATGTCGTCGAGGTAGTGCCCCGCGTGGCCGCTCGTGACGTAGAGGTCTTCCTTCGCGAGGTGCGGCGTCCAGACGCGGAGATATCCTTTGTCCTTGTGGAGTTCCCAGAGGAAGTCCTCGATGCCCTTCCTGATGATCATCCCGTTCGGCTGCATGAGCGGAAGCCCGGAGCCGACGAGTTCGGAAATCGTGAAGAGCTTGAGTTTTTTGCCGAGGATCCGGTGGTCGCGTTTTTTCGCTTCTTCGAGCATAGACACGTGGGCATCGAGCTCCGCTTTGGTATCGAAGGCGAGCACGTAGATGCGGGTGAGCATTTTCTTATTGGAATCTCCTCTCCAGTAGGCTCCGGCGAGCTTGTCCACCTTGAAGCCGTTCTCGTCGATGTCGAGCGTTTTGTCCACGTGGGGACCGACGCACATGTCGGTGAAGACGAGATTCCCGTTCTGGGCGTAATTTTCGTAAAACCCGATGGAGGTTTCCCCTCTGGCGGCCAGTTCTTCGAGCATTTCGAGCTTGTAGGTTTCGCCTTGTTCCGCGAGGAACGCCCGGGCGTCGGCGACGGATTTCGGTGCCGAGACGAATTTCTGGTTCTGTTTGACGATGTTTTTCATCTTCTTCTCGATTTCTTTGAGGTGGGATTCGAGCAGGGCGAAATCCCCGAAATCGAAATCGTAATAGAGGCCGGTATCGATGTCCGGTCCGATGGCCATCCTGACCTGCGGACCATAAAGGGATTTGACGGCTTGGGCCATGATGTGGGCGAGCGAGTGCCGCTTGGTGGATATCGGGTGTGACATGTGGGGGGTGGATTAGGGAAATATCGTGGGTTTCGTATCAAAAAACCCTCCGGGATTCTCGGAGGGTTTTTTGCACACGGCAAGAAACGCACCTACGAGAGATGTCAGAGGGTGGTAAGCGTTTCAAGTTGTGCGACCATGGTTGGTTGGTTACGGACGGGGAGAGAATATCCGAAGTTTCGCAAGTGTCAAAAATTTCGTGGAAAAAACGGACGGGGAAGGCTCGAAAAATGTTGAAATCCGAAGCTGAATTTGAGCACCGTAGCGAGGCGTGCGGATGTATACCCAACAGGAATTGGTTTCCCGGTTTTTCCAGCCACATCTTCGGACATCTTTTATTTTTTTCTTCGGTCACTTATTCCCGATAAGCTCCCGAAAGAAGAAAAATAAAA
>CAIVSN010000042.1 GCA_903908595.1 uncultured bacterium
CATCTTTTATTTTTTTCTTCGGTCACTTATTCCCGATAAGCTCCCGAAAGAAGAAAAATAAAACCTGTTCCGAATATGTAACCGTAAAATACCGAAAACCAATTCCCGTTGGGTATAACCAACGATTTTACCCAACAGACTTATGAACGTACCACCGGCCAGCGGCCAAAATCCATCGTTCTGCGCTTCCGGGAATCCTGCTCCCGTTTCCGACGCACGCCGCCGGTTTTTCGGAATTTTCTGATGATTGTCGCTCATTGCCGCATCGGGAAAGACCCTTTGACGGGAAAATAGCGAAACGTTCGGAAAAAAGGCGCTGTTTCGGCTTGACGGCATCCTGAGGAATTCCCAGAAGTCCGACGCTTCCAATCCGCCGAACCGGAACATCCTGGCCGAGAAAGCCTGATCCGGAAATCTTGGAATCCAAGAAAGGAATTGATCCGTGTCGGTCAATCACTCAGAAGTACAGGTGTTCCAGGACTATGGCAAGCTCGTCACCTCGCTTTGCCACGACCTGGAATTGAGCGCTTCGATGATGATTCGTCTGATCGCGCACGAATCCAAGGGGCAGTCCGGATTGGTGTCCATAAGCTGAGCCCAATGACTCATGCAAATCATGCCCGATACCGCTCGGGATTTCATCAGCCGGTACGAGATATACCAGCCATTTTTTAAAAATATTTCCCCTTCCATCGTCGGGCAATTGAAAACGCCCGTCGCCCGCGAAGCCATGAAAATCCTCACGCAGCCCGGTTTGGCCACGAGCCGGAAGTGACAGTCGGCCGTGAATTCCATGATGTACGAGCTCTTCAACGCGGAGGTGAACCTGATTTTCTGACACGTGTATTTCGCGGGGCTCAGGATGCAATTGGAATCCAGGATCGATGCGTACCAGAGCGAGGTTTCCCAGTATTTTTCCACGCTTCCGACGGCACAGTACCAGCGCATCGCGGCTTCGAGAAAGGCCATGGGCTCGTCCGGCGTTTCCCTAGAGTTCCTCAAGGGCGAATACGCGAAACGCATTTATAGCGATACGCGGTACGCCCTGGATACCGAATCGCTCATCCAATACAACGGGGGAGGGAATCGTCCGAAGGAGTCGTATAATTACGCGGCGATCATTCAGGCGTAGTCGGGATGTCGTGAAATAATGCAATCGACATCCGCTAAATGACGGGATTCGATATTTTCAGGATTGGAAAAATGGCAGGGGAGGGGCTTTTCTATCCTTTTGCCTCGGCCCAATTCTTCCCGGAATGCACGTCGACCCGGAGGGAAATGCCGCCGAGCGAGAGAATTCCTTCCATTACCTCGGCGAGTTTTGCCATGGCAAGCGGAACGTCGGCATCGGCGACCTCCAGGACGAGTTCGTCGTGGACCTGCATGATGAGCCGGCCGGGGATTTCGCCGGTTCCGATTTTTCGGTGGAGCTCGATCATGGCGAGCTTGACGATGTCGGCGGCGGTGCCCTGGACGGGCATGTTGATCGCTTCCCGTTCGGCAGCCGCCCGCATCATGGAGTTCGCGTCCTTGAGGCCTTTGACGTACCTTCTGCGCCCGTAGTAGGTTTCGACGTATCCGGTGGATTTCGCCTTGGCGATGACGGATTCGTAATAGGCCCGTACCTGCGGGTACTGCGCGAAGAACGCGTCGATGTACTGCGTCGCGTCCTTGGGGGATGACTTGATCATTTTGGAGAGCCCGAACCCGGTGATGCCGTAGATGACCCCGAAATTCACCGATTTCGCGATTCTCCGCTGGTCGCCGGAAATGGATTCCGAGGCGGGAAAGAGGAACATGGCGGTCCGGGTATGGATATCTTCGCCGTTCTTGAAAGCGTCGAGAAGGTTCGGATCTCCGGAGAGCATGGCGAGCACGCGGATTTCTACCTGCGAATAGTCGGCCACGACGTACCGGAATCCGGGCTTTTCCGGCCGGAACGCGGATTTGATACGCGCGGAATACCCGCTTCCGGCGGGGATGTTCTGGAGGTTCGGGTTTTCGCTCGACAGTCGGCCGGTACTGGTGAACGTCTGCTTGTAGTTGGTATGGATCCGCCCGGTGTCCGGGTCGATGTGCCCGATGAGTCATTCGCAATAGGTGCCCCGGAGCTTCTCGAATCCCCGGTAGTCGAGGATCATGCCGGCAATCGCGTATTCCTTCGCGATTTCGGCGAGGGTTTCCGAGTCGACGGAGAATCCCGTCTTGATTTTTTTGCCTTTGGAAATGCCCATGCGATCGTACAGGATATGCTGCACCTGCTTCGCGGAGAGGGGATTGAAGTCCTCGCCGACGAGGTCGCGCATTTCCGCGAGGAGGAGCCGGGATTTGGCTTCGAGTTCGTCGCCGAGTTCCCGGAGGGCGTCGCGGTCGACGTAGACGCCGAGGATTTCCATGTCGGAAAGGACGCCGAGGAGGTCGTGTTCCATTTTGACGATGCCCGCGAGTTCCTCTTGGATAGGGGTTTCGCTGCGTTTGTCCGAGAAATACGCCCGTTCGACGGCTTCGGTTTTCGGGTCTGTGGAAACTTGGTATTCGTATTCGGAAACCGCCCAATTCTCGAACGATTGGTTCTTGAAGGCGGGTTTCTCGATGTATTCGATGATTTTGACGTCGGTATATTTTGGCATGGGGGAAGTATAGGGGAAACGGGAAAGGTTTCAATGAAAAATCCCAGGGCGGTCACTTTGGAGCTTAAAATTTCCGTGACGGCATTTTTTGCTATTTCTTTGCGCCGGTTCAGCAAACGTGGTAGTCTCGTGCCATGGAAAAGAAAAAGCCCGCCGAGCGGCTTCCGGAAACTTCCCCCGGACCGTCCGCGCTACCTGCCCTCGAGTCTCTGGAGCGCATCCCGAATACCATCGATCGCATCAGGGATTTCGTGAAATGCACGGTATTCAATCTCTGTGCCGATGCGGAAGTGCGCCGGGAAACCAAAAAAGCCGTCCGGGAAATGCGGGAACCCCCGATGGTGGCCGACCTCGCGAAACTCCAGCCGTACCATTCGCACCTGGGGGATTCCAGCATGTCGCGACGATTGCTCTTCGGAGCCGAGCCAAAAGTCCGTAAAACGTATGGGAGTTTCGCTTCCGAAGCCGACCGGAACCTGTGGGACACGCTCATGAAGCTGCCGGACGAACTGCGGGAAAAAAATCCGTTTTACCGATCGCTCGTCGCCAAGCGGGGCGATGCGGTAGCGATACCGGAGACCGCCAGCATCGATTTTCGGCAGAATCTCAAGAGCCTGTGGGAATACAAAATCAAAAAATACGGATGACGGAATACCCCGCTCCAAAAATTTTACGATACGAAAATCCTGCCGATGATTGACAGTCCGAAGCCGTGGACCCGCACGACGCTCGAGAAGTACGTGGCGGAAATCGACGCTGACATCGACGAAGTGGTATCCGAGATGGGGGGATTCGACGGTTTCCGGAAAACGCTCCGGGACAAGAAACAGATCGAAGATCCCGGGAAAATCCGGCTCGCGAGCACCATCGTCGAACAGATCCGGGGGCGCGATCTCGTCGCCATGTCCATCACCGAAGTCATGGACCGGACGAAGGGGCCGTTCAATCTCGCGCTCTTCGATATCATGCTCCGTTACGGCGGCAAGGAGTACCTCGCGCACATCCCCGCCATCAACGACCCGTACGTTTCCTATGGGAATTACCAGCATACCAAGTACTCCGTCGGGGGACGCATCAAGGAATCCAGCGAAGCCGGGGCCGATGCGGCGGACCGGGTGTTCACCGGGGGGAAAATCCTGAAAGACGCGAACGGGAAATCCGTGAACATCGAGAATTTTCCGATAGAATTGCACCACAAGGCCGCGTACCTGCTCATCGTCAACAATATTGCTAGCGCGATTTCCCGGATGCCGGAGACGTTTGGCTACGTCGAGATCGAAACCGTTAAGGTATCGGATAAAAAGGGAAAGACCGTGCTTAAGCAGATTGAAAAGCCCAGGGTTTCCCATCCGGTTTCCGTGCTCGAGAACTGTTTCAGGAAGAAGGAAGCGTTCGCGATGGACATCCTCTTGCAATACGTCGCGGCCGCGCACAACAACCCGAAGCACTCGTACGAGGGATTGTTGTATTGGCTCGCGGATTACGAGAAACTCGGAAGCAAGGCGGGGGACGATCTCGGAATGTATATCGAAAAGGCTACGGCCCGGGCGAACGCGGAGCGGCAAAAGGTGAACAATCACGCGATCAAACAGGCGGGGGCGGTGATGTTGGCGAGCGCGAGGTAACCGTGGATGCGATGCCGTTAATGATGAATATATTCGGTATTAAAAAAACAGAGATGGTGCATCTCTGTTTTTTAAAACGTAAAATGAAGAATGAGGTATTTTAATCCGTGCACATGGACCATGCTCATCATGATCTCGTTGCGGCAGGAACTTCCGTATATCATCCGTATCACGCCGGATTTCATGGGTTGGCACACCATGTTATATAGCTTCAATTTGAATCGTAGGTCCGCATACATTCTCATTGCCGATTTCATGCACAGCTAGTCGACGTTCAAACTTGATATCATTTCCATAGCGTATCCGCGGCATCGTCCATGAGTGACACTCAAAAAGAATTTCCGTTATGCAGTCAATAGCCGAATATAGCAGCCGCAGCCGCATCTCTTACGGCCGAACCGTCTCAGCATCATGCGAAAACCGCTTTTTTTCAAAATCAAGAACACGTAGTATATTGCCATTCGGCCCATATTGCGGTTTCATTGTATCATTTATTTATGAGATAAATGGTTTTTCAATTGTATACGAAACTTGGGAGTCAACATGAGCTTCAATTCCAAATGTAACCCGCAGAAACATTACACTTATATTGGCATGTGTTCGCCGTTGGACCCGCGGAATATCCCGCCGTCACCGCATTGAGCGAGGTTCCTCCTGACGCGCTCGACAGCGAGTAGCTCGCCGTGGTATTGAAATATACTGAACCCGTTGGAAGCCCCGTGCACGCCCCGTCTACCAACGTGTTAACCGTTCCGCCCCCTCCGCCCCCTCCCGCGCTCCCCCCGAGCTGCGCGCTCACCAGGCTCGTCCCGAACGACGCGAACGACCCGCTCGAAGCATTCATGAGCGTCGCGATATTCTGGTTGCTTCTGATATCGGATCCGGCATACGCCGCCTGCAATGCTACCACCATGGCGTTCAGGTCCGCCGCGCTCGCCGGGAGCCCGCTCGGGTTCGAGGCCGTCTTCGCCCCGGAATGCACCACCGCCCCCGGAGGGAACGTACTCGCCCCCCGCAGGGGTTTCCCGTTGAACAGGAGCGATCCCGAAAGCGTTCCTATGGGTGCAGAAGCCCCGGCAGCGCTCCCGCTGTTCGTCAGGATGCCCGGGACGGCGAGGACGAAGGTCATTCCCCCCGTGCTGACCTTCGCCGTGAGCCCCCCGAAGTTCCCCCTTATGTAGGCCACGGAAGGGTTCCCGGCTTCGGCGTGGGCCGTGCCCGCGAGGAATCCGCCGCCCATGGCGTTCTGCGCGAGGTCGCCCTCGTACTCCGCCTTCA
>CAIVSN010000043.1 GCA_903908595.1 uncultured bacterium
GCCTTTTGTTCTTTTATATTCAAATCGTCTTAGCATGATACCAAGACTATATTCCTTCATGATATCGTTTTGAATATTAGGCATAATTTTTAGCAAGTTTTTTTTACAAAGATATGGTAATCGCTTTTCCAAGAATTCAAGTGGCATTCCCGTTAGGTATAAAATAATCACGATCACCCATAATGGAAAATAGCGTAAACCGTATCCGCAAAAGAACATGTACGCATGAACCAAGTGGTATATATTCTCACATATTTGACTCCACTCCAAAAAACACTACAATAAATTAGACTACACTCTAATTCCATACCATGCAACTCTTTTTCGAAATACAAAAAGGCCTGTTGAATCAGGATTTTCCAAAGACGAGGGAGGTATTCCATACGATCGACTTTTCCGAACGGCTCGTGGGACTGGTCGGCCCCCGTGGGGTGGGGAAGTCCACGATGTTGCTCGAACATCTGAAAACGAGCGACCTTTCGAGATCGCTCTACGTTTCGGCGGACAACATCTACTTCTTGGAGCATACCCTGTTCGATTTCGCGTTGCGGTTCAAGCGGGAATACGACGGGAAGCTCCTGATGATCGACGAGATTCACAAATATCCGAATTGGAATCAGGAACTGAAAAACATCTACGACAGCTTTCCGGATTTGCGGGTGGTATTTTCCGGGAGCTCCAGCCTGGATCTGCACGTGGGGAATTACGACCTTTCGAGGAGGGCGAGATTGTACCGCGTGCACGGATTCAGTTTCCGGGAATTTCTCAACTATCGCTACGGTCTCGACGTTCCCCGGTTTTCCTTTGCGGAAATCGTGGACGGCCATCTGCGAATCGCCCAGGGGCTCGGGGACTTCCCGGTGATCAAATACTTCCGGGAATACCTGAAGGAAGGGTACTATCCGTATTACGTCAACGAAAAACAAAAGGATTTCTCGAAAATCCTCGAGACGGTAAACAAGACGATCTATGACGATATCGCGAATTTTTACCGCTTGAAAACCGAAAACCTTCCGATTTTCAAGCGGATACTCAACTACCTGAGCGTAATAGAACCGGGCGAAATCAATTCCAACAAGATTTCCAAGACCCTGGAAATCGACAACAAAACCGTTCATCATTACCTTGAATTGCTCGAAGCGGGATGACTCCTGAGGTTTTTGCCCAAAGACGTGCACGGGTACAACGTGATGAAAAACACTTCCAAAATCTATTTGGACAATACCAACCTGCTCTACGCGGTCAACTCGGGTTTGATGAAAGAAACCAATATCGGGATGGTCCGCGAGACGTTTTTCGTGAACGCGCTGCGGAATGCCAATGTTCCGGTGGGATTTTCCAAAATAGGGGATTTCGCGGTCGACAGTCAGTTGTTCGAGATCGGAGGGGGGAGCAAGACCTTTTCCCAGCTTCAAGACCATAGGGACGATTCGTTTCCCGCATTGGACGATATCGTCGTCGGGAAGAAAAATACCGTGCCATTATATCTGTTCGGTTTGCTTTAGCCTCCAGCAAAAGCCCCGAAAAACGCGAGCTTCCCGCCCGTTTCTCCGCCCCTCGTTCACCGTACCCCAGTACGGCTCGTTGCAGTGCTTGAAATGCAATAAAATCTATCGCAAACGTATATCAATTCATCCGATTTCGGCATCTCGCGAAATCCATGAACGATATACGAAGTTCTTGGCGAACGGGAATGGGGGGTGTCCTCCGCTACACCATCCCCTTCAACCAATCCAACAAATTATAGTGCCGCACTCATTCGTAGCTATTCACAAACAGCCTATCCGAGGATATGACGATTTTTCCCCATCCGTTTTTCAGGTTCAGCAAATTTCGGAATTCCCGTTGTATGACGTTCTCGTCCGACAGCGCGTACGCGACCTGGATATAGGTCTTCTCCCCGTTTTTTTCAGCGATGAAATCGATTTCTTTTTCTCAGATTACCCCAACGCATACGGAGTATCCGTTCGATGCCAAATGGTGGTAGACGAGATTTTCGTACACTCATCCTATGTCGTCTTTCAAGCTCAGTCAGACGATGGCGTTTCGGATTCACAGGTCGAAGGCATATATTTTTTTCGTGATTTCGAACAGCTTTTTTCATCGTATGTCGTACCGGGGCACTTCGTCGAAAAGATAGGAATTGCAACTGAATTCCATATAGTTCAATATCGTTTCCACCGAGGCTTCCCTTTTTTCGTCTTTCAAAAAATCTCAGATATTTTTGGAATTGATGAGATTTCAGAACTCCTTGAACAGATACTTGTGGATATGTTTCAGCAAGCTCGGATTCCGTATGTTCTCGTATTCCATCAGGTCTTTCACGAAGATGGTATTATAGATTCATTTCAGGTATTCCGTTTTGATATTCGCGTCTTGAATGTCGCAAATGGCCGGCAATCATCCGAAGTTCACGTATTCGTTCAATAGGCTCTCGTCGATGTCCCGTTTTTTGAACGCGCCGAATTCCCGCAGGGAGAGCGGGTATATTTTTTTTGAAATGTACCTTCCGCGAAGATTGGTCCCGAGGTCTTTCGAAAGGAGCTTGGAGTTCGAACCGGTGATGAAAACCATGCTTTTCGGATAGCTGCTCCAAACGGACAACACGAATTTCTGCCAATCCCGGATTTCCTGTATTTCGTCAATTCCTACGAAAAATTCGTTTCAAACGCCGTTTTTGGCTTTCCAATCCAGAAAATAAGCGTTGAGATCCTGGTAATCCCGTATCCCGTCGTATTCGATCCATTCCTTGTTGATATAAAAAATTTCGTTTTCTTTCAGCAGATTTCCTTCCAGCAGCTTTTGCACGATGCTGAAAATGTAAAAGCTTTTTCCGACCCTTCTGGCTCAGACCACGACTTTGATAAAGGGGGCAAAGCAAAAATCCCGAAAATCGTGCAGGTATTTTTCCCTCGCGATCGTTTTTTTGATGTTTTCTCGTAATTTTTCGATCATATGGGTTATTTATAAGGTATAACCGAATTATACATTGAATAGGTGTATTATTCAAGTATAATCTCAAAAACTGGGTATACCCAACGGGAATTGGTTTTCGGCTTTTTACGGTTACGGATTCGGAACAGATTTCATTTTTCTTCTTCCGGGAGCTTATCGGCAATAAGTGACCGGAGAAAAAACTGAAAGATGTCCGAATAGGTGGCTGGAAAAACCGGGAAATCAATTCCCGTTGGGTATATATAGCAAACTTGGTATATTCTACAAAAGAGACAATATTTTTTGCAAAACTCAAAATATATACTACCCTCGTCCTGAGAGGCAACCGCCCACGCCCCCCAAAAAAAATTTACCAAATAACCCCACCATCACATGTCCGAAAATACCGCCGACTTCGAGGAATCTTCCTTCGGGGGAGAATCCCCGGAAAATTACGAGCAAAAATGCCTGTGCGTTCTGGTACTCGACGTATCCGGTTCCATGGCTGGCAATCCCATAGATCAGCTCAACCGGGGCTTGAAGGATTTCCAAGCGGAACTCCAGAACGACGTCGTCGCGTCCCAGCGGATCGAAGTTGCCATCGTGACGTTCGGATCGACGGTGGACCCGATAGTTCCGCCGAAGCTCTCGGCGGATTTCGTAATGCCGACGCTCAGTGCTTCCGGATCGACGAAGCTGGTCGACGGGGTGAGAACGGCGATTGGCATCGTGGAAGAAAGGAAATCCTGGTACAAATCGACGGGGCAAACCTACTACCGCCCGTGGATCATGCTGATTACCGACGGGGAACCGGATAGCGGTCAGGACGTCGCCGGACTGGCAAGCGAGGTCAGAAGCAAGGTGGACAAGAGCGGTTTCATGTTCTACGCGGTCGGCGTGGAGGGCTTCAACCAGGAAAAATTGAAGCAGGTTTGCCACCCGGACACGCCTCCCTTGCCGCTCAAGGGGCTCGCGTTCAACGTCCTGTTCAAGTGGCTGAGCGACAGCATGGGGCTGGTGTCGAAATCGGCCGAGTGAGAGCGGCTCCAGTTGCCATCGCCGAGCGGTTGGGCCCAAATCCAAATATAATGAAAACGAACGGCTGGATATCCGCCTGGTGTTCGAAAATCGGGTCTTCCCATATCGAGAAGGGGCTCCCTTGCCAGGATTTTTCCCAGGTCAAATATATCAGGGGGGCGAATTTTGCCATCGCGGCGGTCTCCGACGGGGCCGGTTCCTGTGAGAATTCCGATACCGGGTCGCGTTTTTTGGTCGTCAACGCGATACGAAAAATTTCCGTCCGGCTGGTGCGGAACCGTTTTTATGCCGACGGGAACCCGGGGCTTGACGAAACGCTTTGGCGCGAACTCGCTTTTGGGATTTTTACCGAGCTCAAGGCGGAGCTGGGGGCCATGGCCGAGAAAGAACATCTCGATTTCAGGTCGTTGTCCGCCACGCTGATACTGGCCATATCCGATGGCAGCTTCGTCGCCTGCGCGAACGTCGGGGACGGGAGGGCCGCCTTCCGCAATCGGGAATCGGAATGGTTCCCGATGCTGGTGCCCACCAAAGGGGAGGAGGCGAACCAGACCCTTTTCATCACGTCGGATCTTTGGGACTGCGGCCGGGATTCGGAATACTTCTGAACTTTTTTCTGCAAAAACCCGATTTCGGCCTTTTCCCTGTTGTCCGACGGTTGCGAAAAGGCGTCTTTCGAGATGCTGAAATACGACGGGGCCAGCGGGAAGTTTTTTGATCCGAATACCCCGTTCAAGCCGTTTTTCGAGCCGAATTACCAGAACCTGTTGCGTCTGAAGCGGGCCAGGGCGCGGCAGGCAAAAATAAACGAGTCGTGGGAATCGTTCATCGAGAAGTGAAATCGGGTACTCGTCTCGGAAACCGACGACAAATCCATGGTGCTCTCCGCATTCGTAAGCGACGATATCCATGAACCAAACAGTTAGGCTGTCCAACGGCGCGGATATCGAAATCGACAGCAAGCCGTTCGCGAGCGGCGGGGAAGCCGATATCCACGAGATAGTGTCTCCGGGCCATTACGCGGGACAGGTTTTGAAAATATTCAAAACGGACAAGAGGACCGGGCCAAAGGAAGCAAAACTGAAATACCTGACCGAAAACAAGCCGAATCTGGTATCGGTCAACGGCCACCACTCCGTGATTTGGCCCCTGCATATCGCGTATGTTGCCGGCAAATTCGTCGGGTATTCCATGCCGAAAGCCAATGGGATCAAGCTCGAATGCCTGTGTACCCCGAAGATGCCCCCGAACCTGGCGGGCGAGTGGAACAAATTCGCATTTTGAACCCCGGGATACTTCGATGCCAGGCGCACATTGTGTTTCAACCTGTCGGCGGCGCTTTCGCAGATCCATTCGTACGGGTCGTACGTTTTGGTCGATATCAAGCCGGACAATATCATGATCCGGCCCGACGGGCTGATTTCGATCATCGACATGGATTCCACGGAGGTCATCGCCAACGGCCGGCTGATATTTCCGGCGCAGGTCGCCACGCCCGAGTACACGCCTCCCGAATATGGCAAAAGCATCAGAAATATTGAAAAAGACATTATCGGCGAGACCTGGGACCGATTCGGCATCGCGGTTATTTTTTACCGGATACTCTTCTGACTGCATCCCTTTGCCGGTTCGCTGAAAGCGCCCTACGATCACCTTTCCACCATTAGCGACCGGATAGGGAGGGGGTTTTTCCCGCATGGCGTACGGAAGGACCGGTTCCAGGTGATCCCGCCGCCGCACCGGGAGTTTCTCAAGGCCGACGCGCGTATCCAGAAGCTGTTTTTGAGGGCGCTGGACGACAGTTTCGACCATCCGAACCTGCGGCCGTCCGCCGACGAGTGGTGCCGGGCACTGTCGTCCGATCCCGACATCGCCATCGATCGGAGGTTGCCCACGAAGCGTTTGGAATGTTTCACGCCGGAGTATTCCCAACGGATACCGCCGAGCCCCCTGACATTGGAAAATTTCGATCCTCCCAGATATCTGCGGTTTTCATTGGTCGGCGGATTTTTTGCCAAGGTACGGCAATCGTTCGGGCAATCGGAAAAGAACGATCTCAAATTGCGAGTGATCGCAGCGCAAAAGTGACTGGACGGAATCATCCGCTGCATACGGGATGGGCACGAATCGCTGGAACGCGAAAGGAAAAAATACGACGACCGCCAATCCGAGGTTTTGGAAATGGAAAAATCAAAAATCGGAAAGCTCGTCAAAAAATACCAGGCTTCGGCACGATGGATCGACCGGCAGGCGCAGGACGCCTTCGATCGGGAAAACAAGCGGTTTGCCGGAGTCCGACGATGGCACTCGAAGGAAAACGGCCCGTTGGAACTCCAGTCGAAAGAGCTCTATGAAGCCATGGTGGGTCCCCTGGATATCGAAGCGTCCAAGCTCATGGATGCCCTGAACGGGGAACTCGCGCATTCGGGCAAAAAGGAGCAAGGGGCCATCCAACGGCTTGACGAAGAGCTGAAAATGAAATTGGACGAAGTCAAAAAATCGATCCGACGGCACGAAAAAGAGATTTCCGAAAAAATCGACGCGGCGGGCAATGCGAAACTCCAATCCATCGGCATCCGGAAAATGGCCGTGGAAGCCGAAGAGGAGAAAAAACTGCTCGAAGGGTTCGAAAAATACCTGTCTTCGTTTTCGAACGATTGCCTGTCCCGGTACAAGATATCCGACGAGAGGCATTCTATTTTTACCGATCGGCATGCCGAACACGACGTATTGGCGAACAATTTGTCGGGCATGTGAATCGTTACCGCCGCGGACATACGGAACGTGGATGTCGAGGGAAGGATATTGGGAGCCGGAGGCAACTGGATAAAAGTCGCCGGGATCACGCGAGCCCGGGCAAAGAATCTGGATGATTGGAGGCAGAAAAAACAACGCATTCGAGCTCCGAACCCCCCGGCAAATCTCCCATATACCCTAGAATACGCGATCAAACAGCCTTTCGTTCGCCGGTACAAAGAACTCGACGAAGAGGAGAAGCAGATACGGCTGCAAATCCTCCGGGAGAAATCTTCGATTCCGAACCGTCTCTCGCCCTATCTGGCCGAAGCGAAAAAAACGGAGCAAGCGCTGGTAAGCGAAGCACCGGCAAAAAAGAATGCCGTGGCGCTGAAATTCAAAATGGAAACGGACGGAATCCGGAAACGGATCGCGGAAACGGAAGCCTCGTTTTCGAAAGAAAAAATCAACCGAATCCGGCATTTCGAACAAAGCTCCGCGCACCTGAAAGAAAAAATGAGCCGCAACGACGAAGAAAAAATCGACCGGGATCGGAACATCAAAACGGAGTTCGACCGGTTGCAACAATCGTTTATCGACGAATTGAAGCGCCTGGATGTTTCTTTCTGCGACGATATAGCCGGCGTGCATCTCGAAACCGATCGGGAACTCAAGACCATAGCGGGAAACTACGAACCGGTGTTTGCGGAATGCCGCATGCGGATATGCCGGGACATCGAGGCGTTCAACCGAATGAAGCATTCCCTCGTGGAACTACAGGACGAATACGAACGGTAGGGGGGGGCGGGCAAAACGAAAAATACGTTCACATTGCCTGCGAGCAAGTGGGGTTAGATTGATTTGGTATGAGCAGTTACGGCATACGAAATTGACTTTATAAAAACACCGAGTATAAAATACCGCCTCCCAACCTTTCTCCCGTACCCATATGCGTACTTCCCCCAACAATCATGACCTCTCCGTCAGGAGGGACTTGGAACTCGAAAGCTTTCTCTTGAAGCTCAAGGAGGAGGGTTTGAAGCTCAAGGCGGAAGGCCAGATTGAAGGCCGCGATGCCGACATAGCGAGAATCCTCAAGGAAGAGCGGAAAAAACTCTTGAGCCTGAGCCCCAAAACCCTTAAAAATCTCTTCCCCGATCTCTGGGATGAGTTCGTGCGGCACTCGAAAGCCGTAGAGAAAACCCGTCGGGAGGTGCTTTCCGCTATCGGAGGGCCCAATTTCAACGTGGTATCCTTGGAACAGGCCATCAGGGGCGAGCATTCCAAAGACGGGAAAGACTTCGACTTCCATGAGCACCAACTTGACGGACTCGATCAAATCGTGGAATTCTTCAAAAACCCGGGGAGGCGAAGCGGTTATGTCAAGTTCCCTACCGGAATGGGAAAAACGGTTCTCTTCGCCGGAATTATCCGAGCCTTCACCGAATCGAATCCCACGAGTCGCGTACTCGTGCTTTCCCCTAGGGATATCGTCAATGACCAGAACCTGAAAACCATAGAAAGACTTCAGCCAGGGTGAACTTCCGTCGGCATTACCAAAAAACAATCCATCGTTGATACTTTTGGGAATCCATCCCCTCATCCCCAGGTACTCGTCTCCGGTTATCAACTCATTGCCAGAAAAGAAAAAACCGTCACGGAAACGCTCGGAAAATTCGACGTGATCATCCTCGACGAACTGCATCGTTCCATGGGATTCAAAACCGTTGAATCCCTTCGCAAGAACTATCCGAATGCCATCTTCCTTGGGTTTTCTGCCACCCCCTATCTTGGGGATCCGAACAGCAAGCGGTTCAAACGTGCCGAAGAATATCTCGGGGAATGCATCATGTCGATCACCCTTCCGGACGCCTTTGAAATGGGAGCCCTTGCGCCGATGCGGTCCTATCTCTACTGGACGGAAGGCGAGGCGATTGAAAAATTCAAGAACGATGACGATATTTCTGACAAGGATTTCGAGATGGCCATTGACGCTGGGCAACGAACGGAAATCGCGGAGGAGATTCTCTCGGACTACCTGGATGAAGACGATTCGACATACGCGCAAGACGCCGGTGCCTCCGGGACCGGAATGGACCATCTCGTTCTCACCGAAAAAGCCCTCGTCTACTGTGCCGGAGTGGACCATGCGAAATCGACAGCCGAGTATCTCGGGGGTGAATGATACCGGGCAGCCGTCGTATACGGAAACCAAGACAAAAAAGAGAGAGCGGACTTCCTTGAGAGATACCAGGGGTTCCGAGACGATGGAACGATCGTACCGAAGACCGACCGCATCGATATCCTTTGCAATGCCGACCTCCTCATCGAAGGGTTCGATGACCAGCCGACCGGCATTCTCATCAACCTGAGGCCGACCCGTTCCATCACGCTCCTCGAGCAGATGATCGGGCGGGTCCTCCGAAAAGATCCGAACAATCCCGGAAAAATCGCCAAGGCGTACAACGTCACCGGGCGAATGAGCGAGGAATACACCACGTTCGGACTCGCGAAAATGTACTCGGCCCTACGGGAGGACGCTCGAAACGGAGCCATTCTCTTCCCTTCGCGAATCCGGGACATAGAGAGAAAACTCTTTTTGTTCGAAACGGAAGGAACCGTTCCCGCGAATTGGATCGAGGAAGAGGTGACGATCCTTCGGACCTATTTCGATTCCTACTATCAATTCTTCTTTGGCGGGGGGAAGAAACCGGCCATTTTCTCAAACAAGAAATCCGGAAAGAAGAGGGGGAAGCACCGATCCATAGGAACGATACCAAGTATCATCGAACTTGAGAAAGTTGGAACCGTGCGTGTTCCAATGGATTTCGAGTACTTCGAAAATGCGGAAAACCTCGTGGAGGACTACGAATCCCTAGGAAAAGCGCTCGGGGGAAAAGAAGTGGCGACTTCCGATTCAGCGACAAGATTCGACTGCGCCAATGGGGAGAGTGTGAAATTAGATACCTACTTGAATCGCATTTGAACCAAAGCGCTTGGGAAGGCTCGGCCGGATGTGAAGCCAAAGGAATCCCTTCTCTGGTGGAAACGGAGAGCGGGAGCACTCACGGAGGAGGAATACCGGAAGGAACTGGAGGAAATGGGCGCGAAAAAAGAGGCCATGGCGGGGGTCGTCGAAATGGACGAAGCCTATTTCGAAAACGGGGAAAACCTCGCGAAGGACTACGAGTCCTTGGGAAAAGCGCTCGGGAAGAAAGAAGCGACGACTAACGATGGGGGGACAGGATTCGACTGCGCCAATGGGGAGAAGGTGAGATTAAATGCCTACTTGGGGCGTATTTGAACCAAAGCGCTTGGGAAGGCTCGGACGGATATGAAGAAAAAGGAGTCACTTCTCTGGTGGAAACGGAGAGCGGGGGCGCTCACGGAGAAGGAATACCGGAAGGAACTGGGGGAAATGGCGGGAATCGAAATGAACAAGGTTTACTTCGAAAATGCGGAAAACCTCTCTAAGGACTATGAGTCCCTGAGAAAAGCGCTCGGAGGGAAAGAAGCGACGACTAACGATAAGCCAACGGTATTCGACAGCGCCAATGGGGAGAAGATGAAGCTAGATACCTATTTGAGGCGTATTTGGACCAAAGCGCTTGGGAAAACTTGAACGGATTTGAAGCCAAAAGAATCCCTTCTCTGGTGGCAGCGGGGAGCAGGAGCGCTCACGGAGGAGGAATACCGGAAGGAACTGGCGGAAATGGACGCGAAAAAAGAAGCCATGGCGGGAATTGTCGAAATGGACAAGGCCTACTTAGAAAACGGGGAAAACCTCGCGAAGGACTATGAGTCCCTGAGAAAAGCGCTCGGAGGGAAAGAAGCGACGACTAACGATGGGGGGACAGGATTCGACTGTGCCAATGGGGAGAAGGTGAGATTGCAAACCTACTTGATTCGTATTTGAACCAAGGTCCTTGGAAAGGCACGGACGGATTTTAAAACGAAGGAATCCCTTCTCTGGTGGCAGCGGGGAGCGGGAGCGCTCACGGAGGAGGAATACCGGAATGAACTGGCGGAAATGGACGCGAAAAAAGAAGCCATGGCGGGGGTCGTCGAAATGGACGAAGCCTACTTTGGAAACGTGGAAAACCTCGCTAAGGACTACGAATCCCTGAGGAAAGTGCTCGGAGGAAGAGAAGCGTCAACTTCCGATGGGGGGACAGGATTCGACTGCGCCAATGGGGAGACGGTAAGATTAAAAACCTACTTGGGGCGTATTTGGACCAAAGCGCTTGGGGGAGCTTTAACGGATATGAAGCCAAAAGAATCCCTTCTTTGGTGGCTCTCCCAAATCGAAAACCCGAAAATATAATCCATTTTATGCCGCACGATATATGCAAGGTGCCCATGCATTCATTCCGGGTACTTTTTTCCAAGTAAATCATTTGCGGAATTTTTCTTTCGGGCCTTAAGGTGTGGGGTATCCGATTTCGCTATTCCATGCATATTTTACCTCTCCGGGAATGCCGAAGCTTGCCTTTCCGGGAGGGCCGTAAGGAAATATCCTCCCCCAACTTGCCCTTTTCCCACTCCCCGAGTACAATGCCCCCACGCATCCAAAACAACCCTCCATGACCCCCGTCACCCCGGAAACTCCCGCCGCCCCCACCCCTCCCGTCCCCGAAACCGAAACCGAAATCGAACCGCTCCCCGAAAACTACCTCTCGGTCGGCTCGTTCGTCCGGCGGCTCAACGTCTGACTGGCCAAAATCCGCGTCCGGGTGAGGGGAGAAATTACGGAATGGAAGACCGATGCCCACGGCCATGCGTATTTTTCGCTCAAGGATCCCATCGATGCCAGCGTTATCAGCTGCGTGATTTTCAGATACTCGCTGGAAGCCCTCGATTTTGTCATTCAAAACGGAATGGACGCCATCGTCGACGGATCCCCGGACATTTACCTGAAGACCGGGAAATTTTCGCTCAAGGCGCTTTCCATAGAATTGGCCGGGGAATGAGCCCTGAAAAAGGCGTACGACGAACTCAGGGCGAAACTCCTGAAAGAAGGCCTGTTCGAACCCGCCCGCAAACGGGAAATCCCCCGGTACGTCCAAAAAATCGGCATCATCACGTCGAAGGGCGGCGTGGTGATGCAGGACTTCCTGGGCAACGTCGGCAAGCGCGGCTTCAAAATCAGCTTCCTGGATTCCCGGGTCGAGTGACCGTCGGCCGTCCGCGAACTGATCGCCGCGATAGGAACGGCCCAGCGATTGGACATCGACGTGCTCGTAATCATCCGCGGGGGAGGTTCCCTCGAAAGCATGCAGGCGTTCAACGAAGAAGAGGTCGTCCGCGCGATAGCGGACTCCCGGATTCCCGTTCTTTGCGGCATCGGCCACGATTCCGATGTCCCGCTCGCGTGCCTGGCCGCTTCCCGGTCATGCTCGACCCCGTCCATGGCCGCACAGGAAATCGAACGTCCGTTCCTGCTTCTCGAACAGCTCCTCGAAGGATCCAAAAAGGAGCTGTTCGCGCATTTCGACCTCGCGTTCTCGAAAAATTCTGCAATCTTGAATCGGGAAATCGCCGCCTTCGACGGCAACTTCGAGGGGCTCGGCCTTGCCGCGAAGGTTGGCATCGCCACGTGTTCGAGGTTTTTGCGGGGAATGCCGATGGCGCTCAGGTCGTTCGCCGCCGCTTTTGAATCGCTGGGCAAATCCCTGATCGACCATCAGTCCAAGGCGGTATCCCGCGCGTCCAAAATCGTCGAGAAAGCCGCCGGAATTCCCGAAAAGCTCTATGGCGCCATCATGGGCGAATTCGAGCGCGGAAGCGACGAGCTCGCCCGGTCTGCGGGAATATTCAGGATTTGGATAAAAAAGGGAACCGCCGATTCCGAATCCAAAAAGACGGCCATGAATTCCGGTTTCGAGCGGTTTCTGAGGCGTTCCCAGTCGCTCGTGGACGCCCGGGAGTCGGCGCTTCGGGTCCACGATCCCACGAGGCTCCTCTCGCTCGGCTACGGAATCGTCTCCCTGAACGGAAAAATAGTCAAGCGAACGTCCCAGGTCACCCGGTGAGACACCCTCGTCAGCCGGGTTTCCGACGGCGAAATCCAATCTACGGTAATTTAACCCCCTATCATATGCCAGCCGAAAACAAGAAGAACCTGAGCGAATCGCTCAAGAGATTGCAGGAAATCAACGACTGGTTCGACGCCCAGGAAGAAGCGGACGTCGAGGAATGACTGGTCAAGATCCGGGAAGGCGTGGCGCTCGTGAAGGCGAGCCGGGCCCGTTTGAAGGAGGTCGAGAACGAGTTCAACGAGATTCGGAGGGAGTTGGAGAAGGAGTAGGGGAGCGGAGTTTTTTAGGGAATCGAGACTGAACCGTACGAAAAAACCGTACGGTTGAAGTTGCCATTGCCCGACGGGAAAAAGCGAGAAACCGATTGCGCCGATACCGAAACGATCCTGCGCATTATCCAATCGGTACCGAGTCCGAAAGCGGAGCCCTAAAGTGAGGGAAAATTGCTCGGGATGCCCGCCTCGCTCTAGAAGAGAAAACCGGGAAAAGCGTGGTGACGGGAGAGAATTTTCTTCCGCCCGCAAGGTCGCTAAAAAAGTTGAAATTTGGAAATCGATAACAAAACGGTTCACCGATATTTGGAATTGTCCGAAACGGGATGACTTCTGAGATTTTTGCGACGGGCGATGATTGCCTCGAAAAATAGCTGAATCGACTCTGACAACCACTTTTTCCTGGTGCCGGGAAAAAGTGCCGGATGAAGGCCGTGAATGGAAACGAAGAAAACTTGAGGATAGCTGCATTCAACCCTAAAGATCCCAATCACACCGCACAAACATCCGTCTCCAAAAAATTACCTAACGCCTTCGGCCAACATTTCCCCCACCATCCGCTCCAAATCACGGTTTTTCGCCGCTCATTTGACCTTTTTCAAATATCTTCCCCGGCTCATCTCGGCAAGCTCCATCGAGCATTCCTCGACCGAAGAAAAGCCGATTACCGAAACCGCATCGCACCGGTCTCAGAAAACCCGCCGCATTTCCAGGAGCAATTCCCGGCCGGTTTTTCATTTTTCCAAAAAGTAGTCGAGAATCAGAAGGTCGGGAAGCGGGGTTCACGGGACATAGAAACGAAAGAAATCCTCGTAGGATTCGAATTCTTTCAGGTTCGCGTGAAAACGGCTCAGGGAATTCCTCACTTGGACCAGGTTTTCTTTCTGATCGTCGACGATGGCAATTTCTCTGGGATTTTTCATGATTATGCGGGGGAAACGAGTGGCGTTTTCTCCCATCCGAGCAGCCACTCCTTCGCCGGGAGTCCTCCCGCGAACCCGTGCAAACCGCCGTCCGTCCCGATGACTCGATGGCACGGAACCAATACGGGGAACGGGTTCTTCCCAATCGCCGTCGCCACGGCCCGCACCGCGCTCGGTTTGCCGATCATCGCGGCGATTTGCGCGTAGGTGCGGGTTTCCCCGCGTGGAACTTTTTTCAGCGCTTCCCATACCGACTTCTGGAAATCGGTCCCGGCGACGCGTAACGAAGGCATTTCGAACGGTCGATTCGAGAAGTAGTTTTCGAGCGCGAGGCGGGCGGCATCGAGGTGCGGGCCCTGTCCCGTGCAGGCGAGGAGTCCCGGCCGTCCGATGCTTTCGGGGCGGGCTCCCGGCCAGAGGATGCCGACGAGGCCGTCGGGATCGGAGACGAGCGTAAGGACGCCGAGCGGGGTCGGGACGAGGGTTTGGACGAATTGGCAGGCGGGCATGGGGGGAGGGGTTAATGTACACATTGTAGGGGAAACTCCCCGAAATCAATTTCCGACTATTTTCTTTTTTTTCTTGCCCGGAAGTCGGACACTGAATGGGTATTTTTTCACATTACTCCACATGTCTCAATTCCTTCATGACCTCCGTGTATATGGAAACCACATTCAGACCTCAAATTATTCGATGTTCGACGGTATTGCCTTCCATGATCAGGAAGAAGAAACGTTTCTGGAAATCAAAGTTCCGATCGTAAAACGCGCATCCGCCGATGCGGTAGCGGAAATCCTGGAATTTCGTATATATCCGACCCAGGAGCCGGAAATACAGTTTCGCCCGTATAATGCCGTCATCATGAATCCCGAATTGGTCGAGTTTTTCCAGCAAAATCCCAAATTGCAATTCCGGTTTCATTTCACTCCCAAACTGCACCGGAGCCACGGGATTCCTATCGATCTCCCCATATGCTCCTCGCGTTTTCAGTCGCATCTCCCGGTTGTCGTCGATGGGGTCCATGAATGGGTGGAAGAGATATTTCAATTATGGTATGATCGGGGGGATTTGGATACCGCGCAGCCCGGCTAGCGCGATTATTTTCCTTCCCCGAAGGGTTTGGAGCGGGGAAATGGGGATGTGCCCTCCGGACTTTCTGACAAACGGGAAAGGGGTTTCGAAGCGAGCGTACCGGTATCTCTCCGCATGGTGAGAAAGGATGTCCCGCTTTTTACAAAGCATCGATAAACGTATCCAACGATCGCTCAACGGCCTCAAGGATAAGCACGATATACTCTTCCGTATCTCATGCATCCATGCTTTCAAGAGCGTTCATATATCTCGCACGTTCGGCAATGTCAATATAGGCAAGGGGATATCAATCCTTGAGAAGAAAATAATTCCAGATAAGTCGGCTCGTCCTGCCGTTCCCGTCGAGAAATGGATGAATCGCGAGGAATTCATATTTTTTGAGCGCGGAAAAAATGAGAATATCATCTTCTGGAATTCGTAGGCTTTTTACGAAGTTTTCCATAAGGAAGGGGACCTTTCGGATTTCAGACAATGGCCCGCGGTTCCCCCCGTTGCCTTCGCACGCTCCGCGTACATCAGACAACAGCGGATATCCGTTCGCTTCGCACATATTTTGCTCCGAAAAAATTGCATCCGCTTTTTTTCTTCATAGAATACGTCGGATATCCGCGGGCCATTAAGTGAAATATCCCTTTTCTTTTTTGGGTTATCACCCAATTGTTTTTAAAAATTTTCAAATTTCTTTTTCATTAATTTAAGAGGGGTAAAAGATGTTTTCTCCGCTCCGCTACGAAAACGATTTTATTTATAATAGGGAAGCGGATACAATTAACTAAAAAAATTAACTTTTGACTACCATAAATTTATGAAAGCAACCGAAGCAAAATTAGTCGATTTTCTAAAAAAATCACCTCAATTCGTTATACCAATTTACCAACGAACATACAGTTGGAGCGAAAAGGAGTGTCTTCAGTTGTGGAAAGATATTTTGCGTACTGGGAGTAATGACAAAATTACAGCACATTTTGTCGGATCTATCGTTTATGTAGAAAAAGGTCTTTATTCTGTCTCAAGCCAATCACCACTACTTGTAATTGACGGACAACAAAGACTTACCACAGTATCGCTAATGATAGAGGCTCTTGCACGTGCCCTCGGTGAGAGCGAACCAATTGAAGGATTTTCGGCAAAAAAAATACGCAATTATTTTCTACTCAATCCGCTTGAAGAAGGAGAAAAGAAATACAAACTTATCTTATCGCAAACAGATAAAACAACTCTTACATCACTACTTGATCAAAATTCCTATCCAACAGATTTTTCTGTGAGAGTAAAAGCTAATTTTGATTTTTTTACCGAAAAAATTGCCGAAGAAAATGACAACCTTTTGGCTGTCTGCAAAGGTTTAGCAAAACTTATTATCGTAGATATTTCACTTAACCGTGATCAGGACAATCCACAATTAATATTTGAAAGTCTTAATTCAACTGGACGTGAATTAAGCCAAGCCGATTTGATCCGCAATTATATTCTCATGGGGCTAGAGCATAATCTTCAGTCCAAATTATATGATCAATATTGGCGACCGATGGAAATAGATTTTGGCCAAGAAGGTTATGTTGTTTATTTTGATGGCTTCATGAGGCATTATCTCACTGTGAAAACTGGCGTAATTCCGAAAGAGCGTGAAGTATATGAAGCATTCAAACAGTATGAGAGTTCACCGGAAATATCAAGTATTGAAACACTTGTTTCTGATATTCGAACTTTTGCCGGGCATTACTGCGCTATGGCACTTGGTGCAGAAACCAATCAGGATCTTAAAATGGCGTTTCACGACCTCCGAGAATTAAAAGTTGATGTTGCATTCCCATTTTTATTAGAAATTTATAATGACTATAAAAAAGAGATTTTGTCTGCGGATGAATTATTAAAAATTGTACGACTTGT
Source organism: uncultured bacterium (assembly GCA_903908595.1). GTDB lineage: Bacteria > Patescibacteriota > Gracilibacteria > BD1-5 > UBA2023 > CAIVSN01. The sequence goes on from CAIVSN010000043.1 coordinate 16,924, forward strand.
AGAAAATTATGTTTTTCGACGCGCCATATGCGGAATTCCGACTAACTCAATGAATAAAACGTTCGGGAATTTCTCTCGTAATTTAAAAAAGGATAAGTATTTAGAGAGTGTTCAAGCAAACTTTATGCTTCTACCATCGTATCGACGTTTTCCTGATGACGATGAATTTAAACGAGAAATCAAAATCAAAGATGTTTATAATTTTCGTAGCCGAAGTTATTGGTTGCGTCGATTAGAAAATTACGACAGAAAAGAGCGTGTCCCTGTGGACGAATACACGATCGAGCATATTATGCCACAAAATGAGAACTTATCTACAATATGGAAGACTGCACTAGGTTCTGAATGGGAACGCATTCAAAAAACATATCTTCATACATTGGGTAATCTTACTTTAACGGGTTACAATTCAGAATATAGCGACAAGCCGTTTATTGAAAAGCGAAACATGAAGGGCGGATTTTCAGAAAGCCCGCTAAAACTAAACAAATCGATTGCCAATAAAGATACATGGACGGAACAAGATATATTAGATCGAGCCGAAGTTCTATCAATACAAGCAAATAACGTTTGGTTTGCACCAAAAATTGAAAATAGTGTATTAGAGACTTATAAATCTAAAACCGAATTAACAGAATATAATATTGAGAACCATCCACATCTTGCATCCGAGCCAATGAAAAGCGTATTTAATGAATTTAGTAAGCAAGTATTAGCACTTGATCAATGTGTAACAGAAACATTTTTAAAACTATATGTTGCGTATAAGGCGGAAACTAATTTTGTCGATATTGTGCCACAAGCAAAAAGACTACGCCTTTCGATAAATTTGACATTCGCAGAAATCAATGATCCAAAAGGTCGATGTAAAGATGTTTCAATACTTGGTCGCTGGGGTAATGGCGATGTTGAAGTTGGTCTCTCAAAAATTGAAGAAATTCCTTATGTAATGAGTTTGGTACGCCAAGCATTTGAAAAACAAATGGGACAAGAAACAGGCTAATAATAGGGAATTTTATATTTTGGTCATTCACCCCTGACCCCTTTGCCCAAAATCCAAAACGGGAAATAAATTAGAAA
>CAIVSN010000044.1 GCA_903908595.1 uncultured bacterium
TACCCAATAGGAATTGGTTTTCGGTATTTTACGGTTACGGATTCGGAACAGGTTGTATTTTTCTTCTTTCGGGAGCGTATCGGGAATACGTGACCGAAGAAAAAAATAAAAGATGTCCGGATAGGTGACTGGAAAAACCGGGGGACCGATTCCTATTGGGTTACTTATCAAAAAATTCAAGGCGGTTGATTTCTACCCGCAATACCTTCACTCCCCATTTTTCCGTTTCTCGGTCGAGGCTTTCGAGCAGTTTCGCACCGATGCTTTCCCGATTGGAAATATTTTCATCCAAAGGCACGCTCTTGAAAATAACATGGAGATTCGGCTGTATCATTTTCCCGATGGCTTCGGGCACGTTCCTGATTCAGAACGTAGCCTTGACAGGATCGTAGATTTTCACGCACACGATTCCGCCTATCTTTGCTTCGACATATTCCCGAACAACGTAACGCTGTTCCGAAAATCTGACAATCTGCTCTTTCATATCTATCCGCATGACCGATTGGATTCCCGGAATCAGGAAAACGATTCCCGGTCAGACGGTGCTGGAATATTTTCCCAAAGTCAGAATGATCGCGTTTTCCCCCTGTTTGATGGTTTTCACGAAGAATGGAATGCCTATTCCTATGACGATAATCAGTACGATGACAATGCTCATAAAAAAGAATATGGGTTTGGACTTGACGCCACCTATACGATAGAAGGGTAGAATAGATAGTTTCATTTTGCCCTTATCAAAGGCATGTTTGAATTATCGTGGCGTGAATGGGTGGCGTCAAGTCCAAACCCATAAAAAAGAAAATATTCAGATTATACCCGATAGGAATTGGTTTTCGGTATTTTACGGTTATGGATTCGGAACAGGTTTTGTTTTTCTTCTTTCGGGAGCGTATCGGGAATACGTGACCGAAGAAAAAAATAAAAGATGTCCGAATATGTGACGAGAAAAACCGGGAAATAAGATTCGGTTAGGTATACCTTCCCAAGGGTAGGGGGGTTATAGGAAAATGCAATGGAATATTATTCATGCGCCAAAATCATTTTCCGACAAAACCAATTCCAAAAAAACGGGTTCCGAGTATAATTTGGCTAATTTCAAAACCATGGCCGACACCTGCAATATTACCACCATCGGATGATGAACCGGGAGCACCAACGTGCTCCTCGGACTCAAGCACCTCAAGCACGCGAACCTCGCGGCCATCGTGACTTCCTCGGACAGCGGGGGCAGTACCGGGGAGCTCCGCGACGAATTCGGCATCCTTCCGCCCGGCGACGCCCGCCGGGCGATTGCCGCGCTTGCCAAGGATACGGAACGGGTCCGGAAAATGTTCGAGCACCGGTTCGAAAAAAGCCGGGTAAAGGGGCATACCATCGGAAATCTCCTCCTGACGTGACTCGCGGAAATGACCGGGAGTTTCGAAGACGCGGTCGACATCCTCTCGGAAATGTTCGACGTGCGGGGCAAGGTGATCCCCGTAACCCTGGACGATACCCAGCTCTGCGTCGAGCTCGTCAACGGCCAAAAAATCATCGGGGAGACGAACATCGACATTCCCAAGCACGACGGAAACCTCCGGATCAAAAACGCCTACCTGACGGGCGGCGGAGTATTGAATCCCCGGGCAAAAGAAGCCCTGATCCACTCCGACTTCATCGTCATCGGACCTGGGGATCTCTATACCAGCATCGTTCCGAACCTCCTCGCCATCGGGATGAAGGAGGCGCTCGCCCAGTCGAAAGCCAAGATCATCTACATCTGCAACATCATGACGAAGCACGGGGAAACGGACGGGTTCGAAGTCAAGGATTTCGTCGAGGTGGTAGAGCGCTACGTCGGGAAGTGAGTCCTGGATTTCGTCCTCGTGAATACCGGAGAAATCCCCAGCGAACTTGCCGCGAAGTACCTCCAAACGGAAAGCAAATTCCCGGTAACGCTCGGAAAGGAACACCGACAAGGGAACAACGGATATGCCATCGTCGAGCGCAACCTCGCGAGCGAAAGCGACTTCGTCCGACACGACCCGAGGAAGCTCGGCCGGGTGATGGTGGATTTTTTGGAAGGCTGGATCAAGTAGGATCAGAAAGACGCGACCGGCAACGCGTGCAAGAAGTTCGGATATCCCGGAAAATTGCCTCTTGGAAAAACGGGAAAGGGGAAAGTCGGATTCCCATTTTTCTTTTTGCTAAAAATCGAAGATGTGGTTTCATTTTCCCGTGGTATTTTTTTTATTAAAGTTTATGAAACCAACTGATATATCCGGGAATTCCGGAATCTCGCCGTCGTCACACGGAATCGATCCGAATGGCCCAACGCCCGATTTTGACGCGAAATACTATTTCGAACGCTGAATCGCCCTGGAAAAAGACGGAAAAAACCAAGAAGCCCTGGAAGCCTTCGAGAAATCCGCCGAACTCGATCCGGCATCGCCGCAAACGCCCTATCGAATCGGGAGACTCGTTGCTCGAAACGGAAACTATGCCGATGCCATACCCTCCTTTTTGCGGTCGCTCGAACTCGATCCGACTTCGAGCGACACGCATTACAACCTGGGTACGTCCTATGCGTTCTCGTGAAATCCCGACCAGGCGATGGAATCTTTCGAGAAGGCCATAGAAGCCGATGCCAAAAATATGGAAGCCTACCTCAATCTCTGAGGCATACTGCAAAATCAGCAGAAATACGAAGAAGCGATTGCCGTATGCCGGCGAGCCCTCGAAGCGGATCCAAGCTTCGTATTGTCGTATGTCAACATCTGAAGCATACTGATGATCCAATGAAAATTGAAAGAGTCGATCGAAATACTGCGGGAAGGAAAAGCCGTCCAGAATCACGTATACATCTTGTTCAACCTGTGAATTGCCCGTCACCTCTACGGAGAAGAAGAAGCAGCGATCGAATGTTTCGAAGATTTGTTCGCATCGGGAACCGAATGAAAAGAACTCTTCCTGAATTACGCGAAAACGATGGCGGATCAATGAAACTATGAAGATGCGTTCTACCTGTACGGGGTCGCGATACGTATCGACGACCAATGCGTGGACGCGTATTTTCAAATCGGGATGCTGTACGGGAATTCGTGAATGCTGGATCAGGCCATCGAAATGTTCGAAAGGGTCGTGGAGCTCAAGCCGGATTATACGAATGCCTATCATAACATAGGAACCTACCATCTGCTTCAGAAAAGGTTCTTCGAAGCCATAGAACCACTGGAAACGGCATTGCGGATCACCCCCAACCACTACGAAGCGATTAATTCGCTAGCAAATTCCTACAGCGGGGCCGGGAGGTATGCGGAAGCGCACGAGATGTTCGAGAAGGCGATCGGGCTGTGGCCCGATCACGGTCAGGCTTATTACAATTATGGCATGTCGCTCGGAAATAACGGGGACGACGAAGGGGAAATCGCCATGTTAAAAAGATCCATTGAAGCCGATCCCGGATTCACCGAAGCGTACTACCGCCTGTGAATCGTGTTGTCGATAACGTGAGACGACGAATGAGGGATGGAAATGTTCCGTAAAACCATAGAAGTCTCCCCCGAAGATGACCGAGCCTATTACCTGTTATGAACTTGCCTCCATACAAAAGAGGATTATGAGCAAGCCATGCAAATGTACCGCAGCGCTCTCGAAATCAATCCGAACCATGAAGAGGCGCGCAAGGTCCTTGACGAATTGACAAATTACTTTAACCAATCAGCCTAATGGAAAACGTCCAAACCCCGCAATTCGCGAATCCGAAGAACGAAGCCGAAACGATTTTGAAACAATCCCTGCTGATTACGCTCGATCAGTACCTCTCCCCTTTCGGCGAAATACTGAGATCGTCCAATGACGTCAACCGCCGGGATCCCTCCGGGAACACCGCGCTCCTGCTCGCCGCGAGGGACGGCCGTGTCGAAATCGTCAGCCAGCTGCTGAAATATGCCGAAATCTCGGTCAACGAGAAAGACCAGTACGGAAACACCGGCCTGATCTGGGCATCCCAATATTGAAACCTCGAAATCGTGCGGCTTTTGCTGGCGCACGAGAAAATTCTCATCAACCAGAAGGGCCAACGGGACATCACCGCCCTCCTTGCGGCAATCGACGGCGGCCACGTGGAAATCGCCCGGCTCCTGCTCGCGAGAAGCGAGATACAGGCCAATGAAAAAAGCGCGAACCACCCGCCCGCTTTGAGATTCGCCATCGAAAAATGATACACGGAAGTCGTCGGGGATCTCCTCTCGAACCGGAACATCCCCATCAACGAACGGGAAGAACACGATGACACAATCCTGTATGTCGCCGTAGCGAAATGATATACGGAAATCGTGAGGCTTCTCCTGGCACACCCGGAAATCCGCGTGAACGAACGGGCGCGGTACAAATCCACCCCCCTGAAACACGCGGCGGAAAAGTGATATACGGAAATCGTGAGGCTTCTCCTGGCGCACCCGGAAATCCGCGTGAACGAAAAGGACAGCAACGAAGATTCCGCCCTCATCGTAGCGGCAAAAAACGGCGGGGTGGAAATCGCGAAGCTGCTCCTTGCCAACCCGGATATCCGGGTGAACGAGAAATGATCCGGCTGAATGACGGCAATACGGTGGGCCATCCAAAACAATTACGATGAAATCGTCGGGCTGTTTCTGGATCGAAACGACGTTTTAATCAGTGAGAAAGACCAGCGTTGAATGACCCTGTTGGTTCTGGCGAGTTCGCTGGACCGATCGGTCATCGTGGAACTGCTCCTGAAAAACAAGGATGTCCGGGTGAACGAAAAGGATAACAACGGGAATACGGCGATACTCATGGCCGTGTATTTCGGCTTCGCGGAAACGTTGAGATGCCTCCTCGAAAACCCAGATGTCCGCGTCAACGACAAAGACGGCGAAGGAGTGCCTCCCCTCCTCGTCGCCATAGGAAAGGGGCATACCGAGATCATCCGGCTTCTTGCCGCACATAAGGACATCCGGATCAACGAGAAAGATTCGGAAGGCAATACGCCGCTGTTCCTGTCGGTAGGAAAATGACATATCGAAATCACGCAATCGCTCCTGTCCAACGAACATATCCGGGTCAACGAGAAAGACGATGCCGGAAACACCGCGCTGATTCTCGCCGCGACCGAAGGAAGCACGGAAATAGCGCAGATGCTCATCGGGCACCCGGACATCCGGGTCAACGAGAAAAACAACGACAATTATTCCGCCTTGCTGTTCGCGGCGGGACGGTGACACGCGGAAATCGCGGAGATGCTCATCGGGCACCCGGACATCCGGGTCAACGAGAAAGAGAAAGGGGGGAATACCGCGCTCCTGTATGCCGTCTACAAAGGGCATGCGGAAATCGTTCGGCATCTCGTGACGCACCGTGACACGGACGTCAACGAAAAGGATCGGGAGGGCAATACCGCGCTCTTGGTCGCCGTAAGGGAATGATACGCCGACATCGTGGAATCGCTCCTGGAAAACAGCCAGACCCGCGTCAACGAAAAGGATCGTGAAGGCAATACCGCGCTCTTGATCGCGGCAAAAAAGGGGTACCATGAAATATTGCAGATGCTCTCGAAACGAAGCGATATCCAAATCAACGAAAAGGATACCCGGGGAGATACGGCGCTCTTGGTCGCGGTGAAAGCATGACGTACGGAAATCGCCGGCCTTCTGCTGCGATCGGGCGAAATACGGGTGAACGAAAAGGATCGGGAGGGCAATACGGCGCTGTTTCTTGCCGTGCAGAACGGATACACCGAAATCGTTTCCCTGATTCTGAAATCGAAAGAAATGCGGGTGAACGAAAAGAACCATGTCGGCGATACGGTGCTTATCGTCGCGACGAAAAAGGGATACACCGAAATCGTGAAACTCCTGCTGGCCCATCCGCAAATCCAGGCCGGAGACAAGGACACGCAAGGCAATACCGCGCTTATCTACGCGATCAACAAGGATTATACGGAAATCATGCAGCTCCTCCTGAACCATTCCCACGCGGATATCATGAAGCCCACGAAACCAGAAACTACGGAACCCGGGGTCGCGGAATCCCGAAGTCCTGCCGTTGCAACGGAAAATCAGCCGGACGAATGAACGGGAAAGGACGAAAAGGAGTCTTCGAACGAAGATTATGCTCCAGAGAGGGATTACTAGCCTTGGCTCGACCGAGTCAATTCGCGAAATCTCTTCGTAAGGGTGAGGCGGGTTCGATAATGCTCCCGAAAGACTGCCTTTCGCTGTTTCAACCAATTTGCCCATGATAAAAATCAAATTCCCCAATCCGTATGGACGTTCCGTTCCGACGAAAGAAAGCGTTTCCGAAATGCAAAAACGATACGGGTTCTCCGATGCGTACGCGAATTTTCTGCTCGTTCAGAACGGGTTTGACGGGGGTGGATTCTTAGCCTCTCCAAACAGGGGCGAATTTTTGGAAGACACCGAAACCGTCGAGTGCTATCAGGATTTTTCCGTTCTTTACGGATTGGATATGGAGCCGAGATACCCGAGTATGTCGACATGAGCGTCCAGGACGACGATTGATGGACTGCCCTGATGGCGGCGGATGACGTGGAAAAGGCAAAGCTACTCATCGAGTGCGGAGCCGACATAAGCGCAAGGGACATTGAATGAAATACCGCATCGTTGGTAGCAAAAAAGAGACAAAACACTGAGGTCGCGAAATTCCTCGAAGAAACGCTTGGTCAATAATCGCCTCATCCTGGGGTATCCGACGGGGAGGAACGCCGGAGTCGCGATTCGGATAAAAACGGAATATTCCGTTGTTTTTACACCATAACCATATTACCATGCAAAAACATTTCGCCTGCCAAGACGGAAAATCTAACAAATTCTGGAACATCTCCACCGACGGGAATTCCTTTACCGTACGCTACGGGAAAACCGGGACCGATTGACAGGAAAAAACGAAAACGTTCGGGAGCGCGGAGCTCTGCGAGAAGGAAGCGGAGAAGCTGGTTTTGGAAAAACTGAAGAAGGGGTATATTGCGGTAAATCGGGAAGAACCGGGCCTGAAAACGGGAAACCCGACTGCCGAGCCTGATGGCGAGCCGGACGAATTCTTCGAAAAATACGGGAAGCGCCCGCCCGCAGCGCTCAAAAAGCTGCTCGGTTTCAAATCCGAATTCGGGAACCATTTTTCCGATGAATTCGAGCTCGAACTTATGGACAAAGTGGAATTTGGATACACGGGGGAAGGCTTTTCCGATTCGTTCATCGGGCTTGGGAAGGCAAACGGTTCGGGAAGCCTCTATGCGATCTGGATTGCCGGCAAAGATCTCGAAAAATGCCCCATAGTGGTTTTCGGGGACGAGGGAGGAATCCCCGTCGTTGCGGAAAACATGCGGCAATTCATCCGCCTGCTCACGTATGATACGGAGGTCAGGATAGACAGGCCTTTCAACAACAAGCCCGATAAAGCCGAATTTTACAAGTCTGAAGACGACGATTTCGAAAGCCCGAACCGGCCGGAGTTCCTGAAATGGGCAAAGGAAAATTTTGGCGTGGATCCGATCGAAACCAACGACGAGGCCCGGAAAATCGTAAGCGGGGCAAGCGAAAAATTATCGAAAAAATACAATGCGTTCCTGAAAAAATACAAGTTGGGATTCGAGGTTGACAAAAATCTGGAATTGCTGGATTCGATATATTACCATGAGGATGACGTGGATACGGTAAAAATGCTTTTGAAAAATTGAGCCGACGCGAACACCCGGGACAGGGAATGGGTTACGGCGCTGATGAAAGCCAAAAATACTGAAATAGCGAAACTGCTTCTGGAACACTGAGCCGACGTGAACGCCAAAGACAAAGACTGAGTTACGGCGCTGATGAAAGCCAAAAATACTGAAATAGCGAAACTGCTCTTGGAGAGCTGAGCCGACGCGAGCGCCCGGAGCAACGACGGAAAGACGGCACTGATGGAGTGCCGATCCCCAGAGATAGCGAAACTGCTTCTGGAACACTGAGCCGACGTGAATGCCCGGAGCAACGACGGAAAAACGGCGCTGATGGAATATATAAACGCGGAAACGGCGAAACTGCTCTTGGAGAGCTGAGCCGACGTGAATGCCCGGAGCAACGACGGAAAGACGGCGCTAATGGAGTGCCGATCGCCGGAAACGGCGAAACTGCTCTTGGAGAGCTGAGCCGACGCGAGCGCCCGGAGCAACGACGGAAAGACGGCGCTGATGGAGTGCCGATCCCCAGAGATAGCGAAACTGCTCATAGAGATCTGAGTCGACGTGAATGCAACGACGAACTATTGACGTACGGCGCTGATGAACACGTGAAATATCAAAATAGCCCAACTCCTCATTGAAAACGGGGCCGACGCAGATATCCGGGATAACGATTGAGAAACGGCGCTGATGAAAGCAAAAAAGTGGGGGTATGCGGACGTGGTAAAACTCCTCGAAGAAATGACTAGGTAATAATCGCCTCATCTTGAGGCATCCGACGGGGCGGAACGCAGGAAGCGCGGAACGGAATATCATACTGTTTTTACACCATAACCATCTCACCATGCAAAAATCCTTCACCTACGAAGACGGAAAATCTAACAAATTCTGGAACATCTCCACCGACGGGAATTCCTTCACCGTACGCTACGGGAAAACCGGGACCGGTTGACAGGAAAAAACGAAAACGTTCGGGAGCGCGGAGCTCTGCGAGAAGGAAGCGGCGAAGCTGATCGCGGAAAAGCTGAAAAAGGGCTATCTGCCGGCGGATCGGGAAGGAGACGGCCGGGACAATAATTGAGAAACGATCCTGATGAACGCCGAGGATGTCGAGGACGGAGCCAAGATACGCGAGGACGCCGACGTGAACGCCCGGGACGACGAGTGGCGTACTGCGCTGATGAAAGCGGATGACGTGGAAAAGGCAAGGCTGCTCATCGAGCGCGGGGCGGACGTGAACGCCCGGGACGATTATTGATGGACCGCCCTGATGTTTACGGACAATTTGGAAATAGCCGGGCTGCTCATCGAGCGCGGGGCGGACGTGAACGCAAGGAATGACGCGTGATGAACTGTCCTGATGACGGCGAAAGACGTGGGGAAAGCAAGGCTGCTCTTGGAAAACTGAGCCGACGTGGACGCCCGGGACAAGAATTGAGAAACGATGCTGATGAAAGCGGATGACGCGGAAATAGCCGGGCTGCTCATCGAGCGCGGGGCGGACGTGAACGCCCGGGATAACACATTATGGACCGCCCTGATGTTTACGGGCAATTTGGGGAAGGCAAGGCTGCTCATAGAGCGAGGGGCGGACGTGAACGCAAAGAGCCATTTGTGAAGGACCGCCCTGATGATTACGGACAATTTGGGGAAGGCAAAGCTGCTCATCGAGCGCGGTGCGGACGTGAACGCCCGGAGTATCTCATGATGGACTGCCCTTATGCATACGGTCAATTTGGAGAAGGCAAGGCTGCTCATCGAACGCGGGGCGGACGTGAACGCAAAGGACCATATGTGAGGGACTGCCATTATGCATACGGATGACGCGGAAATGGCCGGGCTGCTCATCGAGCGCGGGGCGGACGTGAACGCCCGGGATAACACATTATGGACTGCCCTGATGATTACGAACAATTTGGGGAAGGCAAAGCTGCTCATCGAGCGCGGGGCGGACGTGAACGCCCGGGACGACAATTGATGGACAGCGCTGATGGAAGCGGAAGACGTGGAAAAGGCAAAACTGCTCATGAAGGGCTGAGCCGACGTGAACGCAACGACGAACTCTTGAAGTACGGCGCTGATGAACACGCGAAATTTCAAAATAATCCAATGCCTCATCGAAAACGGGGCCGATGCGGATATCCGGAATAACGATTGAGAAACGGCGCTAATGAAAGTGAAAAAGCAAGGGTATGCGGACCTAGCGGAATTCCTCGAGGGGTTGGCAGGACAGGAGAAAACGAAAACGTCCGGGAGCGCGGAGCTCTGCGAGAAGGAAGCGGAAAAGCTGGTCGCTGAAAAACCGAAGAAAGGGTACGTGCCGGAGGATCGGGAAGGAGACGGCCCGGAAGCGGTAGGCCCGACTGGCGAAGCGAAAATGATGAATTGCAAGAGTACCGGAAGCGGCTGCCTAACATGCCAGAAAAAGCGAACCCCGACTGCCGAAGCGGACAAGTTCTTCAAAAAATACGGAAAACGCCCGCCCGTAGCGCTCAAGAAGCTGCTCGAATTCGAATCCGAATTCGGGGATGACTATACCCACGACTTCAAGCTGAAATTCAAGGACGAATCGTCTATGAAATCCTGGTTCTCGGAAAAAGGGTTTTCCGATTCGTTCATCGTTTTCGCAGAGGCAGGCTATTCGGACAACTATGCTTTCTGGATCGTCGACGACGACCTCGAAACATGTCCCATAGCGGTTTTGGAGAACGGAGGGAAGGGAGTCCATGTCGTCGCGACAAACATATTGCAGTTCATCCGCCTGCTTACCTATGACGGGGAAATTTCGATCGGTGAATATGGGGCATATTTTACAGAGCCCGAATATGACGATGAAGACGATGAAGAAGACGATGAAGACGGCGATGACGATGAAGAAGACACTCGATGCGAAAGCCCGGACCGGCCGGAATTCCTGAAATGGGCAAAGGAGAATTTTGACTTGGATCCGATAAAAACCGACGACGAAGCCATGGTTATCGTGAACAGAGCCAAGAAAAAGCATCAGAAAGACAAAGCGTTGCTGGAAGCGATAAAGTGCCAGGACTGGAACACGGCGAAGCTGCTCCTGGAAAATTGAGCCGGTGCGGACATCCGGGACAAAGCGGGAAACACCCTCCTGATGGACGCCGGGGATTCCGAAACGGCGAAGCTGCTCCTGGAACGCGGCGCGGACCCGAACCTCCCGAACGATTCGTGAATCACGCCCCTGATGCGTTTCCGGGATGTCGGGATAGCCAGGCTGCTCATCGCGCACGGGGCGGACGCCAACGCCCGGGACAACGCCGGAAACACCCCGCTGATGCACGGCCTCGGGAATTTCGAAACGGCGAAGCTGCTCCTGGAAAGCGGCGCCGACGCGGACGCGCGGGATAGTTTCGGCAGGACTCCGATAATGTTGGCCACGGACGCTGAAACGGTCGGGCTCCTCTTGGAAAACGGCGCCGACGCGAACGCCAGGACCGAGCAGTGAGACACGGCGCTCACCTTCCCCGGCGATATCGCCCGGGCGAGGCTGCTCCTGGAACACGGGGCGGACGCGAACGCCGCGACGGGCTACTGACTCGTCCCGCTGATGAACGCCCGGGACGTCGAAACGGCGAGGCTGCTCGTGGAGAACGGGGCGGACGTGAATTACCGGTGAGGCTGGGGCACCGTGCTGAAACGGGCCTACCTCGACGGCGGGCCGGAAAAGGAGGCGGTAGCGAAATTCCTCATCGGAAGGGGCGCGGACTTGAACGCCCGGGACAAGAATGGGGAAACGATCCTGATGCTGGCCTGGGGAGAGGAGGAAGCGCGGTTCCTCGTGGAGAACGGGGCGGATCCGGGCATCCGGAAGGACAATGGGGACACGGCGCTGTCGATAGCGAAAAAGCAATGAAAGAAAGGCGCCGCGGAATTCCTCGAAGGATTGGAGGGGCGGTAACCGCCGAGCCCTCGTCAAACGACGGGGCGGAACGCCGGAAACGCTATTTGGATCGGAAAGGGATACCACGCTGATTTTCATACCATAACTATCTTACCATGCAAAAGCATTTCTTCTACGAAGATGGGAAATCCAGAAAATTCTGGAGCATCTCCACGAACGGCAGCTCGTTCACCGTGCGCTACGGGAAAACCGGGACCGGTGGACAGGAAAAAACGAAAGCGTTCGGGAGCGCGGAGCTCTGCGAGCAGGAAGCGGGGAAGCTGGTCGCGGAAAAGCTGAAGAAGGGGTACGTCTTGCCGGGAATCCAACCGTCGGATCTGGAAGCATTGGCCCGGGAAGCCGGAAGCACGACTTCCGGAGGTACGAAACGGAAGCGTTCGAAATCGACCGATATCCCATCCGTGTACTATTTGGATGGCGTTGCATTTGGTCCAAGCTCTGTTTATACAGCGACGCAGTTGGAAACCCTCGATCCACGGGAGTTCGCGCATACGCGGATGATTGTTTACGCTCCCGGCCGACAACCTAAGCCATTTTCTTATCATGACTTTGAAGCAAATATTGTTTCGATTCATGCGTACAAGGTACTTCCAGAGGACAGACATCGTTTTGTTGGCTTGGATCGTCAAGGAGAAGTGCATTTCAGACGGGGTGGGAGCGATCCGAATAATCGCGTTGAAACACTCCCCGGTGCCGGCCTGTTGGGTAGTAACTTGGGCGGCTTGATGACGCACTTGCGTGAGATTGATGGGCACTTATGGGCTTGCGGCCATCGCGGACAGGTATTTCGCCGTTTTGGCACCAATGACTGGAGGCATATGGACGGGGGTTTGTTCGAGCCGAAGGATCCCTCTTCGTTTCAGGGCAGCGCTCTCGAATACGCGCTTTCCATGGTCGAGGGCCCGATGCTCAACTGCATAGACGGCAACGGCGAATCCGATGTTTACGCGGTTGGAGACAAGGGCCTGATCGTTCATTATGACGGCGTAGGCTGGAAGCGGATTCCTTCGGGGACGAGCGAACACCTGCAATGGGTGCGCTGCTATGGGGCGGACGAGGTTTGGGCATGCGGATTCGGCGGCACGCTGCTGAAGGGCAGCGCGGGAACGGGATTCTCGAGTATGAGTTCAGCGAAGGATGATCAGACATGGGTATGCTTGACAAAATACAGTGACCGTATTTACCTATGCGAGGAAGGCGGCCTATATGCGTACGACGGCGAGCGCATCGCCCCGATGGTGACCAATTTGGAACCCGAACTACAGGACGCTTGGAGGGTAGATCACGCTGACGGCGTCCTGTGGAGCATCGGCGTCAAGGACCTGGCCCGCTTCGACGGGGAAAAGTGGGAGCGGATCCACCACCCGGACAACGCGAGGATCGGCGCGTAGGGAAAGCGGCGGTTTGCCCGGCCATGCTTTGCCCGGCATCCGGGATTTGACCGCGTTTCGGACAAATGGTAGGATTTCCGGGAAAACCCGTTTGAAGATCGAGACGGACGCATATCATAACCATCTCACTATGCAAAAACATTTCACCTGCCAAGACGGGAAATCCGACAAGTTCTGGAGCATCTCCACTAATGGCGGCTCGTTCACCGTGCGCTACGGGAAAACCGGGACCGATGGACAGGAAAAAACGAAAGCGTTCGGGAGCGCGGAACTCTGCGAGAAGGAGGCGGAAAAACTGGTCGCGGAGAAGCTGAAGAAGGGGTACGTGGCGGAGGATCGGGAAGGAGCCGGAGAGGATGGTGATGCCGGTTTCCGGACGATCACGTACGGCGAATTGGAAGATTGGACAATTAATAAAGACAACAATCTACTTAACGATATGATTTACGATGATTTTTTCGACGAGTTAGAGGAGTTTTCCGAAGAAGGGGTCCGGTTCTACGAAGGGAACGCGTCTTTGGACAGAATCGAAGTCAACCCCTGTACGGTGGTCGACGGAAATCTCACGGTCGGAGCGATCAATTGGCAATGCGGAAGAGGGCTGCTCGTGGTCCACGGGACTTGCATTGCAAGAGGTTCGATTTCCCCCACGCCGCCTACGTTACCGGCAACCTGCATGCGGACGTGATCGACATCGATTCATGAGACATCTATCCATGATACGATAACGAACTGTTAGTTGGTGGCGACATACGTGCCGGCTTGCTGATAGAACGGGGGCATGGCGTCACGGCGATGGGAACAATCCACGCGGACAGGATATATTCGTCCCATCACGTCGAAGACAGAAACAGGGTACGGGAACGCTCTGCGGATAGCGAATTTCCGGAAAGGGAAACGGGAAAGCTGGTCACGGAAAAACTGAAGAAGGGGTACGTGCCGGAGGATCGGGAAGGAGATGCCCGGGAAGCGGGAAACCCGGCTGCCGGAGCGGACGGCGAACCGGACGAATTCTTCGAAAAATACGGGAAGCGCCCTCCCGTGGCCCTCAAGAAGCTGCTCGGTTTCGAATCCGAAGTCGGGGACAATTTCTCCAATGGCTTCCGCCTTGAGTTCCGGGACAAATCGTCTTTGAAAACCTGGTTCCAGGAAGAAAATTTCCCCGATTCGTTCATCGAGTTCGCCGTGGCGAACGGTTCCGGCAGCACCTACGCTTTCTGGCTCGTAGACGAAGATCTCGAAAAATGCCCCATAGCGGCTTTCGGGGACGAAGGGGGGATCCATATCGTCGCGGAAAACATGTTGCAGCTCATCCGCCTGCTCACCTACGATGCGGAAATCTCGATCGGTCACGACGAGGCGTATTATTGCAGGTTCGAAGACGGGGATTTCGAAAGGCCGGACCGGCCGGAGTTCCTGAAGTGGGCAAAGGCGAATATTGGCGTGGATCCGATCGGAACCTACGAAGAAGCCAGGGAAATCATACGCGCCGCCAAGGGGAAATTCGGAAAAAAATTCGATAAGTTCCTCGGAAAATACCAATCGGACACCCGGAACGAAAGCAAAAATCGGAAATTGCTGGATGTGAACAAGGTAAAGCTGCTCCTGAAAAATTGAGCCAGCGCGAATGCCCGGGACAAGAATTGAGAAACGATGCTGATGAAAGCCGAAGGGATTGATACGGCGAAGCTGCTCCTGGAACGCGGGACCGACCCGAACCTCCCGAACGATTCGTGAATCACGCCCCTGATGCGCGTCCGGGATGTCGAAATCGCGAAGCTGCTCATCGCGCACGGGGCGGACGCCAACGCCCGCGACAACGCCGGGAACGCGCCACTGATGCACGGCATCGGGGATTTCGAAACGGCGAAGCTGCTCCTGGAGAGCGGGGCGGACGCGAACGTGCGGGATAGTTTCGGCAGGACCCCGATCATGGAAGCCAAGGACGCGGAAACGGTCGGGCTGCTCATCGCGCACGGGGCCGACGTGAACGCCAAAAGCGAACAGTGAGACACTGCGCTCACCTTCCCCGGCGATATCGCCCGGGCGAGGCTGCTCGTGGAAAACGGGGCGGACGCCAACGCCGCGACGGATTACTGACTCGTCCCGCTGATGAACGCCCGGGACGTCGAAACGGCGAGGCTGCTCGTGGAGAGCGGGGCGGACGTGAATTACCGGTGAGGCTGGGGCACCGTGCTGAAACGGGCCTACCTCGACGGCGGGCCGGAAAAGGAGGCGGTAGCGAAATTCCTCATCGGGAGCGGCGCGGACGTGAACGCCCGGGACAAGAATGGAGAAACGATCCTGATGCTGGCCTGGGGAGAGGAGGAAGCGCGGTTCCTCGTGGAGAACGGGGCGGATCCGGGCATACGGAAGGATAATGGGGACACGGCGCTGTCGATAGCGAAAAAGCAATGAAAGAAGGACGCCGCGGAATTCCTCGCGAAATACCAACAGGACGCCGGGGGCGACAGCAAAGATCAGGCATTGCTGGATTCGGTACGCTGTTATGAGGATAACGTAGTCAAAGTGATGGTGGACAAGGTAAAGCTGCGCTTGAAAAATTGAGCCAGCGCGGACGCCCGGGACAAGAATTGAGAAACGATGCTGATGCGCGCCGAGTACGCCGAGATAGCCAGGCTGCTCATAGAGAGCGGAGCCGACGTGAACGCCCGGGACAACGATTGAAGCACCCCGCTGATGCACGCCGAGGATGCCGAGACGGTCAGTCTGATCATAGAGCAAGGAGCCGACGTGAACGCTCGGAACAATGCTTGAAATACGGTGCTAATCTATGTAAAAAATACAAGGAAGGCAAGGCTGCTCGTTGAAAACGGGGCGGACGTGAACGCGAAGGGCTTGCTTAACAGAACGCCGGTAATGACAGCCGGAGACGCCGATACGGTCAGACTGCTCATAGATCATGGGGCCGACGTGAACGCCAGAAGCGAACACTGAGAAACGCCGCTGACCAACCCGGGCAGTATCGACCGGGCAAGGCTGCTCGTTGAAAAAGGGGTGGACGTGAACGCCCCGACGAGCTATTGAGACGTCCCGCTGATGAATGTTGATGATGTTGAAACTGCCAAGCTGCTCGTGGAAAACGGGGCGGACGTGAATTTCCAGTGAGA
>CAIVSN010000045.1 GCA_903908595.1 uncultured bacterium
CAGGCGAATACCGGGATGTTCGGCCGGTATGCCGCCGCGAGGCGGGCGAGGCGCCCGGATTTGGTGAAGACGAGGATCGCTTCGCACCCGAGGTCTTCGGCCGCGTAGAGCGCGTTCTTGATGAGCGTTTTTTTCTCGATGTCGCGTCTCGTAAGGCCGGTTTCTGAGTAGTCGTCGTGCTCCGACACGAAGTGGCTTTCGGCGGACTCGATGACCTTGCGCATCATGGCGACGGATTCGAGCGGGTATTTCCCGGTCGTGGTTTCCCCGGAGAGCATCGTGGCGTCCGTCCGCTGCGCGACCGCGTTGAAGATGTCCGAGACTTCCGCCCGGGTTGGGAACGGGTTTTCGATCATCGTTTCGAGCATGTGCGTCGCGACGATGACGAATTTGCCGGCGAGGCGGCATTTTTTGACCATTTCCTTCTGGTGGAAGGGGAGGTTCTCGATGGCGACTTCTATGCCGAGGTCCCCCCGGGCCACCATGATCCCGTCCGCGACCTCGATGATCGGGTCGAGGTTTTCGAGCCCTTCCTGGTTTTCGATTTTGGCGATGATCTTGACGTGCGAAGCCCCGTGTTCCGCGAGGAGTTCCCGGAGTTCCAATACGTTGGCGGCGGTTCGGACGAAGCTCATGGCAATGAAGTCCATGCCTTCTCCCATGCCGAAAACGATATCTTCCCGGTCCTGGTCGGTGACTCCCGGCAAACGGATTCGCACGCCGGGCAGGTTGACGTGCCTCCGCGAACCGATAGTGGCGTCGTTTTCCGCACGCACGATGAGCGCGTTCGGGGATTTCCCGACGACGGTAACGTCGAGGAGTCCCGAATCGACACGGACGGTTTCCCCGACGTTCAGGTCTTCGACCAGGTATGGGTAGTCGCAGAACAGCCCGGTCGGATCCGCTTCCGCAGCCCCCGGTTCGACGTAGAATCGGAATTCGTCGCCTTTCTTGTAGATTCGTTTTTCGGCGACGTCGCCGGTCCGGATTTCCGGACCCTTGGTATCGAGCAGCGTGGAGAGCCGGGTGCGCCCGGAGGCGTTGAGTTCCCGGACCCGCCCGAGGATTTCCCGGACGGTATCGTGCTTCGCGTGGGAAAAATTGAACCGCAGGATGGATACCCCGCCGTCGTACAGGGCCGCGAGTTTTTCGGAAGAATCCGTCGCGGGTCCGACGGTGGCGATGATTTTGGTCTGTTTCATGGGTGTTTTTTTGGAAATAAGGCCGGATGTTAGCCGAAAAATACCGAGATGCAAATTTGCGTGGGATTTTGGGAGATTTCCGCTTATACCCAACAGGAATTGGTTTTCGGTATTTTACAGTTACAGATTCGGAATAGGTTTTATTTTTCTTCTTTCGGGAGCTTATCGGGAATAAGTGACCGAAGAAAAAAATAAAAGATATCCGAATATGTAGGCTGGAAAAACCGGGAAACCAATTCCTGTTGGGTATATGTCCACACGGCAAGAAGACCGGTAATGTTTTTATAACTTACGTTTGCAAATGAACTGAATCTGGGCTACAATATCCCGGAAATAACCGTTCATTTCCATGAAAGACCTTATCAAAAACAACGTCGTCAGCATCCTGGTGCTCACGGCAATCATAGGTTCCGGCTTGGCGTTCGCAGCCGGTGCGAATATCACGAGCATCACGCAAACCGCCCAAACGGGAGATTCCATGACTCCGGAATGGGTGAATGCGGTGAATACGAAATTGAATACCGTGGGGGCGAGCGGGGGAGGGGGATGCGTGCAGGTGAGTAATCAGCAATGATGTTTGGATTATTTGCGAACCAAGGGGCGGCCTGATTCACTTACGTATAATAGTAGCAATTATAAAGTTATCGAATGAACTCAAAATTTGGACTGTCAATCGGGGTATTGGTATTATTACCAGTTTGGTAATGTGACTTATGGTAGCAACTTATACTTCTGCGGCAGCAACTAACCTATGCCCCACCTCGAAAACACCCCCCCTTTTTTTTTCTCCCAATAGGCATCCTCACTTACAATAATCTACCCGCCCAAACCCCGATTGCATACCCCATTAGTTCGACAAAAGAGAACATCCATATAATAATTCGATGAAACCCCCGTCAGAACTCACTTCGACTTGATTTTTCCCCATTTTCCCCTATCCTATACCCCGAATCAACAGCACCCGAGCGGCCATCACCCGCAAGCTGGGGAAAGAACGGGCTCGCCCGAGTAGAATCCCCCGGAGCCGCAGCTCTCCGTCAACAACGCAAATCAAGCATCCGCCGAGGTGGTACCTCCCGAGCAATCGGGCCACGGCACGAATCCTATTTCGTGTCTTTTTTAATTATGAAAATCGCTATCGGTACGGAGCGCGCTCCAAAAGTGGACGGCATCAAGGCCGGCGTCGCCGCCTGCCCCTACCTGAAGGACGTGGCCAGTTCCATCGAATATATCCTCAAGTCCGTCCCGTCGGACATCGCCGATATGCCCCTCTCGGTCGAAGAGACCATGACCGGCGCCCGCAACCGCGCCCGGAACCTCGTCAAAGCCGGCATCGACGCCGACTACTACATCGGCATCGAAGGGGGAACCACGAGCATCCTCGGCAAGAAATACCTCGGCGGAATCGTCTATATCGAGAACCGCTCCGGCGAAGGGCATTTCGGGTTTTCCCCGCACATGGAAGTGCCGGAAGCCGTGGAACGGATGCTTTATGAAGAAGGCCTCGAACTCGGGCCGATCATGGCGGAGCTCTCCGGCAAGACCGACATCCGCAGCGAGAATGGCAGCATGGGCGCGTGGAGCGAAGACATGCTCACCCGGCAGGACGAATTCGAATCCGCGTTCAAGGCGGCGATCAGCCCGTTCTATAACAAATATTATTCCCTGTAATTCTTATGGCATACGAATCCCTCGGCCGATTTCTGAAGAAATCCCAGCGGTATCTCCAAGATATCAAGAACCAAATCAAACCCGCTTCCAATCCTGGCACCGAACCGTACCCCGCCACCGAGCCCGGCAACCGGAAAAAATGGCCGAGCGTTCGCGTCGTACTGCGGCACGTAACGCGACTGTCCAAGAACTTGGAGAAATCCGCGCTGCGGTATTTCACGCTCGTTTGTCTCGCCGCGCTCGTGGCTTTGGGAATGGCAGTCAATTCTGGATTCGTAAGTACCGACACGTCGATAACCTATGCCGGCGCCCTGGTCGTTTTCTGGTTTTCGTACAAAAAATACGAGAGGGAAAGGGAATTGGACCTCCTCAATACCTATGGCGACCGGTACGAAGAAATTTCCCGATGGGATAATTCCCTGAAATACTCCGGTTTGCTGGGCCTGTGGAACGAGGAATTCTCCCTCAATTGCCGATACTACGCTTCCAATGATCTCTGGGAAATTTGGAAATCCCGGATCGTATCCGATTTCGTCGATTTTTTGCGTTCCGATATCGCGCAGATGAAAAAAACCAAAAAATCGGACGGCGATTGGTTCATCTCGAAATTCACGCGCCAATTGGAGCGTCCCGAGCCGGACGAAGCCTACGGATTCAAATGGAAAACCGAACTGTATGGCATTTTTGAATCGTCGTTGAAACTTCTGGCCCAAGAGAGCGCAGAAGACGTACTCTTGATAACGAACGCGTACGAAAAGGCTTTTTCCCAGTAGAGATTCCGGCAAAACGCGAACTCCTCGTTCATTCCTCCGCTCCTCGTTCAACGCACCTCCAGTACGTTTCACTCCAGTGCTCGAAATGAACTTCGGATTTCACCATTTTGCAGAAATCACGGTAATTTTTCATCCAAACCCCTCCCATGTTCCCTCCCGTCAACCCCAAACAGTCCTTCCCGGACCTCGAAGCCGAAACCACCCAGTATTGGAAAGATAACGGAACTTTCAAAAAATCCGTCGACCAACGCCCGATCGAAAACCCGTACCGGTTTTACGACGGCCCCCCGTTCATCACGGGTTCCCCGCACTACGGAACCCTGCTTTCCACTATCGTCAAAGACATCGTCGGCCGCTATTGGACCATGCAGGGCAAACGCGTCGAGCGAGTCTGGGGTTGGGACTGCCACGGCCTTCCAATTGAGGAAAAGGTTCAGAAAAAGCTCGGTATCAATTCCAACAAGGAAGTCGAGCAGGTCGGCGTGAAGAAATTCATCGACGAATGCTACAACTATACCGCCGAAACGTCCGCCGAGTGGGGATGGTACGTCGACCGCATCGGCCGCTGGGTGGACATGGATAACGCGTATCGCACGATGGACCAATCCTATATGGAATCCGTCATCTGGGTATTTGCCGAACTCCACAAGAAGGGGCTCATTTACGAAGGGAAGCGGGTTTCCCTCTACAGTTGGAAACTCGGAACCCCGATTTCCAACTTCGAGGTGGCGATGGACGACAGCTACCAGGAAGTCAACGATCCGGCTATCACCGTCAAGTTCGACCTTTCCCGTAACGGAGGGAAATGGCAGGACGTATCCGTGCTTGCATGGACGACCACGCCTTGGACGATTCCGGCGCATATGGCGCTGGCGGCCAATGAGCATCTTGAATATGTGACAATAAAAACAGCCGATGTCTATAAGGATGGAAAATTGACCTGGTCTAATGTATCTGAATTAGCAAAAGCAGACGGAAAATCCGTGGAGATCGAATACCGGGAGGTGTATTACGTCGTGGCAAAAAATCGAATCGATGTCATGTTTGAACGAAGGGGAGTTACGTACGAGGTCATCGAAGCATTCCCCGGCTCCGAACTCGTCGGGCTCTCCTACTCCGCGCCATTCCCGGAATACTACCAAAACTCAGTCGACCCCGCCAAGAATTTCCGCATCTATTCTGCTGATTTCATCACCGACACCGACGGTACCGGCATCGGCCACGAGGCTCCCGAATTCGGGGACGTCGACTTCGAACTCGCCAAAAAACATGGCATTCACATCTCCAATGCCGCCGACGAAGAAGGCAAATACACGGGCGAAATCACCGACCTCGCGGGCACGTTCTATCAGGATGCCAACCCCATTGTCACCGAACGGCTCCAGGCGAAGGGGCTGCTCTTCCGAAAGGAATCCATCACCCACCGTGTCCCGTTCTGTCCGCGCTCCGGCACGCCGCTCATGCAGAAAGCCCAGAAATCTTGGTTCATTGACATCCAGAGCCAGAAGGAAGCACTCAAAGCCGCAAACGAGGAAATCTACTGGTTTCCCGAGCACCTCAAACACGGGCGATTCGCCAAAGGCCTGGACACCGCGCCGGACTGGTGCATTTCCCGGACCCGGTACTGGGGCGCTCCGATGCCGGTTTGGATCGGTCGCGATGCCAACGGTATAGAGAAGGACCGCAAGATTTTCGCGAGCAAGGCTGAAATCGAAGCCGCGAGCGGGATGAAGATCGTCAATCTCCACAAGCCCTACATCGACGACATCAAATGGTCCGAAAACGGGCTGACCTACACGCGCATTCCAGAAGTCCTCGACGTCTGGATGGATTCCGGTTCCATGCCGTACGCGCAGATGCACTATCCGTTCGAGAATCAGGCCGCGATGGAAGCCAGTTTTCCGGCCGATTTCATCGCGGAATACGTTGGGCAGGTCCGCGCGTGGTTCTACGTCATGCACGTGCTCGGCGTATTGCTCAAGGGCAAGCCAGCATTCAAGAACGTCATCACCACCGGGGTCATCTACGGGACCGATGGCCGAAAAATGAGCAAGAGCTTCAAGAATTATCCGGACCCTCGGGGCACCATCGAGCAATACGGCGCGGACGCGATCCGATTCTATCTCACGAACACGCCGCTCATGACGGGCGGGGATATCGATTTCAGCGAGGACGGCATCGTGGACGCGATCAAGCGCGTCATCCTCCCCCTCTGGAACACCTACAGTTTTTTCACGACCTACGCCAATATCGACGGATGGAAGCCCTCGGCCGGCCGGCACTACTTCATGCGGCACGGCGAGACCGACGCGAACAGCGAGAGGCGCCTTTCCGACGGGCTCGACGATACGCCGCTCAACGAGAAGGGGAGGGGACAGGCGCTCCGTTCCGCTCTCGAATTGAAGAAGCGCGGCGTTACCTTCGACGTCATGTTCGTTTCTCCCCTTTCCCGGGCGAAGGAGACGGCTTCGATCGTCGCGGAAACGCTCGGCTTCACGGGCAAGACCGTCATCGTGGAAAAACTCGTCGAACGCAAGAGCGGACTCCATAGCGGCCGCAGGTATTCCGACGTTATCGCCGAACACAATGCCGCGACGGGGCAATCCCTCGATATCAAGCACGCGGCCGGCATCTGTTTCGCGGACGATTCCATCGAAACCGAAGAGCAGTTCGCCGACCGAATCAAGATCTGGCTCGCGGCCGAACTCCCCGAATACGCCGACAAGAACGTGCTCATCGTCGCTCACGGAGGAGTATTCAAGGCCGTGTTCAGCCATTTCGAAGCCGTGTCCCTCAAGATCGCCTTCGACAAGCAGCTGTTCCCGACCCTTCGAAATGCGGAATACGTCGAGCTCCCGCATGCCCCCCGCGTCAATCCGATGGATCGATGGATCATCGGGGAACTCCAAGAACTGAATGCCCGGGTCCAGAACGCCTACGAGAAATACGACCTCCAAACCATGGCCAGGTCCATCCTCGACTTCATGGACGACCTCACGAACTGGTACGTCCGGCGCTCCCGCCGCCGCTTCTGGCGGTCCGAGGCAGATGCCGACAAGGCGAGCGCGTACGAGACCCTGCACCGGGTGCTCGCGGATCTCTGCCTCATCGCCGCGCCGATTATTCCGTTCGTCACGGAGCTCATCTATCGGGCGCTCACCGGCCGGGAAAGCGTGCATCTCGATTTTTTCCCGGAATTCGGCCGGTTTTCCGTGCCCCGCGATATCCGCGACGACATGGCCCGGACCAAAAAGTTCGTCGCCCTCGGGCTCGCGCTCCGCGGCCGCAAAAAACTCCGGGTCCGGCAACCGCTCCAATCCGTCACCATCGGTGCCGAACTCTCGGAATATTTCGTCGATATCCTCCGCGAGGAACTCAACGTCAAGGAAGTCATCATGGGCGCGGACATGTCCCGGGTCGCCCGGCTCATTTGCCGGCCGAACGCCCGGCTCATCGGTCCAAAATATCCTCAACTCGTCCAACGGCTGATAAGTCTTGCAAAGGAGGGCAGATTTGAAATATCGGATGACGGCGCGGTAATAGTCGAAATTGCGGCTCCGCATCCGGGCGGTGTAGTGGAAGAAGTTCCAATGCAAAAAATCCGCTTGCTTCCCGGCGAATTCGAACTCGTCTACGAACCGCTCTCGCTGGATATGGACGTGGAAGGCGGGGGAGGGCTCGTACTCCTTATGGATACCGCCGTCACCGAAGCCCTCCGTCTCGAAGGCCTGGCCCGCGACCTCGTCCGGTCCGTGCAGGATCTCCGCAAGGAGGCTGGATACGAGGTGAACGATCGCATATGGCTCAGCGTCCAGGGATTCGACGGAGTTCTCGGGTTTGGCGAATACGTCAAGAGCGAAACCCTCGCCCAAACCTTCGTTACCGATCCGTTCCCCGGCACGCCGGACCTTTCCCGTTCGGTAATGCTGGAAGATATGACCATAACGATCGAATTGAAGAAATGCTCATATACCTAACCAAATTCGGTTTCCCGGTTTTTCTAGCCACATATTCGGATATCTTTTATTTTTTTCTTCGGTCACGTATTGCCGATACGCCCCCGAAAGAAGAATAATAAAACCTATTCCGAACCTATGGCCATAAAATACCGAAAACCAAATTCGCTTAGTATAATTCCGATTTGCATTCCATTAAAAGTATTATAACCTTTCGAAGTTATCCCTTTCTCACCTTCTATGAACACCGAAAAAAAAACCGGAGCGAATAAGAATCTCGTTCTGCTGGCGGCATTTTTTGCCATTGCATTAGGCGCCGTAATGATGTTCTTCTGAAACGGAAAGGGGTGACTCATGTCCCAGTTCTCCGGGGCGAGCGTGACTCCTTCTACGGCGGCAAGCCTGTGGCAGCCGAGTTCGGGGAACCCGCACCGCGCATCGGTGGGAGCATTCGCTTCGAGGCTCGACTCCTTGGTTCGAACCGTCCTGAAGCGGGGAAACGGCCTTAAGTCCGAGAAGTTTTCGACCTATCTCAGCAACCTCTCCTCGGGAATACGTGCCCTGGGCGCGAAGCCGGAATACGCCGGCGACCGGGAAGTAGCGGATATTATCGGATACCTGGCCTACGAGCTCGAAGACGCGGCAAAGGGCTTGGTTTCTGGAAATACCGTCATGAACGATCTGGCAACCGTGCTGAATAATACTGGCTGACTGACTGGAGAGACTCAGGCCGGCAGCGTGAACGCGGGCACCGGATCCGCCGCCGTCGTATGTTCATGATCGGGATACGGAACGTGTGACGCATATGCCGTCTGAGAAAAAAAATACCTCTATTCGAACGGGACTTCGAAAATGTGCATGGCGACAAAAGTAAATTTGCCGGGATATTCGTTGGAAAGACTGGTGCAATGCAGCGAAAACCGCAGTTTCAAAAGCCTTGAAGAGTACGTGAACACGAACAGTCCCACGTACGTGAACCCGAATGCGAATTCCTCGACCGGAAGCAATGCAATCGCCGTGCCGGGGGTATGCGGGACTTCGGCCAAATTCCAATGCGAATCCGGACAGCTCGCGACGCCGACCTATGGCACTGACGCTCCTAGGGGCACCAGCACCTGGTACTGCAAATGACCGAACGGCGACATTAATTCTCCCAAGTGTTCCTTTGTCAATCCGGCTGCCACTGCCGGTACGAATACCGGTACGGTCACGGTTACGACGAGCAATTCTATCAGCGGAGGATCCCGATCCGATTGCAGTTCCCCATGGGATTCGGCACAAAAAATCGCCATCGGTTCCAGCGTCACCGCCTTCAAGGAATCATCGGTGGTCCCGGGAATGCAATGCCGCAGCCAATCCAGGACCTGTGCGGTCGGCGGACAGCTTTCCGGATCCGCCGAATACAAATTCCAAAGCTGCGTCGAGGGGGGCACTGCCGGAGCGGCGACCAGCGGGGGTTCCGCGAGCCTTTCCGCATCCCCTTCTTCCGTCTGCTGAACGACCAGCGTGACGATAACTCCGGTATTTGACGGATACAGTTGGTGCGAGATCGACTACGTACATGGCAAATGACACGGATCGTTTTGACAGACCAAAGCGAAACCTTCGAGCATAACCATCACCGGAGACACGGACGTAAAGCTGTATTGCTGGACGGACTGGGTATTGCCTCGCCAGAAGACCGCCAACGAGCTCAAGGGTCAGCTGAGCATCAGCGATACCTGCGATTAATTCCCAATTCGAATTTGGCGGGTATCGTATCTCTCGGAGCCCGCCCAGTTTTTGATAAGCCACCCTAAGGATTCCATATGACAGATACTCACTTGGATTTGACACGCGGAAAAAACTATACTACTATATCGCCACTTAAACCTCATTCTTATGAAAAAATTGCCTCGAGTAGCTTCTATCGTGCTCATAGGAGCTATCGCTTTTACCGCCATAGGCACCGCCTTTGGAGCTTGGACAGTAGCGAATCCTACGCCCGCTATTTGCGCGACGATCGATCAAAAAATATTCGCGCAGGATGGAGACGCCGTAACGGTCAGCAAATGGAACAACGCTATGTGCATCATGACGCAGCTTTTCATATATATCACCGACTGGCCGGTCATGCGAAACCCCGCGTTTGCTTGGCACTCGAATCCTTCAAATGCGGGCCGGGCGCTCTTAACCGAGATAAATCTGCCTGCTATTGCCTCGATAAGTGGCAATTCGGCAGGATATGCCGGTGCGATACATTGGAAAGATCCCACGGTTTCTTATGGTAATGGTGCCGGATACAAAGGCGGAATCATGTATAACGAAACGAAAAAGGAACTCGAATTCTTGTGATTCGAGAATGGGATAGTCCTTTCCCCCCTTGGAGTCGTAAGCGAGCGATACATGCTTGGATGGGTGAATGTCGATCTCAATACAGCGGATCTTTTTGAGCCGGGATGCCAGTATCGCTTCCAATCCAGTCATGATTCCTCCAGATTGTATTATCCGAATGTCGTAACCCCTATCTCGTTGTTAATTAGCCAAGACGACAATTGGGCCGACAACGTTTACACTCCCATAGAATTGACTATTTGGAATGATCAAAAGCGTTCCTTGTACAATCGAATGACCAATTTGGTGACGGGAAGCCACGGAACCCCGGCTAAGATAGAAAAACTCTGCCTCCCGTCCCACGCTATCCATTAATCTATCATCCTCCCTACTTACTTCACATCTATGAAAATCTCCAAATCATTTCTCGTCATCGGAGTAGTCGCATTCGTCTTGGCTTCCTGTGGAAAGACCGATACCAAGGTTCCTTCCGAACCCACGACGAGTTCCCCAACGAGCCCCGTGACGAGCTCCTCGGTTTCCGGCACTTCCCTCAACCCTTCCGCGACCAACGGAGTCGCGACCCCCGATACCCTCAAGGCTATCAATGCCAATGCCGAGGAACGCCAGCGGATTGCGAAGCTCGACAAGCTGACCGAAGAGAACCTCAAGACCCAGACCGCTATTCGGGATGGAAAAACCATCCTGAACGACAGGACGCTGTTTGCCAACTACCTCAAATCCAAGGGCGTGGATACTTCCAAAAAACTCCTGGAGGGCATCTCGGAGCTCAAGGAGTTCGCCAAGAAATCCGGCATCGAACTCACGGACGCCGACATCCGGACCGTCATGTACGCGACGGATGCGGAAAACAAGGGATGGGACATGTGCGGCGAATTCAAGGCCAACAAGGACAAAATGGATGGCAAGAACGAATACTTCGCGACTCTGGAAGCCTTATGTCCTTCTCTCGATACGGTAACGAAGACTCCCGAACCCGTTCCACAGAAGTAACGGAAATCTTCCAAAGCCTCGCCATCCCCATATACGCCAAACCATAGGATCGAAGTCAAAACAAAAATATATTCCTTACCTTCTCAGGTATGAAAACAAAAATTTCCAGCGTTCTCTTGGCTCTGAGTTTCACGATACTCGGAGCTTCGCCGGCATTTGCCGCGCCGCGATATGCCGTGGACGATATGTCTTCCGGGATCAAGACCCAAGAATATTCCTTGGAATGGTGCTCCCCCCATGCATCTGAACTCTATGAAAATAACTTAAAAACCGTCTGTAGGGAAGGCAAGTTTAATAAGGAGGGCGGGGTAGCGACCATCAAATACGACGGGATGAATTTCATCGATGGAAACGTTGGTCCCGAGGTGAATCTGGCGACTCTCATTGCGGGTACCCGGACGGCGAGCCAGATCGGCACCCCAGCGATCGTGAGCTTTTTTACCACTATCACCAACGGGGCTTTCGCGCTCGAAGGGGAAGGCGTGCTTTCCATCCGGGTATTCATGATGGACTTCGCGCAGAACGAGAGCTATTTCGTCGTGCGGTACAAGATCGACAAGACCGGACCGCAACTGGTTTTCAAAGACATAACCGAAATCAATGACAGTGACACGACCCATTACGCTTCGACGGATCGGGTCGCGCGGGATTTGAACGTCAGCAAGAACGACGCTTCTGAGGGCACTTCGTGACCAGGGGATCAATTCGGGAATCCGTCATTGGATACCTATTATACGAATCAGACATTCGCTTCCTATGCTTCCAGCACGATACCGCGTTTCGGGCACAACCGAAATAGGCTTCATACGTTCTATTTCAGAGATTGGGATCCTAACGTGAAGTTTACGATCAATACTACCTATTCGGATTCGTATGACGGCTTTCTTGTTCCGTCGATAGCTAGTTCGCCTACGGATTCATACCCGATAGGAGATCTCGAATCGGGCGTCAACGGATTCCAATTGCTGCCGGAGACGGGAAACACTTCTGTCTCGGGAGCCCCGGTTATGTCGACCGAGTATGCCACGTCGAACCTCAGCACGAACAATCCCAATACCCAACAGAAGTACCGGCTCCGTCTCTACGACAAAAGCGTAAGCCCGACCGGGATTGCCAATTCCGGCAACTATTCCGAAACCGCGTTCTATGCCGTCCGCGATAACACGCCTCCGAACTGGGGAGGGAACGGCCTCGCCGGTACCGGTTCGAATGCTCCGATACTTGCCGGAGAAATGCTCCTCAAGTTCGACGATTCTACCACGGTCTATGACACGAACGCTTATCCCGCCGGCTTCACCCCCACTTCCAACGGGGTTTCCCGGTTTTTTGCCGCGAGCACGGCCATTCCCCTGAAATACAAGTTCAACGACAACGGTATCACGGGCAATACGGGCGTTAATCCCGCTTCCGCCATCGGTTATGCAAGCAGTGCTTATTCCGACACTTCGCTGTCGTACGCGGGACTCTGAAATGCCGGTATCAATGTCAATGCCGGTAATAAGCCCGTCATCAAAATCCAGAGTTTCTCCGATCCTAGCACGTTCGATCAGAAAATCAATTTCCTCGATCGGTTCAAGAACGAGGGAACGGATTCCGATACCAACTTCAGCCTCGTCGACAATCACATGGGCTGGGCCGGTAGCAATTCCACCTATGGAAAATACGGGGTTCAATACTTCTCCAATACTACTGGAAACGGAACGACACAGCTCTGTGACCTCGTCAACAACTGTATCGCGCCGGATCTCTCGTTCCGGGTCGTCGCCAACGACGTCAACAAGGATCAATCGAAACTCGCGATTTCCACGGAGAACGGAGCTTCCGCGACCAATCCGACCCAGATGATCGCGAACGGCAAGAGCAATTACCGGCTCTCCTACGATGTCAAAGACGCCTACGCGAACAAGGTCGTCCCCGTCGTTTCCAAAGAAAATTCCAATCTCCAGATAAAGGCGGTGGACTCCACGATGACCTTCGAGAATGGCCTCCACGTCGACCAGCTCAAGAATTCCGGAGGCGTCGGCGTCAGATTGGTCGGCGTAGCCAATCTCAATCCGTCGCCGAAAATGTTGGATTATGCCGAAGCGATCAATGACACGGGAATTGTCTCCATGACGGAAGGTACCGAAGCCGTGGGAGGTCCGAAGGCCAATTACGCCATATCGCTCAATTCTCCGGTACCAACCCAGGGAGCGTATCCGTATCTGAGCGACAAATCCGTCCTATCCGTGAAGAAAATCAACAACACGACCAACAGGATTTCCTCGGCAGCAGACGTGCCGTTATCGATGACCTACCCTTCGACCGTAACGTGAAGGCTCGGATACGGGTCATTCGACGCAACTGCCGGAACTACCGCTCCGCTCACGGTCGTCAACAAGGGCGGTCTCGCCGAAGTCGGCGGATTCAAAAACATCACGTTGAACGGAACGCAATATGGACAGGTATCGTATCCGGACGCGGGCGGCGTATCCTTTGCCAACCTCAATTCCCGGTTCCCGAATTTTGAGTTCGCGTCGCCGTACGTATACGGATTCGACAACATGAGGGAGTTGGTAGATGGATTCTACAGCGAACATTACAAGAAGCTCTACAGTATCGAAACCAATCCGACCTTCCCGAATTACAATATCTATGAACGGTACCTCGTATCTATGGATACCGGCGTCAATGCCAAGGATGTGCAGCCGACACTCATGGTCTACAGGACCCGGACCGGATCTACTACGTTAACGGGATCCGATATCAGTTCCGGAGTCAAATACACGACGGACGGCGAAATCAACCCGTTCGCGACCACGCAATTGCCGGGTAAGTACAAATCGACGACGGATAACGTTCCATACGATATCTTTAGCAAAGCTCTCATCCCTTCGATTACCCCGGCAAACAATTTCACCGGAAGCGGATTCTACGCCGACGTACAGATGAGCACCATGTCGGGTAAAACCTACAAAAAGGAGGATCTCCGAACCGGTCTCGTTACGGCGCTTTCCTACAGTTCCGGTGGAACATACACGATCAAAATCCCATCGGTAGGACGAAATCTG
Source organism: uncultured bacterium (assembly GCA_903908595.1). Taxonomy (GTDB): domain Bacteria; phylum Patescibacteriota; class Gracilibacteria; order BD1-5; family UBA2023; genus CAIVSN01. The sequence goes on from CAIVSN010000045.1 coordinate 13,980, forward strand.
AATAAGTTGATAAACGGAGCGGTCGCGCCTACTCCCACGACCGAGTACGAAATGTCGAGAAACTATTTCGATGGTCCGACTTCCTATTCGATCGGTGTACCGCTCGGGTTAGCTGCGTCCGGTACGTTAGCCTCGGTCAACGACGTTGCCATTATCGGTCTGTCGAACCGGTATAATTCGTTCACTACCGATGTCAATCAGACCCAGAAGAACGTCAACGTGGAAGGGGAACTCAACCGGACGACCCTGATTGCGAACATCAAACAGAACGTCGCGACCGTTTCCCGCGGATTCGGATCCTCCGGGTCTCCGAAACAGTGGCTGAAGGCTAATACGGCAACTCCCACCGCCCCGATCGTGATTGAGGATTTCTCCGCATTCAGTGGATCCGATGCCAATACGATGAATGTCAATGGCGAACTGGTTACTTTCGTAGAAGGCAATACGACCATCAAGTGTAATGGACTCCCGGACGGAAACACCTGTATTATCGACAAGAAACGCGCCCTTATCGTCAAGAACGGTTCCCTCTATATCAAATCGAACATCACGACGCTCAATGACGACGGCACGCAGTCGGACGGGCAATTCTTCCTCGGGGTCATGAACGATACCGGGCTCGCGAACGTCGAGGTCAAGGAGCGCGACGTGAATATCCAGAGTCCCGACATGAGCGGTTGGATGTTCGTCGATGCCAAAGTTACGAATATCGATTCTTTCCTCTTCGCGCAAGGACCGATGGTATCGTACAACGAGACCGATAAAATCAGCGGCAAGAATATCTTCTACTCCAATAATACCGCCAAAGTAAGCAGTCTTAGCAATCAGCTCTCCATCTTCTGAAGCATCCTGACGCTCAATACCATTGCCGGTTCGAAAGAGGATATTCCGGTATGTCCGTATATCGTGGACAATTGCAGCGTGTCCGTATCCCAGATTTTCGACCTTGTCTTCACTCGGTCGTATACCCTCAGAGCGAAGAGTTCTATGACTGGCGACATTAACGAACCTGACGCTACGAAATTGGTGCCGTACTACGAGTATCCGGCATGATCTACTGTAACCACGCCGCCGGCATGGCAGGTCTCGATGAAGGCCGGAGGACTGACGGGAATCGATACGAAAACCACGCAAGTTGACGGACAGCTCCGATATATCACCGACGTGAAGTACCAACCATACCCAATCATCATCGAACGCGACCTCAGATGGAATTCCGTACCGAGCCGACTCTTCCAAGTAAACCGTTAATATCCCGAATATGAAAAAATTATCTCTCCTCGCCCTGGTAGCAGCCGCCAGCTTCGGAACGTTCCTCTCGTTTTTTGGCGAGGCCCATGCCGGAATTGTCCCCGGTACGCTGAGAACGGGGGATTACACGAGCAGTATCACGTGCAATAACAAATCGTTCACGTATGATCCATCCAATGCCCAGTGCAATCAGGGGGCATGCAAACGGTATTCCCAGGGGAGTAGCAGTGCTTGCGGATCATGTCTTGCTTGGTCGACGCCATATTGTACTGCCATGTCAACTCCGTATTGTACGGCGTATGGATCAGCGTCTTGCATCTCGACTTCCTCGTACTGTATCGCTTACAAAACAGATGGATCATGCGCCGAATCCGCCTCGTACTGCACGGCATACGGAGCGGCGCCTTGCCTCTCCATGTCAACTCCGTACTGCGTCTCCTGGTCAACTCCATATTGCACTTCGTATCCTACCTGCCGCCATTCTTCTTTCGGGTGCGATTACTACTACAGCTACGTTTCCACCTTTAGTTCGTTAACCAAGTACGGATACGGTCCGGGAGACGTTCCTAAGAATGAAGCGAATCCTACGTATGCTTCCTCGTCCGACGGGCAAAAGCTCACGAATGATCTTTCTCTATCCTGTAACAAGTGGGCGGTCGGGACCCCGCATATTCCGTCCGTGAGAAGTGGAAGCCGTACATGTTACGACGGCGACGGCGCGTACAACTCGAATGCGACCTATTATCTCGGAGGATCCGACGGCGTCTGCAATTCCTTCTGATCCACCGACAACCTTATCACTTCATACAACCAGCTCGGATCCGTCACCCGTAGCTCCCCATTCGAAAGCGATCCCACCTGCAAGGTCATGGGTCGTTATGGGACTCCCGATTATTCCGGGCCTACCATCACCGTCAACAACGTGTCCTCCTTATTCGATATCGATGCGGACAACTGGTGCAATATGTTGAAATACAGGGAAAGTTACGCTGCGGGAGAACTCACCGGGTGCGAATACTATAAGAGCCGGATACAGATCAATACGACCGGTGGAGCGAATCCCGATTTGCTCCAGAATATGGAGATCGTCGTAAGCGACGCCACTTCCGGGGTTTCCCAAATCCTCGTCGAAATCGGGAAATGCCAGGCCACGTACGATCTACCTACTGACGTTGCCAGCGTCGTCGCAAGCACGACTGCCGCAAGCGGGGTAAAATCCGGTCTCAAGACCATTACCCTCAAATACGATGCTCCCTCGACGAGCGATGCGGGAGCTCCCGGAGCCGGGCTTCCGAGTCTCAAATCCAAGCTTGCCGGCGGCATGAGGCTCGACTCCTGCCTCGTCGAAGGGAAGAACTATCTCAGGGTCACGGCCAAGGACAACTCTCGTCGCGATGATGACGGCACTACCTATGCGCCGAATAGTACCACGTTCAATGACTACAAAAATCAGGGAAGATTCATCAAAGTCGACAATACCACCGCGAAGATTGGCCTTACCGGCAACGCTTCGAATATTTTCGATTCCAATAAGGATAAGAGTTGTTTTACCGGAACGGGCGTTAAGATAGATCCCCTCTGGAAGAATTTCACGATCACCGGGAATCTCAAATCGACGGATCCGTTCGGGAACGACGCAATGAGTTCATTGAGCCAAGCAGTGAATTCATTGTGTGAAAAACCCGTAACATCCGTCTTGGAGCCGAAGCAGTGCCTGACCAATCCCGCCGGCGTTCCGAAGCCGAACGCGGTCTGAGTCGTCTGGAAAGCGCCGTTCGGAGTCAATCCGACCACGGGAGCGTTTACCGGCAAGACGGTCGGCGGGCTCGGGCCGTTCCCGAATATCAATACCTGCGATTGGGGCTGTGCCGACGGATACCGGTTCGATACGACTTCCAATTCCTGTCTCGTGGCGTCCTACCTGTTCCTCCTTTTGAACGACACCACTGATCCGCTTGCCGCCAGACTCACGAACAACGTGAACACTACCCACGGACTCCTCAAGCAGAAGGCCGGTCCGAATTGTCCTCCGCCTCCGGCGAGTTACGGGACGGCCCAGTATTATAATTTTTCCAAACACATTTCCAATCCCGGATACTTTTTCGCTACGGCTCCGGTCGGACCGTTCCAAGTACAGGAAGCGGGATTGGCGGGGTGTCCGCCGTACGTACCGCTTCCGCCCTATACCTATTACTGGGCAGTATCCAATTGGACCGGATGCCAAGGTGCGTGCGGACCCGGTTTGGCAACCAAGAAACGCATCGCGAAATGCATACGGTCGGACGGATCGCAACAGGCCGACAGTTTCTGCAGCAGCATAGCAAAGCCGTTGATAAGCGAGCCATGTACCATCGTTTGCACGAAAAACTACCGGACCCGTCTCTGCGAAATGGCTTCGCAGACCGGACCGAGCCTCGGGTACTCCGCGACGAATACCGGAACCATCCAGATCGGATCGCCTCAGACGTGTACGATCGGCGGATTGCAGGTGAAGGCGAACGATGTGGTAAAAAGCAGCGACAACAAATGGTACCGGTGTGATATCCGTGACGAAACCCAGACGGACGTCAACCTTCCGCTTCCGGATTCGATCTGTCCTTCCTGAGTCTGTATGGCCGACGGGCCGGCGCCATGCATCGTGGGGTCGTGATCCACCGCGCCTCCGCAGACGAATTCCTCATGTTGCAAAATCGTGGGAATGGGGTACATGTTCGATACCGCGAATGGCGCCGGAGTCAATCTGGCCGGAGAGTACGGCTATCCGTACGCGATATTCAACGAAGCCTGCGCGAGCCTGAACCTGAACGGGACGTTCGTATATAACGGGGGTTTGAGTACCCTCCCGGTGAATGGGATTACTAACGGCCAGAAACCCGTGGTAACATGCCCTGCGGGAATCACGGGCCTCTGTTACAAGTCCAATACGATATTGAACTACAATAATATTCCCGATACCCGGACCATCGCGCCGAATACCGAAATCGCCGACAGCACGTGCTCGACGAGCAATTTGAATCCGCACTTCTGCCTGAACGGGACGACGGCCGGATCGCTGGCGCAGGAGATGTGTCCGGTGGCCGTAACCCCTCCGACCTACGTTTGGACCGATATCAACCTGTCGCCGAAAAACGCTTTTACCATAGGAGAGAGAGTCTATGGATACATTTCCGGCGGGGATCCGAACAATACTTGGACTTGTGCGAAGTCTCCCCTAAGCAACGCCAACACGTGTGAGGATCCGAGCGAATGGAGGCGATTGGGTTCCGATTATGACGGCCATGCCGACGATTGGCAGGTCAATCCGGCTGCCGGAAGATTGGAGCTCAGGAGCGGAATGTTTCTGGATCCCAATTATCCACAGTTTTTCGTGAACGGAACCTATACCTGATATGTGAAGACATGATATTCGGGAACCGATAAGACGAGCACTCCGTTCACCCTTTCATGGAATAACTGCGTGGCGGATCCGACCTTCGCGCATGTCGGAACCCTTTACAGGTCTCCCTTGACTCCATATGAGTCTTGGAAATATCACAATCCCGACTTGCCGGAAATCGCTTCGGGTTGCTACTATTCCTGCCTTGACGGATACAGCGGGGAGGGGTGTGCTACGGGGCCGGGGACGCCATCAATATGTCCTTCTTGGCAAAAAATAAATACTGCTACAAATTCCTGTGAAGCATTATATTGTGAAGGAGCTGAGATCAATTGGGCTGACAAAGTTACAGGGATAAAATGTAAAGGAACGATCGGAAGACAGGCTTCTCTTACGGATGCTGAAATATCGGGACGAAGCGTAAGCTCATCAGTGAATGCAACAGAAATTAATGTAAACTGAATATGATGGATTGGATTTTGAGCTCCAAAAATAAACTGAATTACTTATGAACCATTTGGAAATAGGGATTTACGATGTATTCGTTGAGAATGGGTACAAAATATGACGGGTGACTTTAGTGCTCAAAGTTGTATAGTACGGACTTTTTGTCCTTCATGAACAGAAGTTTTCGATGGAATATGTCCCGTCACTCCCGCGGCCTGCGCCGCGCCGAATTCCTGCTGAACGCCGGGAAGCTGTTACGCCCCGAGCGGATGCGACAGCGTCTGCGGATCGACGAAAACAAAGGACTGCGCCGGAACCTGCGGGGGAACCGC
>CAIVSN010000046.1 GCA_903908595.1 uncultured bacterium
CGCTCCTTCCGGTACCGGGCGATGAACGGCACGGTAGCGCCCTCGGCCACGAGCGCGAGCACGGTTTCTATTTGGCGGGGCTGGAAAGCGAGTTCGTTCTGGATGATTCGGAGGTAGTTCGGTTCTTGCATGGGGCGGTGGAATGAGAAAAATACACGTTAGGCGATTATGAGATTTTTTCAATACGAAAATTCGGCGGAAGTGAGGCATTTCTCTTTCGCCACCTTTTCGATTTGGAATACTCTGAAAATTACTCCGATTATGCCTCTAAGCAAATATTGGATTTTTGAACGGGAAAATCGCTCGGGAAATCGAGAAATCATTCGACTTTTCTCCGGCGTACTGCATTTTCGGATCGCTCCGATATCCGTAGCCAAGAAATGCCATATTTTCCGCTTATTCCAAAAATGGGGACGAACAAAACCGTCCGTCGTGTCGCTTTTTCCTATGAACGAAGAGGGGAAGCGAGGATCCCAAGGGGCTGAATTAATCCTTTAGGCAGCGGACCGAGTAAGCGAGATCCGGAGCATCCTCGTCACGATATATGGACATGAATGACCAACGCAAGCGCCGATACCATGAGCCGCCCGAAGAAAAGGCGGACGAAGACCAATAATATCCGGAATGTCCACGATCGCCACACCAACCGCCAACGCAATACCCCGCCAAGGAAAAGCCGAGCCTATTCCTAAGCGAGTTCGGGTTGGTGGCAGTCCAGCCGAAGGCGTTCGCTTCGGAATCGGAAGTCATGGTCGTGCATTCGTATCCGGTAGTATCGCCCGTTAGCTTATTCTCCCCGGAACATCCGAGATTGGTTTCGAGGGTATCCCATTCGGCATGGGTCGGCACATGGTACCCGGCCTTGCACGGGCAGAAGGTATCGCTCCCCGCGATGCCGGAGGCGAAACAGCCGTTCAAGCCCATTGTATCCCATCGATAGAGGGCGCCATAGACATTCGTAGAAATACCCGAGATGGCAACGGAGTACCCTGGGGCGGAAGCGGAAATGCCGGGCCAATTCTCTTTGGCGGTAACACTCATGCAGGAAGTGCTCGCAGTGGACGTTCCTATATAATTTTCGCAAGTTCCCGAATACGTCTCGGCAGTAGAACCGATAGTGGAGTTGCAACCGGCCCACACCTGAGAACCTACGGAAACGTCGGGCTTAGCACAGTTGGTATCCACGGACGCCCAACCGGAAGCGACGACGGTATCAAGGGGCTTGGTCACTTGTTCGGTACCGCTGGTCGTAGTCGGATCCTGAGGCTTGGCCAGCTTGCTCAATCGCAGCAATTCCGCATCCAAATTTTTGCGATATTGAACGATTTGGGACTCGTAACGGCTTTTCAGTTTTTCAGTTTTTGCCTTGGCAAGGTTCTTGTAGGCAAGGGCGATCTTGTTTTCCATGGTTTTGATGCGCTTCGATGACTTGATTCCCCAAGAGGAATATTTGAAGTCATAGGCTTTTGCCATTTCGTCGTACCTCTTGGATATTTCGTTCTTATCCGAAAAACTTGCCTTGGGAAACGCATAGGCAGGTGATTCGACGACAAACATGGCCGCAAGGCAAAATATCGAAAGGACGGAGAGCGCGAGTTTTTTCAAATTTTTATTCATCTATAAAGATTGAGAAATTAGGGGCAAAGCATACTCATTCGACGGGATATCGCAAGAAAGAAAACGTGGGGAGTCAATTTAGAATAGAAATGTCGTCTTTTGTGTTTAAAGCTATGTTGGGCATAGCTCACGGGAAGTAAGTTTTGACATGCCCGCAGATTTCCTCGAAACGCGAAATGTCCCCGGGAGTGGGGATGCCCACGGGGTAATTCTTGTTGTCGTCGAGCGAATGGAGGCGAAGGGATCGGACGTCGTAGCCCATCTCGGCGAGGCAGAGATATTGCCCGACGAGCTGGAGGCAATTGCCGAGGTAGATTTGCGAGATTTTTTTCTTCCGCTCGGTCAGGACGCCGGTCGCGGTATCGAACGTGTCGATGTTGCCGGAGATGCCGTATTTCTCGGAATACACGGGCATGCCCTGCAATACGGACTTCTTGGAGGAATATTCTTGATGGTCTATGGCGCGGTGCGCGATGGTACCGGCCGTTTGCGGGGCGCCGTGGTACAAACTCATGTCGTACCTTCAGAAAATGTGGTGAAAGTAGATGGACCTCGGGCAGAAGAGGTAGTCGTTGAGCTCCGAAAGGAGTATGTAGGACTCCATATAAGGCAGTGATGTCGAATCATGGTAGCACAGTTTGGCGGGAAAAGCGAATTTTGGAGGGGGTATGCCGAATCCATGTCACTCCGATGGCGCACGGCCAATGGCGAGCATTGATTTGGGCTATATGAACACCTTTCACGCCGGAACCACCCGGATGTCGAATCCTTCCGCTTCGAGACGTTTCTCCTGACCAAAGGAGAACCTTTCCACACCGATGACAAAAAACGCCTCTTCCAAATGGTGAAAATAATTCGCGATGGATTTTTTCGAACCGTCGGGCTTTTGTATGCCAACAAGAATTTGCAATTATTTACATAAAAAAAATACTAAAACTGTCTTCTATGAAAGACAACTATATGATATATACCCAATAGGAATTGGTTTTCGGTATTTTACGGTTACAGATTCGGAACAGGTTTTATTTTTCTTCTTTCGGGGGCTTATCGGGAATAAGTGACCGAAGAAAAAAATAAAAGATGTCCGGATATGTGACTGGAAAAACCGGGAAACCAATTCTTATTGGGTATAATATATCTTCCGTGAAAGACATATTTAAAAAAAGAATTCTTGAGAATCAAGAGTTGAACCTCAGTATCATCCGGAGGGATTTCGTATTTCCCAATACGGCCAAGATCGTTTCGCTCATCGGAATGAGACGGGTCGGGAAAAGCTATATGCTTTTTTCCAGAATGCATGACCTGAAAAAAGCGGGGGCGGAAAAACGGATTATCTTTGTCAATTTCGATGACGAGCGGTTATCCGGACTTACGGTAACGAATCTGGATGAGATACTCACGGCCAACTACGAGCTCTATCCGGACAACGCCGAAGAGAAACTTCACGTATTTTTTGACGAAATACAGAATGTCGACGCTTGGGCGCTTTTCGTAAAGAGACTCTATGAAACCAAGAAATTCGAAATCGCCATTACGGGATCGAGCGCGAAACTCCTCAGCAAAGAGCTTGCCACGGAACTGAGGGGAAGAACGCTCCCGTTTCATATCTATCCGCTGAGTTTTCCGGAATTCTTGAAATTCTCATCGTTTTCATTCGATCAAAATATATATTTTTCAAACAGGCTCGTAAAACTCAAGGAGCATTTTCGCCAATATATGGAATGGTGAGGCTTTCCCGAACTCATCAAGGAAGAATTAAAGATAGAAACCCTGAATTCATACGTGGATCTGACGATATACAAAGACCTGATCGAGCGATACCGTATCAAAAACTACCGTCTGGTAAAAAATCTCATAAAACACTTTCTCACCTATTATGCAAAGGAATTTTCCGTGAACGCGTATTTCAAGATCATCAAACAGGATTTTGCCGTAAGCCGGGAAACCATATCTGACTATGTCTCCTATCTGGAAGATGCCAATTTTGTTTTTTTGTGCAAAAATTCGATTATTCTCTCAAAAATCAAGAACTGTCGCTCAAAAAATCATACATATCCGATCTCTGATTCCTGAAACTCGGATTCAGCTTTTCTCCGAACCATGGTCAAAGACTGGAAAATCTCGTATTCCTTGAGCTCAAACGACGGGGGAAAGAGATATTTTATCACCGGGAGAAGAAGGAATGCGATTTTATCATACGAGAAGCCTGAAACATTCGAGAGGCTATCCAGGTATGTTATTGACTGGTCGATATCGAAACGAAAAAGAGGGAAACAGAAGGGCTTTTGGAAGCCATGGAAACGCATCGTCTCAGTTCGGGAATCATACTCACGTATGATGACAAAGAGGAAGAATTATCTGTTGCCGGAAAAGACATACGCATTTTGCCCGTATGGAAATGGCTCATCGCATAGGGGGGAGCCATGCGGATAATTTTGGCCTTGGTCTGGAACCATTGCAATTCGATTATATGCCCAAGGGGAATCGGACCGAGAAAAAAAGCCGTGATGCCATTATATGAAAGCGTGATACGGGACGAATCGCACGGTAGTCTTCCCTGTCGTTATTTCCCGATCCAGGGAGCCGTTTACGATATGTGCTTCCTTGGGCTCATAACGCTCTATGAAATTTCGGAATGACCGAGAGACGGGTTGCGTTGGTTCCCGGGATGAGTCCATTTCTCCGGTGATGCCTGAGGTCAGTGTGAGCGGAACCCGTATGGATTGCTGTTTGGAAGGGCCCGGAAATGCCGATTGCATATGAAAAATACCTTGAGAATCAAACGGCGCAATAGCAACTCGATAGCAATATTTCATTTGCATCTGGTCCGTTATATACTAGTATGTTGCGCACTGATGCCCACGTCATTCACTATACACTTTATGGTAAACTCAAAAAAACCTTCCGCACTTCGGAAACTCAAAGGATTTACCCTGGTGGAGCTCGTGGTCGTTATCACAATACTCGCGATTCTTGGCACCATTGGGTTCCTCTCCATCGGCGGATACTCATCCCGAGCTCGGGATTCTGCGCGGATCGGAGACCTCGCACTAGTATCCAAGTCTTTGGATATTGGGATTGTCACTTCGGGATCCTATCCCGTACCGGACAATGCCTTCTCGGTGACATATTCCGGAGGGGTTGTCTGGAAACAGGGAACCGTTGGAACGAATGTCATGCGATACTTCCGGAGTTCCATCGCCGGAGGCGGACTCAACGAAAAACCGACAGATCCCCTGAAGGGAACCGACTACGTCTATTCCTCCCTTACGGAAGGCAAGGCCTACCAACTTAAGGCAGAGAACGAGTGGGACCTCGCTACGACCGCGATATGAAACGTGCTCGTGGATACCGCTTCGGCCGCTGCCGGAGATCCGACTGTTGCCTACGTCCAAGGAAACTACGGAGGACTTACCGCGAAAGTTACGACCGGAAGTCTCGTCTACGTCCTTGCGGTACCGAGTATCGTGACTTCAAGCGGAACGTCGATCGACGGGATATTGAATGTCACCTCCCTCTCCGGAACCCTGCTTTTCAATGGAAAGCCCCTTAAGAATGGGGGTTCGTTCGTTCCCGGTGCGGTAGTGTTCTCCGGAGCGAGACTCCCGGCCTCCTCAACGGAGATTGCCTTGATGATGACGAACCTCAAGGCAGCTTATTCCGGAACGGATATCGCTACCGAGCGAAGTGTCGCAACCGTACTTGCCGCCGATGCTTCCACCCTTTCCTCCCTCGGAACGAGCTTGGTGACGAACCAACTCGGATGAAGCGCCGTCGGTACGGCTCCGAGTTCGAACAATACGGCTCCGACCTGATGAAATTTTAGCATGCCGGCGACCACGGTTTCGACATCCGTAGCGCTTACCATTACTTGTCCTACGGATGCCGCATGAAGCACCCAGACGCAGATGTATGTTTCCTGAACCTGACTCGCGAGCGGGGGAAACGCCTGGGAAACCTGTACGAGCGGCAAAAACATCACGGTGACGACCTGAGAAGGGAACAAGGATATAACGATGAAATGGAAGGATAGCGGGGGAAATGAGACGGGTGTGGTGAGCGGGAACGTGAATTTTAGCAGTGCTTGCAGCTTGCCATGGTGATGAAATCTTACCAATTGATCCAATGTTACCGCGTATCAATCCAGTACGTATTCATGCTGATGATCCCCCGTGTCCCAAACCCGGAATTGTTCTAATTGAGTTTTGAATGGAACGTATCAATATCAATCTTCTTCCGAAACATGATGCGCTTCATGTAATTTCAATGGAAACGTATTTCCCCATTGAGGTACGCTCACTGTTTATTATCAATCGACCAGTTGCAATTGTTCTTCGGTAGAAACATATCTAAATTGCAATAATTGATCGTATGCAGCTTATTTTTATTGATATTATTCCACTCCGTATACTTCGTTTACTACCAGTTGCACGACATCCTGCATCAATGCAACTACTACGTATACCAATCCTACGAACTCTAGATGATATTATATTCGACCCCTTCAAGATTCGGCAGATGCGATATGCCGAGAGAAACAATGATCCACGTCCTATGCTTCGTCTTTTACGGACAACTGACCTAACGTATGTTGGGATTATTGGATGCAATTTTATAAAGCATGGGGCAATTGTTCAACCAGCCCTGCCATTTGAACCCTAAAATGTACCAAATAAGTAAGTGATCAAATAGAACCCTACGCCTTCCCCACCTCCCAATCCCCCACGTTCCTCGCGGCGGCGTCGAAGTTGAGCCCGATCAGGAACACTTCCTTTCCCGCCCCCGCGTATTTCTCCGCGTACTTCCGATCCCGGATCTGATCGAGCGCCTTCTTCCCGCTCGCTTCTACCTTGAGTTCCACGATATACACGTACTTCCCGTACGTCAGCGTGAAATCTATCCGCCCCTTGTTGGTGAAGTCCTCTGCCACGAACCCTATCCCCGTGTACGCCATGAACGCGTAGAGCACGCTCCCGTAGAACCCCTCGTACGCGCTGATGTCGTTGTTGGTATAGTTCGAGTACGGTATCCCGGCGAAAATCTCCTTGACGATCTCGACATACGAGGCGACGTCCCCGGACGAGAGCGACCGGTGGAGCCTTTTGAGCTTGTCGAGCTTGAAATCGGAGTCGTCGAATAGGAGATAGTCCCGTATGAGATATTCGTGCAAACTGCTCCGCACTTCCTCGTTCGGTATGCCCAGGGTATATGCCGTTTTCGTCCCGAACGCCTGGATGCCCTTGATCGTGAGGTACCCCGTCTGGAACAGCAGCGTCCTGAGGCTGATCCGGTCCACGTCGAAACTGTCGAGGATCTCGCTCCCTACCTCGAGGTTTTCCAGGTCCGTCAGCCGGAAATCCTCCCCCCGCCGGTTCATGAGCTTCATGAGGAACGACGGGGTCGCGGAAGAAAACCAGTAGTTGCCGTACTCTTTCTTGGAGAAGAAGTTCAGGAGCCCGAACGGATTGTAGACCGTCTCCGTCACGTTCCCGAAACTGTACCCGTTGTAATACGCTTTCATCTTCTCCAAATCGACCCCGTCGAGATACCCTTCCGGTCAGAAATTGTCCAGGATTTCCGGGAGCGTGTACCCGCATATCGCGTTGTAGCGCTTGTCCAGCGTCAGGTCTTCCAGGCTGTTGAGCCCGCTGAACAGCGATACCTTCGAGAACTTCGTCACCCCCGTGAGCAGGACGAACTTGAGGTACTCGTCGGCCCCCTTGATGACGGAGTAGAAGCCCTTGAGCTCGTCGCGGATGCCGAGGCTCGTTTCCGGCGATTCTAACTTGTCGAGGATCGGCTTGTCGTATTCGTCGACGAGGACGACGACTTTTCGGCCGGCTTTCTCGGAAACCTTCACGATGAGCTCCCGGAAGCGGTCGGCGATGTTTTCGGCCTCCAAAGAAACGCCGAATTTTTCCGCATGGGTCCTCAGGATGTTCTGGAGGCTCCTTTTCAGGTATTCCCGGTCGTCGTAAAAACCGTCCCCGAACACGATGCTGATCACGGGATATTTTACCTCCCAGTCCCACTTGTCGTGTATGAACAGTCCCTCGAACAGCTCTTTCTTCCCTTCGAAGAGGCATTTGATGGTGTCGCAGAAGAGGGATTTCCCGAAGCGGCGGGGGCGCGAGAGGAAATAAGGGGTGTCTTTCCCGCTGTTGATAAGGTCGTGAACGTATTTTGTCTTGTCGATATACACGGTCGGCTCTCAGGTCCGTATCGCGACGAACGACTGTTTTCCAATGGGGAGTCTTTTCATGATCCGGTTGGGTTACATCCTATCGGGGGCATTATAGCCGATGTGGGGAAAATGCCAAAAGGAAAGGCCGGGGGCGGGAATACGAAAATGAATGAGATTTCAGGCGGGGTTGGCTGTTTGGATAATGAGTAGGTGGAGAAAATCTACAAAAGTAGAAATCCAGTGGTGGCTTTAGACATCCTCGATTTCGACCCGCGCGACTAATCTACAAAAGTAGAAATTCAGTGGTGGCTTTAGACTATCCAACCACGAACCACCAGTCCCAATCTACAAAAGTAGAAATCCAGTGGTGGCTTTAGACATATAGGTATAGCTATAATCGTGGTATATCTACAAAAGTAGAAATCCAGTGGTGGCTTTAGACGTCTGCAGCGGTTTAGCCGCGGCAAGCGGCCGATCTACAAAAGTAGAAATCCAGTGGTGGCTTTAGACCGTCTTCGCTTTCGGCAAGCCTCTATTATCTACAAAAGTAGAAATCCAGTGGTGGCTTTAGACGTTCGTCACGAAAAACGGCATCCGCTATCTACAAAAGTAGAAATCCAGTGGTGGCTTTAGACTTTCCAATATCCAAACCGGATTATTGATCTACAAAAGTAGAAATCCAGTGGTGGCTTTAGACGTCGTTGGTCCCGCCTTCGCCTTCTCCGATCTACAAAAGTAGAAATCCAGTGGTGGCTTTAGACAAAGGATGAAATGGATGCGCCTCCGAATCTACAAAAGTAGAAATCCAGTGGTGGCTTTAGACCTTCATGTCCGGCGCCGCCGTCTTCCAATCTACAAAAGTAGAAATCCAGTGGTGGCTTTAGACATGGCAATCTCCCATCAAGTGCGCGATATCTACAAAAGTAGAAATCCAGTGGTGGCTTTAGACTTGGCACCGCATCGAAACGAAAAGCCCGGCCGCATCTACAAAAGTAGAAATCCAGTGGTGGCTTTAGACCCGGTGCGTCGCGGGACCCCGCCGCCTCTCCCGATCTACAAAAGTAGAAATCCAGTGGTGGCTTTAGACGCCACCGAAACCGTCTACGGAGCCATCCTCCCATCTACAAAAGTAGAAATCCAGTGGTGGCTTTAGACAGAACGCAGTGAAAAGCTACGCAGATACAAAAAATCTACAAAAGTAGAAATCCAGTGGTGGCTTTAGACCAATAGGTACGTTTTCCAGAGGTTGGATCTACAAAAGTAGAAATCCAGTGGTGGCTTTAGACCTTTCATCGATATGGAAGGGTGACGACAGTATATCTACAAAAGTAGAAATCCAGTGGTGGCTTTAGACACAATCGCGCAAAGGCGAAGCATTACGATCTACAAAAGTAGAAATCCAGTGGTGGCTTTAGACAGCAACTTTCCCATACCTAAGCCAAAATCGATACAAATCTCAAAAAATGGGACGACGAGTTTTGGCTTAAATACGTTGTTTGGAAAAATTAAGACCGAGGTTTGCATTCGGTCGAAAGCCAGCAATAGGATTTCCACCTTTTTTACAAAAGGTGAACGGAACCGTGGAAAACGCGAGTCGTATCGCTTTCCGATGGTTCCACGAGATATTTAACGAACGGTACCCTCAGAGTATATCCGGCTTTTTCGCATTACACAAAAATAAAATCCAATTCCTCGTTTTTCGCATACCCGTACCTCACGATTTTGTCCTCGTTCGGCCCGGAAATCGGCACGATCAGCACGCTGTCTGCCGGTCAGAACTGCTTCTCGAATTCCGCGTCGATCTGGAGCATGATATTGTAGAGGACCCGTTCGGAATTCTCGATCTCGTACACGGAGAACTGGGTCCTCCTCCCGTACTTTCGGAGGAATTTGGAGAACCGGGTCCGAACCTTGTCGTCGGAGATGTCGTAGGAAATGAGCAGCATGGGCTATTTGGGGACGAATTTGGGGAATTCCCGGGTGTTATCCATGATGTAGCGGTAATAGAGCTGCACGTAGGCATACATTTCTTCTTTGTTACCGATGATCGCATTGAAGAATATGACGGTATATTTCTTGACCATCGGAGGCAATATGAAGTATCCGCCGTTGGCGTGCCCGAAGTCCTTTTCCGATATCTGCCCGAGGTTGTAGGCCTTGCGGAGGGCTTCGTCGACAATGCACCGGAACGGCTCCTGGATGTCGCAGACGAGGGATTTCCGGGCATAGAACTGCTTGTGGTAGACCCCGTGGTACACGTCGAACCCATACAGGAGCAGGAGCGCTTCGATGAAGTGGAAAAGGAACGTGTAGCCGATGTCGAGCAGGACGTTGTTGACGTCGAATTTGGTCCTCGGCGACCGTTTCAGCCAGTCCATACCGTCGAAATACGTCGAGAAATACGCCTTCGCCGCGCTCCCCTCGATGCCGAGGAGCGAATCGTTCTCCGTCGCGTCGCGGGCGGAGGCGCGGAGCTTGGCGAGCTGGCCGATGGTTTCCTTCTGGATGTCGGTCTTCTCTCGGATTTTGTCGATGATGAGCTGTTCGGAGTAGATTTTGTTCTCCACGATCCGCTTCGCGATTTCGAGGTCGTCGCCATCCCGGCGGTACTGGAGTTCCCGGAGCAGGGTGTTGCCGTTCATTTCGCCCCCGAGCACTTCGACGACCGTGAAATTCTGGCGGAGCAGGGCAAGGATGATGCCGTGTTTTTTGAGTTCGCCGATGAGCCGGCTCGTGATGGTGCAATCCCCGATGACGATAATGGAAAATACCGTATGGAGCGAGACTTGCTGGATGATTTTGCCGTCTTCTTCGATGACGACGTTTTCGTTCGCGAAACGGAGGTCCCGGAGTTGATCCGAGGAAACGACCAGCATTTTTTTCGCGATGAAATCGGGATAGGTAATCATGGTTACGGGGGTGAAATATCGCAGAGGGTCCGGTAGGTGCATTTTTCGCACTTCCGGGGATTCGGGACGAAATCCTTGCCGATCCGGTACTTCTTGAACGCGTCGAGGATTTCCTCGAAACGCGAAATGTCCCCGGGAGTGGGGATGCCCACGGGGTAATTCTTGTTGTCGTCGAGCGAATGGAGGCGAAGGGATCGGACGTCGTAGCCCATCTCGGCGAGGCAGAGATATTGTCCGACGAGTTGGAGGCAATTGCCGAGGTAGATTTGCGAGATTTTTTTCTTCCGCTCGGTCAGGACGCCGGTCGCGGTATCGAACGTGTCGATGTTGCCGGAGATGCCGTATTTCTCGGAATACACGGGCATGCCCTGCAGTACGGTCTTCTTGGTGGAATATTCCTGCTTATCTATGGCTCGGTGCGCGATGGTGCCGGCCGTCTGCGGGGCGCCGTGGTACAGACTCATGTCGTACCTTCAGAAAATGTGGTGAAAGTAGATGGACCTCGGGCAGAAGAGGTAGTCGTTGAGCTCCGAAAGGAGTATGTATGACTCCATATAAGGCAGTGATGTCGAATCATGGTAGCACAGTTTGGCGGGAAAAGCGAATTTTGGAGGGTCAGGCGAAATTACGCCAACCCGGAAAGGAACTTCGAAGCGCTCATCATTCGGATTCCCCCGTGGTCCGAGTCAATCCCCTCCTCGAAAACGACCTGATACGCCGGCGGTTTTCCGAGTTTTTCCCAGAAATACGCGAGATGAGGGGAAATGGCCGTTTTCTTCGCCTTGACCTCGACGATCATATCGATTTTGCCATCCACGACGACGCAAAAATCCGCCTCTCGTTGCTCGATGTCGCGAAGGAATCGCAACTCGGCTTTTTTTCCGTGGACGTCTTCCAGGAAATGGACGTATTTGAGCAAATGGTTCGCTACGACATTCTCGTATTTCGCGCCGGTATCCCCGATGCCGGTATAATCCCAGAGGTACACTTTGGGCTCTTTGCGAAGGGACTTGATGTTCGTGGACTGGTACGGGTAGATCCGATAGCAGAAATACATTTGCTCCAATACGTCCATCCAGGCCGATACCGTCCGATGCGTCACCCGAAGATCCTCGACGAGCGAATTGACGGAAAAAAGCGACCCTACCCGTTCGGGCAGAAGGCTCACGAGGATTTCCAGGGTGGAAAGATCGCGGATGGTACTCACGTCGCGGATATCTTCCTGAACGATGCGTTTCTCGCGATCATTATGCCAACGGCGCAAATCCCTCGGGTCTTTCGCTTCGAAGGTTTCCGGGAATCCTCAGAAGGTCAGAAGGTCGTTCCAGATTTCCGTTGGCACGCTTTCGGAAAATCGGGGTCAGATTTCCGGATCGTAGGATTTTTGGAGCAGTTCGGCTATCGTCAGCGGATGGAGACGGTAGTAGTAATACCTTCCCAGGAGCGAGTCGCCTCATTTCTGATACAGATCCAATCTCGCGCTGCCCGTGACCAGGATGGAAAAATCCTGCTTTCTCGTGTCGAAAACGCCCTTGACGTAGTTTTTCCAATCCCGGTATTTGTGGAGCTCGTCGAAGATGACGAGCTTCGTTCCTCACCGAAACGATTCGGAAAGCACGGCTTTGCGGTCGTCACGGCTGTCCCAATTCAGGTACGTGGGGTTTTCGAAGGATTCCCCGATGCTTCGGGCCAGCGTGGTCTTGCCAACCTGACGGGGTCAGCCGATGAAAACCATTTTTTTCGCGAGGTCTGCCCGGATATAGGGGTCGAGGTATCGTTTCATGGGGAAATAATGGAGAATAATCCAGATTATTATAGTCGAGTATAAAATGTAGTCAAGAATTTTGTAGTTGGTGTGAAAAAGATGGAAGGGTCAAGTGTCAACTACAAAAGTGGCGAGCACCTACAAATAAGCGTCAAGACGCAAAGATAACTTCGCCAGAAACGCCTGAATTTCAGCTTCATCAAAACTTGACGGCACCAATTCTTGTCTCCAGC
The DNA here is from genome assembly GCA_903908595.1 of uncultured bacterium. Classification (GTDB taxonomy): domain Bacteria; phylum Patescibacteriota; class Gracilibacteria; order BD1-5; family UBA2023; genus CAIVSN01. The sequence continues at coordinate 12,709 of CAIVSN010000046.1, forward strand.
CAGAATTCGCGATGCACCACTTAAACAAGGTGTCAAACCAAGAAGCAGCATGCTTTCCGGCAAGTACGTCAGACAACACAAACCTCTCAAATATTCGGTCGACTGGAGCTTTCAAATCCTTATCGAATTGGGTTGAATATACAATTGAATTCAGTACTCTGAACGCATCATCCTGGGCAATTTTCGACCCCCGGGGCCGCTTTCATCCGAGCCTTCGGGCGACCGGGTCCGCGAACGCGCCGTCCATCGTTAAAGTTTTTCCGATGTCTGAGTACCAACGCCTAATCGGGGTCGTAGTCACCGGATTACGCAAAAAGAAAATCCCGTTTACCCATCCTTGGCCGCCGCTTGATTTTCCCGGAGTTTCGGATCCGATACCTAGCGGAGCGATGAAACGAAATCTTCGAAACTGGGAGAAATCAAACGCATATACCGGTAAGAACACGATAGGATATCCGGCTCTTCGTCATACGACCAATAATAGACGCTTCAGGAATTTTTTCCGGATACCGACAGGAGCACCCTGTTCCCCGCCGGAGTTATGGCAATGGAAATCAGATTTGGCGGTATCTGATGAGAAAGGGTAAATTCTTCGAATTCGCCAAGCAAACCGTCTCAAGCCGTGGAAATCGGAAAAAACATGGCAACCATCGATTCCACTTTTTTATCGAGCGTGACAAACCTTTTTGGCATTGGCTTACCTCCGTTATGCGCCATCAAAAACCCGCGATATGCATCGGGCAGGCGAATGTTTCCCATGGCTTCGAAAGCCGATATGTCGGCATCGCTCAGCGGGTGGGCGCTTTCGGAAATCTGGAGTGTCATATTGAGTTTGGCTAAGGATTCCCAAGAGAGCATGGACATGCCAAGGGATGAAGAAAGACGTAAAAAAAATCCCGTTTACCCATCCTTGGCCTCCGCCCGTTTTTCTCCTTCGTGAAGCATATCGAAGTCGCCACGGAGCGCTCCGCGCAGGGCGTTTCTCGCCTCGAAAAGCTTTTTTCTCTGCGGCTCGGTGAATTTTTTCCCGTCGCCGGGATTTTTCGCGAGTCAGTCCTTGAGCCGGTAGAAGGCTTCGAGGGATTCCTCGGAGAGCAGGAGGTATCCCCCGCTCTCCATTTGCCAGAGCTTGAGTTTTTTCTTGGATTCTTCATGGTATTCGGTGGCCGATGCGTCCTTGCCGATATCCTGCGTTATCGCGAGGAGATCCTTGTAGGTATCGAATCGTTTGTCGTAGAGTTTTTCCGCGAAGCGGTAGTGGAGTTTTTCCTTTTCTTGGGACAGTGCGTTTTGGAAGTCGGTTTTCGCTTTGTAATAAGCGACGACGGATCCGATTCCGGTAGTGAGCACGGACGTGCCGAGAGGGATGAGAAAATCGGTGAGCGTAGGCATGGGAATGAAGTTAACGGGTTTTGTTGCTTCTCTTGAAAACGGCGGAATTCTGGGCCGGCTTCGGGGTCGGATGGTAATTTTGTACCGTTTGAACCGGTGACGACGAGATGGTTTTGGCAATCCTTTTTTCGCCTTGAAACAGAGTCATTCCACGTTTGGCGATATTGTAGGCGGCCAGTTCGTCTCAAGATTTGATATGCGGATGCGTGGCGGTATCGAATGGGCAACAAGGACAGATGACCCGGTCAATGGACGTGGTCTTTTCGCGAATGTTGAAAATCCCCCCAAAATATCAAGCCTTGCCTTCGTGCAAAATTTCCGCAAGGTTTTTCTCTTCGTTTTCCGACCATTTTTGAGCTTCCAGACCAAGTTTTTTCCAAATTCATTTGCGTCATTCCTTTGAATTCAGAATATACGGATGCCCATCGTCCAAACGATAAGTTTTCCCCTTGAATACGAAATCGACGGCAATTTTTCCGGCATCGGATTTTTTTACTTTTGCCTAGAACGTTTCATTTCTCTTCGGCTCGAATCCGCATTCCGGACAGGTTTTCGAGGTATTTTCTTCATCGACGTACAACACGCATCCTATTCGGTCGCTCATTCCCGCATCCCGCATTTCCTTCACGTCCTCTTTCTTCAATTCCGCCTCGGAAACATTGCGCAAAAGCGAGAGATTCGGTATTTTTGGCGTCAGTTGCCTTCCGCTTGCGTGGCTCTTTTTGGTAATGAGATAATTGAGTTTTCGGATCAGTCTTTCCTCCAGCATCTGATACACCGAAATCCCCTTGAGAATGTTTTTTTCCTTGGGACTCTGTCATGCTTCGACGATGCCCGAGAGAAAATTCTCTTCCTCGCCCGAATCGCTGTCGTATGACACGTTCAAATCTTCAAAAACCACCACGGCCTGGTATTTTTCCGCCAATTCCGCTATTTGATGGACGAAAGTGCCGACATATCCTCCGCGGATTTCCCGGGACGAGAGCAGTTGCGAGACAAAACGGGACCGTTCGCTCTCTTCGGTGGAACCGTTGGCGAGGATGAAATCCTGCATTTCATCTTTCTTCCACATTTCGTAGATGATCCGTTGCAAGAGGCGTGCGTGATTCATGGAATGCCGATGGTCATACACTCGCACCGGTCGGGGCTTCCCGGTTTTCGGGTCAATTCGGATTTTTCCGGTTTCGGGGTCGATATCATCAGGGTTCCCATTGGGATACCGAAGGTCTACGAGTTTCAGGTTTTTCGGGTTTTCCGAGTCGAGTTCGTCTTCCATTTTTGCCCGGCAATCACGCAGTATTTCCAAGGTGATTTCGGGGTGGTTCCAATCGGTATGGGGTTTTTTGTCTTCTCCGGTAATTTTTGGCAAATTTAGCGAATCCAGCGTGTTTTTCAAATTTGGCTTGTATTCGGATTTCTTGCTCTCTTTTCCAATTTTTTCAATATCCCGCAGCTCGACGAATTCCCCGAGCGTATTCTGAAAGGTCATATCCCCTTTGAGCGCTTTTCCCGATTCGTCCAGCAAGGTTTTGCCGTCCAGTCCGACGATCATATAGTTCGCCAGGCTTTTTTCACCGCGATCGATGCCAATGAACGCTTTCACTCCGGCTTCCGTGAGTTTCTTCACGATGGCGTCGTTCGCCTCGACCGTCGTAATCTTTTTTTCCGGATACAATACCAACTGGAAATCGGCGGTGATTTTCTCCTCGCGGAACCGGAGTTTTCCGATATCGCCACCGAGATCGTTTTGGTCCTTCTTGGGCCGGAGAAAAATGCGGGATTCGGGAGCGATATGCACGTGCTTGAGGTTTTTTTCCAGGCAATCGCGCCAGTATCTCGTGTGGAGATTCTCCCGGATTTCGTCTTTTCCGGCCTTTTTCGTGCGGTTCCGATCGCGATCGTCCATCGCGAAATCCCCGTCCATCGCGAAGTCCTGGCTGTAGAGCTGGAACAGGAGGATTTTATCCTGCGCATCCAAATCGGAAACGGCTTTCCAATCGGTTTTTTGCCATTCTTTCCGGTAACAGTTCTCATTCACGAAAACCCGGAAACCATCGATGTTTCCGGTATCGATAATTTTTTGCAATTCGCTTGCGCTCCAGGTAAATCCGTTTCATTCCTCGCGGTTCATTCGGATGAGCGATTTTGCCAATTGATCGACATAATTCTTGAAATCTTCCGGCTTTGGTTGCGAATTTTGCGGCTTTCATTCGGAAAACCGGCACTTCTCGGCGAGTTTTTTTTGCGAGTAATCCCACTGCTTTTCCGCGTATTTCGCGAGCGCCTTGAAAGTAAGCGATCGGTAGGCGAGGAATTCCGCCGTGGTGCCGCTCGGAAGTTTTTCGAGATTTTCCTTGTCGTCCTTTTTTGTCATGGCAAGGAAATATTTCCCATCCTTGCGGAGCAAAACGGAGAAAAAATCAAGCGTTTGCTGTCGGAAATATTCTTCTTCGAGCGCCTGGAAATTTTGTTTTGCCTTGCCGGCTTTCACGCTGGCGGATATTTTTTCCTTTTTTAGGGTGACCGGCCTTTCTATTCCGTTTTTATCAGGTTTCGTTCCCGTGACGTAATCGGAAAATCCCTCTCTCCAATTTTCCAATTCGTCGTTCAAATCCGTTCTTGATTTCACGAATTTTTTAAGTCGATCTTCTTCCGTTGTTTTTTCTCGAGAATGCTCTTCGTTCCATTTGCTGATTTTAACCGCCCATTCCTGCTTTTCGGCGGAAAATTTTTCAAATTGCTTCCATTCCGCTTCCATTTTCGATTTCAGGACTCCGACTACGTCCTTCTTGTACAATCCGCGCGAATTCATACTGCACTTCTTCCATTCGATTTCCCCATTGGCCTTGGTCGAGCGATACGCGGCCGAACACGCTTCGAAAAAATCGTTCGATTCCATTCGGTAGGCTTGCCACTGGGTCAGGAATTCGACCGTCTGATTGGGACCGACCCGGACGGGATGGAGTTTTGCCATTTTTTCCCCTCCGGTCAGGAACAAATCCGCCTTCTTGATAGCGAGCGCTACCCGTTTCATCGCGCGGATTTCGTCGCTTTTGGTCTGATTAATCAATTCGGATCTGGTCACCGCGAGATCGCGGTTGGACACTATGCCAAAATTCTTTCGGAGGGTTTCGATTTTTTCGTCGAACGAATCCTGGAACATCAATCCGTCTTTAGGCTCCGTCCAGCCTTCCTTGAAAATCCGATCTTTCAATGTGAAATCCAGCCACATCGATCCGGATGATTCGGGCTTGATTTTCTCGAAACGGACGTGATCGAGATGTTTCAAGAAATCCTTGCTCACTTCGATACCTTCGATTTCCCCCGCTTGCAACCGTTTCAATACTCCGTCGATCATCCCGATGGCTTCCCCGGATTTCTGCAAGAACAAACGGGCATCGGAAAGGTATTTCTTGCCGTCCGCTGCCTTCGGAATGCGTTTCTTAGTTGACAGGCTGGGTTTCAGCTCGAAATGTACCGTCTTCGTCACCTCAAACAGATCGTTTATATTTTCGATTGGCATGCGAAATGGAAATAAAGAAATGCATAAAAAAATCCGAGTCCGTATCCTTTGTGCCAAAAAGATACTACGATTTTCCGGAAAATGCAATTCGATTCCCCATTTCGGATTGACGAACCGGATTTCAAATTCGCAATCGGGTATGGCGATCGACA
>CAIVSN010000047.1 GCA_903908595.1 uncultured bacterium
CGCCACGGCCGGGCTCGCCAAGATGAACATGACGCTCCACGACAACCCGACCGCCCTCATCGTGCGGGAAAACACCCTCTCGACCCCGTTGTTCCTGGACGGCGACCGGCTCAAGACCTTCGATTTCGCGGTGGCGAATCCAGTCATAAGCGTATTGACTTATCAGTCAACTCCATTTCGCTCATTGCAGTTAATTATCTCTCGTAACTGTATGAATTTCTAGGGTTTGAGGAAAGTGGTCGAATTCGAAACGGGACGAGAGAGTATCCATTCCAAACTATTGAGTGGAATTTTTACTTATTAAGGTAAATTCCATGCCCTTGCTGAATCGGGCAGTCTTAATACGCCAACCCTCCCCATTTGGGACAGGTACCTTTGACGAAGCTGTTGAATAAAAGGTGAATTCAGTTTGAATTTTCTTTTTATACTTCTGGCATTTACAGCTGGGATCATCATATGATCCTTGGTAAAATCAGTCATACAAGCCTTCTTTAAGTCAGTAGAAGCTCCGGGAAAAGACGGAAGACAGTGTAGTTTCGGCGAATCCTGATTGAAGCTCTTCATTGCTTTGTCTATTTTGCTAGCTCAATGAAATTTAACATGAAACGCTTGACTAGTAAAGACTAAAAGATCAATTTTTTGAGCATCTTTGATGTCACATTCAGGCGTGATAACAATTCCAAAGCGACCATTCTTCATCTTACAAATATCACCAGTGGCAAGTGGTGTTCAGTTCTTTAGTTCGGAATAGTAGAGTCGGCTAAAAAGTCCTGCCAACGATCTCTTCCGTTCATCATTCTCAATTGGTGCAAATGTTTTTTCTCACTCTTCTTTAATCGCATTACCCAATTGATCATCTTGAACGAGTGACTCGGATAAAATCTGCTGCAACATTTCGATAACAAAAATCTCAGGGTTCGCCCCATCTTCTTTTGCCGAAATATAGACGTCAGTTATCCAATTTGGATCTATTGCTGATAAATCCTTGAATATCTTCTGCAAAGCGGTGTTTATTGCTATGCTCCATTGTATTGGGACCGAGAGGTTCTTTTGGGTATCACCCCAGACCTTGATCTCATCCAAAAGTTCTTTTTTCAAGGCGTCTATGTTTTCTTTCGTAAAATTCTCATCCTTCTTTTTAAATTTGATTCTGTCACCGAATTTTGCCTTTAATGCCGTCCCATGCGTTGCTTCAATTTCTTTCTCGGAATAGACGTAAATAAGAGAATAGAAATCGTTCTTCATTAAGAATGCCATGGTTGCCTCTTCTTTGGCGGAAGGGACAGTCGGACCTACTTCTCATTCCTCCAGCATATCTGAAAAATCATCTTCGGGAGAAAACTGCCAATCTAAAATCAATGCACGAAATGTTCAGATTGACTGGATTGCCGCCTCTGCCATTTCTAAGTTATGGATGCCTAGAACAGGTAAATCCATCCTGATGGATTCAAACAGGGCATTTTCAGGCCGAGTACTCGTATAAATGTGATCGTCTGCAAAAAGAATTATTCCCTCCATGATTAAGGTTGGTTCTTGAATTGGATGACAAAATTAGCTCACTCTAACACCTTCTCGGCAGGGTTTGTGATGACGGAAATTTCCGCATCTATTCTATCCAGAAGCTCCTTTACAATGTACAATCCCAAGCCTCTTCCGTCCACCTTCTTCGAATAAAATTCCGTAAAAACAAGATCGATTATGTCCACGTCAATTCCCGGGCCAGAATCTGCAAATATGATACGCTTACTGCTGGAATCCAAAAATAGTCTGATTTCTTTTTTCGAGCTATTGGATTGCTTGAGCCAGTAAACGGAATTATCCATTAAATTCAGAATTACCTGCAATATGAGCCCAGTATTAGTACTAACGATAACGTCACCTGCATTGCCATTATCTGAAGTTATAGTCGCCGTAATTCCGTCTTTTAATTCTCTTCCGAAGTATTTAAACACTCTACCAGCGACTTCACGCACGCTGACATCTTTGGTGATTTTTCGAGCAACCCTGAGCAATGGCTCCAATACTTGTAATTCTTGGTAGAGAAATTCGAGACTTTCCTGAATGTCGATCAGAAATTTCTTTAATTCATCTCCTGAAACCCTGTTCTCATTGAATTTATTCACGAAGTCCTTGGTGTTTGCAATGAGCTTTTTTAAGAGGGACATCGTATCGTGAGTAGCTTTCTCTATTGCCATCCCTGTTCATGCAAGCTCTTGCGTAATTTTGAGATCTTGTTGAATTTTCGATACAAATTTTTCAGTTGCATGGAATAGTTTTTCGGACTTTTCAATGAGTTCAGAGTTGTTAGAGGCAAGTATTCATTGCTTCAATGCCTCGGTGGTATCTTGGAGATTAGCTGAGAGTTTCATAGTATGTACCATTCTTTTCTTTTCGGCACGAGTTTTATCAATATCCACCTCGGTCTTCATTATTTTTAAAATCGCTTGGATTATGGCAACGAAGTCTTCTTTCGCCCCATTTATGTTCATGAGCCCCTCTCTATCAGCAGCATCTCTAAGATGCGGATTTTCGTCTTGGGTTATAAATACAAATCAGAGCAAATCATTGTAACTAAAGAAGTGACTCGCCTTTATTTCAGCTCTTGATTTGCTGAGTCAAAGCCAGTCATCGCCTATTTCTCAATAAGGGTAGACGCGTAGATTATCCCTATAAAGATAGACTGAAGTTTCTTTTAAAAATTGTTTTTCACTAGTTTGCAAGGCAGGATCAAGAAAATCGAAAGCATAGAAAAAGAATGTAAAACCTCAAAATGTTGGCCTCCTTATTTCTATTGATTTATCTGGGTTTTCTGTAAAAAATCTCCTAAACTCCTTGAGTCAGCCAAGATCGAATTTAGTTTTCATATCGCTATCCCCCAGCAAGTCGAATTGATACGCTAACTTCTTAGTATTGTGTTTGTAGGTAGAATCCAAATTTCCATCTTTATCTACAATGCCTTCAAAAGAAAAAGGAGAGAGCTCAATAAGTTCTTCAAACTTTCTATGTTTTTGAGTATAGCTTTGGCTATTCCAATAGAGATTTATAGTAAAATCCTCCTTGATTGAAACAGAAGGTAATATCGGTGGAGAGATTCTAAAGAAAGCTCTGGAAAGCCTTTCTAAATCATCATAGTTCCAATCATTTCTAACGTCAGAAATTCTAATTATGGTTCCATGACCCCTTTCATTAAATATCCTTTCCGGTATTGAATGTTCCTCCCACTCATTCAGGATTTCATCTAAGAACTTATCTTTATGGGAACTTTCGTGAAACTCATCGTCCGCATAGTCATGAAAATTTAACGTGAGTTTAATTTCATCAGTCTCTTTTGTTTTTGTGAATACTTCAACGTAATCTCAGAGTTTATAAATTGCGAACCTTCCAACGCCCTTGTCTCATTGTACCACTCTACCTTTCTGAGTAAGGCGTTTTTCTTTGCCCTTCTTTTGATTCAACTTATTCGGAGTTGCCGGCTTCATCCAAACATTGAGGATCGTATCCAATGTCATACCGCTTCCGTCGTCTTCAATCTCAATTGTCGGCTTTTTAGAAGAATCCTTTGATCAGAAATCTATAAATCGTACCTTGACGCTTTCCGCATCAGCATCGTAACAATTTTTGACAAGTTCTATAACCCCAACCCACTTATCGCTAATAAGCTGGTCGCCCAAGACTGAAATTAATCGAGCATATGCTTGAAATGGAGATTTTCCCGATCTGATTATTGGCATGTCTTTATAGCGATTAGGATAAATTCTTCAGGATATACCATCTTGCTGTTTGAATTTTCAAGCTTTGAAAACCGTCCTGTTTTTTTATCTCGTATAGTTGGGATAAGCTTGTATGGGATACTCCTTTTGATAATATCCTTAAGTTCAAATCCTATAGACATTAGCATCTCTGAAATCACTTCAGCTGAATTAATCTTCACGTTCATGAATGTCGTATTTCCAATGACGATGCATGTTTTCCCTCCAACTTTTAATACCCTATGCATTTCTTTGCCTACAGAAAGCATGTCGTTAAAATAATTGGCTACCTCTTTTGCTGTTCGGGGATCCTTTTCCAGTAACTGGTTTACAATGTCCTGTCCTATTTTAGTGCTTGTGGTAGTATCTTGGTTCAGCGAATAGAAAGTTCAGATAAACTTCTTCCTGAAAGAACTCAAGTCGTTCATGTACTCATACCAGAATCCCGTAAGCTGGTGTATGTCGGCATACTCATAGGAAGTGACATATGGAGGAGAGGTGATTACGGCAGAGACGGTTCCCGATTCAATAGTAGTATTACGAGCATCTTCAAGTCTGATTTCGCAAGATGTCTCGATATATCAAGATGTCGAAAGTGCATTGAAGAAATCAGTATTCTTTCTCAGCATTTGTTTCAGTTGTACCTGGATAGCGACGAAAGGGTCACTTGGGATTTTTTTCGGATCCACTTGTGGTTTAGTACTTGACTGGAGCCATTTTGAGGAATTTTTAAGTATGTTAGAAAGTGCAACGAGTAAAAAATTTTTGATATAGACATCTTCTATATCGTCAATCTTTTCGTATAAGAATGCGATTTTCCCTTTATGTGCCGATGAAAACCAGTAATCAAGTCGTTCGTGTGCCTGAATTTTTAAATAGTCCTCTTCCCTATAACTTTGAAAGGATATTAGGAAATTATTTACGATTTCATGGAGTACTTTTGGATTTATTGGATGCGTCTTCACGCGGGTAATCAGTTCTGCAACAGGATTTATGTCCACTCAAATAGATGATCTCCCATGTACCTTCGATTCGACTAATGTAGTTCAACATCAAGCGAATAAATCCACGATTAAGTCATCGGGATTAGTATGATCTTCAATGAGTTTTTTTACGAGATTTGGTAGAAATTTTGCGGGGTACCTGTGATACCCATGTGTCCACTGCTCGGTTGATCGAGCATTTTTAAAGCACCATTCCTCATTTACTGGCATGGTTTCAAATCTTCTCTTTATAGAGGAAGATGAAAATGTTTTGCTCTTTAGTGAAACCATATATTCTAAGTTTAGTTTGCTTTAAATAGCATTTGGACAGCAAACGGCTTCATTGTATGTATTTTTAAGAAAAATCAATTCCCTAAGCGGCTGCGTAACTGGTAGAATACATTTTGTGCATCGCTGGAAATTTTCAATGCACCAGACATGAAAAGAGTTACTTGGGAAGAAGAAACAATGGGAAATAACAGGGAACAGAAAAACGTGATAGGATTGCACCTGCAATAAGTCCTATCTGCAAACTTTCCACCGTTTTCCCCCGAACTTCATTTTCCCCGTGCGAATCCAAAATTACTTGATACAATACGCCAAAATTTTCACCGAACTCCCATGGCCATCAAAAAATCCCAACTGTACCGTTCCCTCTGGGCCAGCTGCGACAAGCTCCGAGGCGGGATGGACGCCTCGCAGTACAAGGATTACGTCCTCGTGCTCCTGTTCGTCAAGTACGTCTCCGACAAGTACGCGGGCGTGCCGTTTGCCCCGATAACCATTCCCGCGGGTTCGAGCTTCCGGGACATGGTGGCGCTCAAGGGAAGCCCGACCATCGGCGACGACATCAACAAAAAAATCATCGGTCCCATCAAGGACGCGAACCAGCTCTCCGAGATGCCCGATTTCAACAACGCGGAAAAGCTCGGCAGCGGCAAGGACATGGTGGACAAGCTCACGGGACTCATCGCCATATTCGAGAATCCCGCGCTCGATTTCAGCAAGAACCAGGCCGAGGGCGACGACATTCTCGGGGACGCCTACGAATACCTCATGCAGAACTTCGCCTCCGAAAGCGGCAAGAGCAAGGGGCAGTTCTACACGCCCGCCGAAGTCAGCCGCATCATGGCGAAAGTCATCGGCATCGCGCACACGGGAAGCAACACCCCGACCGTATATGACCCGACCTGCGGATCCGGATCGCTCCTGCTCAAGGTCGCGAGCGAAACGGACAAGAAAGTCCAGCTCTACGGTCAGGAAATGGACAACGCCACGGCCGGGCTCGCCAAGATGAACATGACGCTCCACGACAACCCGACCGCCCTCATCGTGCGGGAAAACACCCTCTCGACCCCGTTGTTCCTGGACGGCGACCGGCTCAAGACCTTCGATTTC
>CAIVSN010000048.1 GCA_903908595.1 uncultured bacterium
AAGCAGAAGAGCCATATTTAAAATTTCTGTTGCAATCCGATAATAAATGTCCTACAATTCGCCCGACATATCCCCTTTGTCGCCCATATCTCACTTTTCGCACATGAAAAACCAAATCGGTCCCGGAACCCGGGGCGGCACGATCCTCGCCGCGGTGGGCGCTTTCGCCCTGACGGCGTTCCTGGCGTACGGGACGGTTTCGTCTCCCGGAAGCAGCTTCCAGTCTACCCCCTACCAAAACCGGATCGCGGCGGCGGACCAGAAACTGGACCGGCTGACGGGCTCGCAGGGCAGTACGGTGCTCGACGGGGTGGTGTCCAAGGTGAAGCAGCGGGCGGAGGAAAAATGAGGGAATCCCCGGAACGCGGCGGCGTACAACGCCTACCTGGACGCATACCTCGCCAAGGTGAACCAGCTGGACGATTCGACGAGATCCAGCCTGGGGAGCGATTACGAATTCCTGTTCCAGTACGTATACCCGAGGGTGCACGAGCTGCGGGCGGGCGCCGCGGGCAACGCCGGCAGTGCGCCAGCCCTTCCGGCTTGCAACGTATTTTATCAAGAGAAAAGCGCTAACGCATCGGGCGACTCGGCAGCATATAGTTCTTCGATCTCGACCATTGACGGTCCTCCCCATGTATATATGACCGCCCATACGACGCCGTCGGGTGGCAGTATCAGCAATACGGCATCCTATGAAGTACGGAACAAGGATTTCGAATCGCAAAGCAACAATGCCGCATTTCTCTGGAAATTAAAAAATCCGGTAACGAATACGTTTCCAAGCACGCGGTGAAGCTTTTCGTTCAACCGAACCCCGCAAGTTGGCAGCACGTACGCCACGCTAGATAATTCCTTTTCCATAACGCCTTCGAAAACCGGAACTTTTTCCTTTGAAATAAAATATCAAATGGAAAATTGCGAATTGATCGTACCGGTAACGGTGACCGTCGTGGGAAATGGCTATGAAACGGCTTCCGCCGAATCAACCTATCCCGGTTGCGATACGCCCGATATCATGCTCTCGAATTGACAAACTTGGGCCGCTTGTAATATTGGAGCGTCAAAAGCCGGAACTTGAACGGATAGTTTGGGAACCCCGCAAATATGGGCGAATGGCTCTAACGATCCCGCTGCTTTGTGACATCAAACAACCATGACCGTTACTCCATTCGTATGACAGAAATGGAATATTTGGTCACACCTCCCGCAGTCGTCCCGAGAAAAAATGCAATGAGCCTGCGCGGCGGGATACCATGTCCCAACGGAATTCGAATGGATGGACGCGCTGAACTATGGTGATGTCAATGATCCAATGTGGAGAACGGATAATTTTGACCTGCTGAAAAAGAATCTCCTCATTCCGTATACGTCGCTCAATCATAATCCCGCCAATCCCATGGCATACGAGTGAGTAAGATATTGGACATCCGATGGGATCGCGGCATCAGGCAATGAAAACTCCACAATAAAAATGATTGATTTCTATACGGACCGGGGGGGCTTCCGGGGAAGTTGGACCACCTCCGCGGATTCCCTGTACTACCGTTGCCTCAAGAATCCCGGATATACCGCTCCTGAGGCTCAGCCTCAAGTCCCCTGTGCCGCCAAGACCATTCCGGCGAATACCGTTACGTGGAGCTACACCAGTACTACCAATCTGTGTAAAAATAGCAAGGAAATATCGTTGCCGGCAAGTAGCGAAGGCACTATAGTACCATATACGGAAAAAACCGAGGGGCGGTATGACTCCGTCTGCCAGAACGGGGAATGGAAATTGTCCCCGAGTTCGTATTGTTCGTTAAAATAGGCGGTTTCGACTAAGGCTCCAAGCAAAAATAACTTACGCTTTCCCATCGTACGTATGAGTTATCAGCCATCGTTGCCTCATACTTGTGGAGCCCGCTCCACTGCGTAAGAGTCGCCTTGCCTGATACCTCATACGTACGCGGAAAAGATGCAACGTATTTTTACTTGGAGACTGAGGGATTTCTTAAAGTTGAAGAACTGACAACGAATGTATGCACTGGTAATTATAGGACAGCCTCCTCCCGCCCGGTCCTTTTTTCGGAATACTGCCCATGGATCCTATTTTTTGCATATTGCCCGATTTTGTGGCAAGGTAATGGGAATAACCATTTTTTATGTCCGAAAAATACATCCTGGAGTTGTACTCCGACGCCACCATCGCGCAGAAGGGTACCGATTCCGAAAAGCGTCAACTCCGCGAATCGCTCAAATGACAGATCGACTCCTGGGGATCCGTGCATGGGGAAAGCCGGATCGAAGGCCTCTGGTACAAGCTCGGGAACATCGATCTCGGCAACGAGAAAGTCCGCGCGGAAATTACCGCGTTCATGATCGCCGAGCGGAATCGGAAAGGCGGAAATGCCGGAGCCGAATTCGAGCAGCGGTATGCCATCGTGATGAGGTATATCGGGATTGCCGACGCCTTGTCCGCTATGGCTTGAGCCCAGCGGACGGCCATCGTCTCGTCCGCTTCGGTCCAGGCCGGCGAAGTCCGAAGCGGAGTCCGCGCTGCCACCGAGGCAATTTCGGCAACCCCCGCGGCCCAAGCACCGAGAGCGGCGGCTGAATCCTCCCAAGGCCCCGATGTCCAATCGCCGTACAACGAGCGGACGATGGCGGGCTACGAAAAGCAATTGACCGAAATCCGGAAACGGCTCGCGAAAGGCGATGCCAAACGGAAAGCCTTGCTCGTACCGTTCCGCGCGGCCATGAATCACAGGGATGGAATCAACGTATCGGCGCTCCAAGCGGAAATGCGAAAGATCAATCCGGAGGCGAAAGTTTCCAAAAACGGGACGAATGACGGTTATTTCGGATCCATGACCCTTGCGGCGCTTCAGGGAATCGCCGGAATCGAAACCGACGTTCCACGTCCGGATCCAACCAAACCGCGACGTCAGGCGGACTCCGATAGGCCAAAGCCGGATGGAGCGGAAACGCGGGAACGCAGCTCCCGGCAAGACCAGTCCCCGGCTTCCCAGGCGGATTCTCCTGCCACTCCCCGGGACGAGTCCCCGGCATCCCCGCAAGGCGGAGCATCCGAAACCGGAGTACCCGCAACCGGAGTGCCCGCATCCGAATCTCCGACCGCCCCGGCAAATCCTCCTGCTGCCCAAGAAAGAGCCCGAGACTCGTACGCTGAGGATCTGAAAACGCTCGAAAGCCGTCTCTGAGCCTGGAGGGCCGCCACCAAGGGCGCCGATTCGCTGTCCAACCCGAAAGAACGGGAAAGCCATTCCCAATTGCTCGACGCGGCGACGAAAGCGTTGGCCGCTTCCATGACGGATTTCAATGAACAATACGTAGCCAAAAAATCCAACGAGCACGCATCTAAGAATTCGGAATACCTGAAGTCCGTCTACAACGAAATCGCGCTCTATCTCCGAGGCGAAGGCAAAACGGCCAACAAGCACTACCGGGATCCCGTTTCGGCGGAAGCGATCCTCAGGGGAGCGCTCGGTACCAAGCTGCAAGCCCCGGCTTTTCCTTCCAAAGACGAGCTCCTGCGGAGCCTTGACGGGAATACGAAATCGCTCATCCTCTCTTTGATAGAAGCGAAAACCAAACAGGGGAAAACGTTCGAGGAAGCGCTCGGGGAAACGCTCGGGAATCCCACGATCAAGGGCGCGTGGGACAAAGTGTACGAATCCGGGTTTTCGAAATACGAAAAAGACATGGCGGCCGCGATCGGGAAAGTGGACGCGGCATCGCTTACCCCGCAGGAAAAAGCCGGTCTCGACCAGCTCAAGGACATGTACGGAACCACGGGCTGGCTCGATTTCAAGGATCGGAACAAGGCGATGATGGTGGTTGGAAGGGATCAGCTTTTCGCGGTGGGACTGGGTATTGCCGGGGCGGTACTGACTTCCACCGCAATCGGATCCACGGTCGGCGTGCCTATGATGGTCGCCGCCGCTTCCGCTTCCGCACTGGTAGGGGGTTCGATAACGACCGGAGCTTCGATGGTACTTGAAGGAAAGGTGTATTCCGGGAAGGAATTGCTGCAGGAGGGAGCTATCAACGTCGGTACGTTCGGCGTTGGAGGGCTCATTTTCAAGGTGGCACGTTTGCCGGGAGTGGTAGCAAAAATCGGTACCAGGGGGGCGCTCGGTGCGGAAATGGCGGGAGATTTGTCGATTGGGATGAGCGTGGACCAGATCCGATCCCAATTCCAGGGCATCGACGTATCGCTCGCCGAGTCGCTCAAGAACAATCTCCCTTGGGCATTGCTTCCGCTCGTATTCCACGGGGCATCCAAGTTCAGCAAACCTCGCGTGGACCTCGCGAATCGAGCGGATGCCTGATTGAAAAGGGCCCAGGCACTCGATGCCCTCGGGGATACGAGGGCATCGAGTGCCGCAGTGGCCCAGATCAACGACGATATCGCCGCAGTACGGGCTGCGGAAGCGCCTGCCGGAACTCCTCCCCCTGCTGGCGGACCGACCGGAACTCCTCCCCCCGCTGGTGGACCGACCGGAACTCCTCCCCCCGCTGGTGGACCAACCGGAACTCCTCCTCCCGCTAGAACGCCAACGGGACCCGCTCGAGCCGCCACGGTTGCCGAGGCGCCGGTCGTTGCGAAGCCCGCGCAAACGGTACCTCCGGCGACCCCGGGGCCCACGGCAGTGCCGCTGCCTCCCGTTCCCCCCAGACCCACGGCTCCGGCAGCTCCGGGCGCGGTCGGCGCGAAGGCTCCCGAACCGGCAACCGCTCCCAAGGCCGCAGAAACCCCCGCTCCCAAGTCGGCGGAAACCCCCGTCCGCAAGGCCGAGCCTGTTTCCCTGACCCCCGAGGTTCAGGCAAAAATCGGGGCTTTGGAATCCGATATAGAGCAGTTGACGAAAATCCTCCAGAAAAAAATAGAATGGTCCTCTCTCATCGATGAAGCAATATCGAACAAAAAGACTTCCGTGGAACTCACCACTATCGATGGAGCGAAAAATAACTTGGATCTGAGCACTCAGGATGCCATTGATAAGGCTAAGAACGCCGTTTCCAGCTATTACCACTTTGCTCCGGAACAGATAGTGGTACTGCGGGCGCAGGTGAAAACGCTATCCGAAACCCCGGCAACGGCTGTTCCCGAACCGGACGTCGTTCTCCGGCCGGCAGAACCTCCTACTCCTGCGGATACGACCCCGACCCCGGCTTCCCGGCCGGCAGAACCTCCTGTCCCTGCGGAACCTCCCCCAGCCGCAGCCGCGCCGAATCCACGAGTCGCTCCGGTCGATGCGATGCCAGCGGCAACCGTAGCCGGGGAAGTCGTTACGTTCGATAGGTTTATCGCGAATTTCGAATCGAATCTCAAGAAACTCAAAGAAGGCGGGGTCCTTAAACTCGGAGATACTACGATTACGCGCACCAGCGGGGATTATGTTCTCAAGGCTGCCAACGCCGAACCCATAAAATTCCCAGCGGCCCGGGATGGACTCAACGATTTGAAGCGGTATATCGCGACCAATATCGCTCCGGATCAGATGGTCAGGACTTCGCTCTCGAAAGATTTCAACCGTACCGTGGAATCCGCGGCAAACAAGGAAATCCAGACCGGAGGTCGGACCTATCGGATCAACAAGGTCGGCACGGACCAATTCGACTTGGAAATCAAAACGGCAGACGGGGGCTTTCGGAAAATCTCCAATGACCAACTCAATGCATTGTCAGACGCCGATGCCAACGCGCTCATAGACTCCATTCTCGGAAAAGGCGCTTCCGGAAGGTTCGATTCGCTTTTCAAAAACCCGTTTTCAGCAGGGAATCCCATGTTCGATAAGGTTAAGGATATCAAAATAAAAGATATGTACGGTCCGGAATTCTTGAAAAAAATCCCGAAAAAACTGATCGATTGGTCGGTTGGGGATATGTGGAAAGAACTCATGAAATCCTGACATCTTAACGCTTTGCCATTCACTGGCACCGGACTCGGAAAGATCGAAATGCTTCGGACCCTGTTTACGGGGCGATCGTCCGGCGGGCACCTGTGGTCGCACTCGGGCAGCAACCTCCTTCCTACCGCGTGGACTCCTTCGCTGAAGACCCTGAAAACGGTAGGATTGATAACGGGAGTCGAATTCGCGGTGAACGGGAAGGACGAAATAGGCAATGCTCAAGACTTTGTCAATTATGCATATGATCACAAGGGCGAATTCGCCAATAACTATTTCAACTATATCTGGTTCGGATGGCTCGGTACCGGTATCATTGAATATGCGGAAGTCGGGGATATCGGTGCCGCCGCCGTAGGGGGGATTGTCGGAATCGGAGGAACCGTACTCAAAAAAGCCGGAGCTGATGATAATTAGTCCTTGGTACATGCGGAATAACCATCCGATTTCCGGGCGAGTTTTCCGCTAATCCGCACGAATTCCGGATTATCCCCATCGATCTCCTTTCCCAGTCGGCACATTTTTGCAAATCCCCGAACAATACGGTAAAATCGCCCCAAGCCATTACGAATCTCCTATGAATCCCTCTCCCGAAAAACCAGCTATTCCCGCCGGAGCCCCGGTAAGCGCCGAAACCCGCGAACCGCAGGCGCAGAATCCCGAAACGATCCTCGACGCCCTCAAGAAGCGCGCGGAAAGCGCCGTCACGGCGGAAGAGCGCGAAAAATTCAGCAATCTCGCGGACAAGCTCGCCAAAACCCTGGCTTCCAAGTCCGAACGGGCGGTCGACGGTACCAAGGACGCGCTCGCGGAGTTCCGGTCGGGCCTTTCTCCCGATCAGAAGAAGATGCTCCAGGACGCGGAAAACGCGCTTAAGTCCGGAGCCGGAAAAGTCGCCGACACCGCGCGGGAAGCCGGAGCCAAGGTTGCCGAAGCCGGAGCCAAGGTTGCCGAAGCCGGAGCCAAGGTCGTCGAAGCCGTCAAGACCGGGGATATGAAGGAAGTGAAAAAGCTCGCCGAAGGCATCATCGAAAAAACGAACGAGGCCGGCCAGAAAATCCGCGAATACAG
>CAIVSN010000049.1 GCA_903908595.1 uncultured bacterium
CCCGAACCCCCCGCAGTTTCATTTTCACCTATGAAAACACAAAAAATCAAAGGTACCCAACTCCTTTCCCCCCACCTTCCCAAGAAACGCCCAAGCCGATTCCGGGTCTTCGGCTTCACCCTCGTGGAAATGGTGGTCGTCATCACCCTTCTCGCCATCCTCGGCACCATCGGCTTCATCGCCATCGGGAGCTACTCGGCTTCGGCTCGCGACGGCGTCCGGATAACGGATCTCTCGAACTATCTCAAGGCGCTCGCCCTCCTCCAGATCCGAACGACCACGCTGCCCATGCCTGAGAACGCCGTGGGCATATATGCCGGAACCGGAATGCTCATTTCCTACCAGGGATACCTTGGGGCGGACATTTCCCGGACGATATCCATGAACGCCCTCGCGCTCGATCCCAAGGACAAGACCCGGTATACCTACGTCACGGACGCTCCCATGAAAAAGGTCCAGCTCATGGGATACCTGGAGTCCGGGGAAAACGTCAAAGTCCTTTCGTTCCTCGGACCCGTCGACGATGTCCATGCCGCCGGATACCAGGACCGCCACATTTACGTGACGGGGGATGCCATCGGCGTGCTCACCTCGGGAGCCGGCACCGCCCCCGTCCAGGAAAACTCGTCGAGCACGGGGGTGAACCTCAACTCCATAAATACCGACGGCTACGTCGCCTACTTCGGCGGAGACGCTTTCTGAGCCGGGAAAAGCACCGGTACCGGCGACGTCCTCGTCACGCAGATGCTGGGCGTCGCGACGGGCACGATCCCCTGCAACGGGGCATCGTTCAACGGCTACCAGATTGCCGCGCTCACCCACGGCGAGACCCGGGCATTTTCCAAGCCCCTTGCCATAGCCAACGGTTCCGGGACCGGGACCCTCTCCGTTACCTGCGCTAACGGGCTCCTCGATACCGCCACCGCCCCCGAATCGAAGGCGATATCCTGTGCCTCCGGTTTCGTGAACACGGGGAACGGACTCTGCAGTGCCAACCTCTGCGGGGGAACCGTTCCTGTCAAGGCCCACATGCTTCCCGGAAGCACGCAATCCGCTTCTTCCAGCTGGGCGTTCGCGGCGAACGCCGGAACCTGTACCTTCGGTTGCGACACGAACTATACCTGGAATGGAAGCACCACGTGCGTAGCGGATACCCGGTCAGCCACGGTTTGCAACGGTTCCATCAAGCCGAACGCCGCGGACAATTCGTCCGTCGCCACTTGGACCCAGACCTGGGATGGCGCTGTCTGGAACCCCGTACACACGTACGCCCGGAGCGCCGCTCCGGGCACTTGCACCTATGACTGCGTCGCCGGGTATTCCTGGGACGGCGCGAACCAGGTGTGCGCCCTCAACTCCTATACGGTCACCTTTGACGCGAACGGCGGAAGCGCCCCGAGTCCCGCGACCAAATCCGTCGCCCATAATGCCGAGGTAGGATCGCTCGCCACCGCCACCTATGCCGGATATTCCTTCGATGGATGGTATACTGCCATTACGGGAGGCGTGCAGGTGACTGCGAGCACCGTCGTCACCGGAAGCGTCACGTGGTATGCCCGATGGTCAAAGGGGGCTTGCGTGCTCGATCCGAGCAATAACGCGTATGTGCTTCCGTGTATTTTTAAATAGGATTTCCAATGCCAATTCCACTTGTATGGAATTGATTCTTCTGTTCCAGTGTCATACTTAACCAAATTTGGTTTCCCGGTTTTCCCAGCCGACATATTCAGATATCTTTTATTTTTTTCTTCGGTCACGTATTGCCGATAAGCTCCCGAAAGAAAAAAAAACCTGTTCCGAATCTGTAACTGCAAAATTCCGAGAACCAATTCTGGTTAGGCATAAAACCGGAAATCGGTCCTTCAAAGGGGGTGTCTGCCCATTTGGTATCGCAAAAACGCATTGCAACTCGAATATAATTGGCGTATGATTCAATATATAATTTTCCTAAACTTCCCGCTTATGAAAGAATATCTCAAAAACAACCTCCTCGGCCTGGTGGTCGTCACCCTGGTGAGCGCTGGGGTCACGTTCGCGGCGTCACAGAACATTACGAACACCACGCAAACCGCCCAAACGGGAGATGCCATGACCCCGGAATGGGTGAACGCGGTGAATACGAAACTCAATGCCGTGAGTGCTGCTGGATCCAACGATGCCATCTGCTTCCAAAATGACAATAGGAATCCCAATAATGTCACATGCGTGAATAAGTCTACCGGACGTATTTGCTTCATTAACATAACCGTATACGGTGATAATAATTGGGCGTGCGCCAATCATGGAACCCTCGATCTGTAAAACATAACGAATCGAATGTCTTTTCTTTGGATATGTTGATATCATACAAGGAAAAATGAATTCGAACGGCGTATTTGGAATATGTTCTCGTGGGAGAGACGATATGGTCACGATTCTGCAAGAAGGCATGAATGTCTTCCCCCCCCTACAGGCTTGGCTTCGGTCGGGTCCCCCCTTCCTTAATCGCAATAATTCCAAGAATCCGGCGACCCGTACAGCTCCTTAACTCGTCATTCGATGCTGCTTCGAGCTTCGGTATCGCTCGCTTCAAAGCCTTCAAAAGCGTTACTGGTATCGAGTTTTGACACTTCTTCTTCGGAAAGAAACTTCAGGTATTCTCATTTCCAATACTCGTAAGATTCACGGTCGATACTGTTCCGTCCGCTCTTGACGAACACGCTGTTCAGCCATCCCCGGAAATATCCGGTGCGACCGTTGTTTTCATAGAAGGTACCTTGGTAAAACTTGCCTTTGTAACAGACTCCCCCGGAATCATTCCTGTGGATATCGGGAATTATGCCTATCAATGGAATGTCATGCTTGATCCCGGAACATTGCAGAATTAGGCGCGTTACGTCGTTTTCATAGCTATAGTGACTCAAATCGAACTTCACCGGGTAGGTGCCGTCGACCATATTGATAAGTCCCGTTGTTCCGATGAGTCCCGAACGTATGCTATAGGAAATATGGCATTTCTGTTGTGGAAATCATGCGGGAATTCCGCTTACCGTCAGATTGATCTGGGCATCCGGACCGAGTACCACGGACGCCTTGTCCGAAGTCACGGTAACGGGGATCCGAGGAGTATTCGCAAGGATCGCCGGCTGGGCATCGGAGGAAGTTTCCTTTGTCCCAATAGGGCTGATGACATTGGCTGTCCCTCTGGCTGTCCCTCTGACTGTCCCTCTGGCTGTCCCTCTGGCAGTCCCCGCATTCGCGACCGCCGCGTTCAGCCGGAGCCCGTATACTCTCGGATAGAGGTACTGGAAGAGGAACTCGTATCCCGATCCCAGACTGGCCCTCGTACTATTGTCCATTTGATCCATTTTGGCGAGATAGTCATCCAGATACGCGTTATAGTCCGTCACGTTCAGGGGATTCCCTCCTTTCTCCTCCGCCTTCTGCTTCACTCGGGCGACAAGGCCGTCGAGTATCTCCCGGCCCTGTCCTCCCGTCAGCCGGTCCAAGGTCTGATCCGCCACGGCGTTCGGGTTCTGGTAGGGGGTCGACCCGAAATATCCCTTGGTAACCGCCCCCGTCCCATATGTCAGCAACGCCGATGCGGCAAATGTTGCGAGTACGATGAAGGTTTGCCTTCTCTTGGAAGGCGATTTGATTTC
Organism: uncultured bacterium; assembly: GCA_903908595.1. Lineage (GTDB taxonomy): Bacteria > Patescibacteriota > Gracilibacteria > BD1-5 > UBA2023 > CAIVSN01. The sequence goes on from CAIVSN010000049.1 coordinate 3,642, forward strand.
GGTTTCCATAAAAAGCGAGGTAGGGATAACAAAAAATGCCAGATCCGGGAAATTATAGGGAACATTGCGACGAAATACAAATGAATCCGTCTTGAATCGGCGAATTCCGCTCATACCTCATACGTACGTGGCAAAAGATGCGACGTATTTTTGCCTAGAGACTAAGATAATTCCATGTCAATTCAAAATAGAAATGACCTTCTAAGATAATTCCATTTGACATACTTTTCATACTTATTATACTTCTCCACTTGAAGTATTTTTACCTTGCCAACTCATGAAACAAGCACATTCCCTGACAGACGAATCGGACGACGCCTGCATCGGCGTCAAAATGTACGGCTCCGTCGTCGTCGGCACGAAAGGTCAGATCGTCATCCCGAGCGAAGTCAGAAAGGCGCTGGATATCGGTCCGGGAGACTCCTTGGTGGTCGTCACCAAGCACGGGAAGGCCATCGGGCTCGTGAAAACGAACGATCTCGAAGAGTTCATGGAATACATGCGACAGGAAATGGACTCGTTCAAAGCAACGTCCAAAACTCCATCCGAATCGAAGAAGCACCCCAAATAAGCCCAACTATTATTCCCCTATACCTATGAAAAAATACGTATCTCTCGCGCTCCTCGCAACCATCCTTACTTCCTGTGGCGCTCCGGCCCCGGTAATCCCGACCGAGGAACCGGCAAAAATTCCGTTTTCCGTCAAAGTGAAGTCCTACGATCGATTTCCCAAGGAATACACCGTCCAGAAGACCGGGCGGCTGGTCGGAAGCTCCAGTATCGGCTTGACTTCCCAAGGGGTCGGCCGAATCGATGCCGTCCTCGTGAAGGAGGGCGCTTCGGTGAAGAAATGAGACGTCCTCGTCCGACTCAAGGATACGACCGCCAATTACGATCTCCGGCTTTCCCAGGCGACCAATGGGCTTTCGAACGTCAAAAACAGCGCTGCGAGTACCCGGGTAGCCCTCGACAAGGCCGTCCAAGACGCGAAAATAGCCGTGGATCGGGCGCAACTGGACTACGAGACGACCGTTTCCACCACCAAAAACAACCTCGAAAAGGCGACCCGTGACGCGGGCAAATCCAATCTCGATCAGGCCGCTTCCGACGCGAACGTCACGCTTACCCAATTGGCAGCGAGCCTCGACAAGGCCAAACTGGACTACCAGAACCTCCTCGTCGCCAATCAGCAGACGCTCCTCAATTACAATACGAGCTTCCAGAATTCGATTTCGGACATCCGAAAATTCTATTCCAAGATCGTGTACGAAGGCGACAAATTGTATGGTTTCACTCCGAAATACCAGAATGACAATATCGATATCCGATCGTTTCTCGGAGGCGGCAAAGCCGGGAACTATCCGACGCTGGTAACTGCGTACGCGGAGATCTCGGACGTTTCCGCGAAGCTGGATTCCCGTCCGGCCACTCCGATCGACGAGAAGAACCTCATCGCCCAGCTCGACGAAATCGCCCAGAATTACAAGACCGCCAAAAGCTACCTCGACGTTTCCGGGAAATACCTCGAGAATTCGATTATCAGCGTAGCATTGCCCCAATCCCGGATCGATGCGCTCATCGCGGCGAACAACGGGTACAAGTCCGAAATTTCCGGAATGGAATCCGCGTGGGTCGCGTTCCGAAACGGAGCCTCCTCCTTTCTTGCCAATTACAAGAACACCGAGACGAGCGCGGCTTCCGGACTCGAAGTACAAGAGAAGAACATCGAAGTCCAGAAGCGCCAGCTCGCGACTTCCCAATTCGACAGCTCGCTCAATCTCGACAAGATCAAGACCACGGGCGAACAGTCCGTCAAGAATTCCAGGCTCGCGCTCGAAACCGCGAAACTCAACTATTCGACCGCCGTCAAGAACCAAACCCTGTCCCTCGACAAGCTCAAGATATCCGAAAGGGACGCGGGCCTCAGCGTTTCCCAGGCGGAACGCGAATACGAGAAGCTCATCGTCCGGGCGCCGATCGACGGCAGCGTAACCAAGGTGACCGCGAGCGTTGGCGCCGACGTCAATCCGGGAACCCCGCTCGTGGAAATCGCGAACCGCAATCCGGAAATCCTCTTCGACGTCGAAGCGAATATCGCCAAATTGCTCAAGGTCGGCGGGTCACAGATGATCGTCTATCAGGACAAGTCCTATACCGGTACCGTGGTCGGGGTTTCCGAAGTCGCGACCGACACGCTCCTGTATTCCGCGCGGATCAAGATATCCGAGCCGGTCAGCCAGCTCGGGCAGGTCGCGACCATCGATCTCCAGATTTCGAGCGAACGCCGGGTCCTTCCTTCCGACGTGATCAAAGTGCTGAGCGAAAAACGCGGGGAAATACAGACGCTCAAGGACGATGCCATCGTTCCCGTGGAAATCGAACTTGGCCGAATCGTCGGTTCCAATGTGGAAGTCCTGACCGAAGTTCCTGGAAGTACCAGGGTCATATTGACCAACGTTTCCAATTTCGACGGAAAAAAATCGTTCGTCCAAGTCGAAAACTAGTCTCCGAACCCCGCAACCCCATCTCTTTTCCGTAATTTTCCATGCCAAAAATCATTCCCGAATCGCTCCGTGCCACCTACGCGGAACTCGAAGCCGGTTTCCTCGGATTCTGGGTCCGGAAGTACCGCATCAGCTTCCTGATCGTCCTCGCGATCATCGTGCTCGGCGGAATGGCTTCCGTGTCCATTCCCAAAGAATCTTCCCCGAGCATCAAGTTCGGGCTGGTCGTCATCAGCACCGTGTTCCCGGGAGCGAACCCCATTGACATCGACGGGCTCATTACCGACAAGATCTACAAGGAAATCAAGGACATCGAAGGCGCGAAAAAAATCACGTCGGCCTCGTCGCTGGGGGTTTCTTCCGTCTCGATCGAGCTCCAGCCCGAGACCGACGTGGCCAAGTACATCAATGACGTCCGCAACAAGATCGGCCGGGTCGTATTGCCGAAGGACGCCAAAACCCCGAACGTCATCGAAATCACCACCCAGGAAAACCTCGTGCTCAACGCGACCATGTATTCTCCCGACGCTTCCGTGTCGCTCGAAAAATTGCGCATCCTCGGAGCCGACATCAAGGAGAAGCTCGAACTCGCCCCGAACATCCAAAAGGTGGATTACGGTTCCGTACTCAAGTACGATATTCGCCTGGTTATCGACAAAGAAGTCCTCAAGGGCCTCGGCATCACCATCGCGGACGTAGCGAATACCATCCGTTCGTACCATCAGGACGCTCCGATCGGCAATTACGGTATCGGCACGAAGAACTACGACTTCCGTATCCATGGCAAATTCGAAGACGCGAACGAAGTCCTCGCCGTGCCCCTCGTGGTCGGAGGGGGGCGGACCATCAAGGTGGGAGATATCGTCACGCTCGAACGCTCGTACGACAGCAAGTCCATCCAGCGGATTGGATTCCCGAATGTCGAGGCCCGGGATTCGGTTTCGCTCGCCGTCAGCAAAAACGAAAGCGCGGGCATTTTTGCTGCCGCGAAAATCATCAAGTCCACGGTGGACGGGGAATTGGCCCAGGCGAAATACGCCGGAGTATCCGTCATGTACACGAACGACATGTCCGATACGATTTCCGACGATTACCGGGAATTGGCCATGGAAGCCCTCACGACCCTCGTGCTCGTGTTCATCGTCATGTGGCTCTTTATCGGGTTCCAGGATTCCCTGTTCGCGACGTTGAGTTTGCCGCTCGCGTTCCTCTGTACGTTCATTTTGCTCGATTATTTCGGGTACTCCCTGAACTTCCTTACGAATTTCTCGCTGATCCTGTCGTTCGGTATCGCGGTGGATACGATCATCGTCATCGTCCAGGCGGCATCGGCCAAGATCCGTATCTGATACGAGCCGCGTACGGCCATCATGCTGGCGCTCCGCGAATACGGCATACCGATCCTTTCCGGGGTCATGACGACCATCGTGGCCTTCGTGCCGATGATGGTGCTCCCGGGCATCCTCGGCAAATTCCTCGCGTACATTCCCATCACGATATTCGGGGTCCTCGCGAGCGGATTGGTGCTCGCGCTTACCGTCAATAGCGCCCTGTATCTCCTGGTCATCCGCCCGAAAAAGAAATTCATCCGGGATGCGACCGCGCTCGAATACGCTACGGACGATGAGAAAGCGATACTCGAATTCGAACGGGTGGGAAAGGATGAGATATCGGAAGTCTCCGTGCCCCTCCGGATCAAGGTAATCCATGCTGCCACCATGTGGTACAAGCGCGTGCTCACCGCGTATATCACGAGCCATCGGATGCGGATGACGGGAATCATCGTTCCGTTTTTGCTCCTGATCCTCACGTTCGTGCCGATCGTGGGAGGCAAATCCCTGGCCGGGCTCGTGGGATTCAACCTCTTTCCGGGATCGGACAACGGGTTCGTCCAATACGAGATCAAGGGCGCGGTCGGAGAGCGGGTCACATCGCTCGACACGCTGACCCCGCATATCGTGGAGATCCTGAAAAAATACCCGGAAATCAGATTCTATACCCTGCAGACCAACGATTCCAAAACGAGTACCGACGCCGGAGTCGCCATCAACGTGACGTTGCGGAAACTCAAGGAACGCGAAAAGGACGGGCAGTTGTCGGTTTTTGACTTGGATACGAAACTGCTCAAGGACTTCGACGCGGTGAGAAAGCTCGGCTACGACGTATCGTCGAAGGTTCAAAAAGGAGGGCCTCCGGCGACCAAGGCCGTCGCGATCAAACTCCAGGCGAATTCCCCGAAACTCCTCGCCGATCTCGCGAAGACCGCGAGCGATTTCGAGAAGGAAGTTCGCTCCTATAACGGGGTCAAGAACGTCGAGAATTCATCGGGAGACACCCCGGGCCAATTCGTTTTCGAGCTCAAAAAGGACGTGCTTTCCGAATTGTGAATACCCGCATCGGCCGTCATCGACCAGATTACGACTCTCATCAACGGGCAAAGCATCGGAACCGTCGCTTCCCGTGGCGAAGACATCAGCCTCGTGGTCAAGTATTCCCAATTCGTCAACGACGTGGATCCCGATCTCCTGGCTTCGCATATTTTCAAATACGCCGGCAAGAACTACCGGCTCGGGGATCTCATCGATACCAATATTACTAACGCCGTTGCGAGCGTCAAACGGGAAGCCGGGCTCACGACCATTTCTATCGGGGCTGACGTCGAGACGGGCGTGACGGCGGCCGAAATCCAGACGAAATTCGTGGCATTTGCCGAAAAATATTCGTTTCCGAACGGGATATCGTATTCCGCCGGCGGGGAAAATTCAGATAACGCGGACTTGATCATGGCGATCTTGACGGCGTTCTTCATTGCGGTACTCGCGATTTTCGCCATCCTGACCCTGCAATTCAACAGTTACAAACAGCCGGTCATCGTCCTTTTCTCGGTCGTAATGTCGGTACCGATGGTACTCCTTGGCATGCTCATAACCGACAATCAGATTTCCCTGACGTTCGGGATCGGGTTCATCGCCTTCACGGGAATCGCGGTCAACCACGGCATCATCCTGATCGATGCCATCAATATCAATCTGAACAAGGGAATGAAGAGCTTTACCGCGCTGGTCGAGGCGGGCTCCAGTCGGTTGGAACCCATGGTGCTTACGACGCTGACGACCTGTCTCGGTATCCTTCCGCTCGCGCTTCGGGACAAATTCTGGGCGGGACTCGGATTCACGATCATTTTCGGACTGTTGGCCTGTACGTTCCTGACGCTGTTCGTGGTCAAGGGGCTGTATTACGAAGCGTTCATGGTGGAGCGGCATCCGCTCCGGGCCATCAGGAATATCTTCGTGCGGAGGAAACCCCGATAAAACGCGAACTCCTCGCCGAATTCTCCGTTCCTCGCTCAACGTACCTATCGGTACGCCTCGCTTCGGTACTCGAATTCGGCTTCGGATTTCATCGTTTTCTCGGGGTTTCCAGGGAAAAGACGAACGAACTCCTTGCCGTATTCTCCGTTCCTTGCGGGCGTGCTTGCCAGCACTCCTCGCTGCGGTACTCGAATTCGGCTTCGGATTTCATCGTTTTCCAAAGGTTTTCGGAGAAGGGGCGAGCGTACGTCAGGACCGAATCGGCGAATAATCGGAATTTCTTATAAACTCAAACCCATGTACCAAGTCATTACCCGTGCTTCCGAACGATGAATCTCCGAACTCGGGTGGCTTTCGAGCCGGTTCAGCTTCAGTTTTGCCGATTACCGTAATCCCGACCGGATGGGTTTCGGAGCGCTTCGGGTTATCAACGACGACGTAATCGCTCCGGATACCGGTTTCGGCATGCATCCGCACCGCGATATGGAAATCGTTACTATCGTCCTGGAAGGGGAAGTCACGCATGAGGACAGTATGGGCAATCTCAAGATGATCCGGGCCGGGGAAATCCAGGTCATGAGCGCGGGGACTGGCGTGTTCCATTCCGAATTCAACCGCAATCCGACGGTCCCGCTCAAACTGTTCCAGATTTGGATACTGCCACGCACGGCCGGCCTCGTTCCGCGGTATGCCCAGAAGCGGTACTCGGTTTCGCCGGGCGGATTCGAAACGCTGGTCGTGGGCACTCCGCCCGGAACCTTGCCGGACGACGATTCCGCGACCGGGCCAATCGGGATTGCCCAAGACGCGGGCATATCCATGGGAAAATTCGAGAAGGGTGTCGAATTTTCCTTGGATATCTCTGAAGGTTTCGGCATATATTTCTTGGCGATCGACGGGGAATTTCAAGTCGGCGATACGGTGTTGCAAGCACGTGACGCGGTCGGAATCGCCGGAATCCCCGCGGTTTCCGGGAAGTGCTTGTCCCCGGGATCCGTCTTGGCCATCCGGGTTCCGATGACCCGATAAAACGGGCATTTTCCCATTTTTCTTGGGAAAATCGCCGATTATCGGTATACTTCCAGGGTGAAAACCCGCCTATCGAAAGCCTCCGCCTCATTGCATTCCTCTTTTTCAAATCTTTTTGGTGCGGAACGGAAGTACGTTTCGTGGGCCGCGAGATGATTTTTGGTGCTCGTGGCCTTCCTGTTGCTCCTCACGATCCTCATGAATATCTGGGTCGGCATCTCCGTGGATTCCACCCGGTACCAGGATGCGAATCTCATCCCCAAAAACCAAGTGGGGCTCGTGCTCGGGACTTCCAAATACACGTCTGACGGCCAAACGAACGTGTTTTACCAAGAGCGCATCCTTGCTGCGAAACGGCTCTACGATGCGAAAAAAGTGGATTGTCTGCTTCTTAGCGGTGACAATACCACCCTCGATTACAATGAGCCGGTCTCGATGCAAAAATCCCTCTTGGAACTTGGGATTCCGGGGGAGCGGATGTACTTGGATTATGCCGGGGTACGGACGCTCGACAGCATTCTCCGGGCGCACGATATTTTTGGATTGGACCGTTTCACGATCGTTTCCCAGCCATTCCATGTCGACCGCGCGATTTTTATCGCGGAGAGCCACGGTTTGTCCACGATCGGCTACGAGGCGGGAGAAGTGGGATTTTGGGTGGCACCGAAGACGTATGTCCGGGAATTTTTTTCGAGAATCCTCTTGTTTTATGATATTTTTATCGGTACCGAGCCAAAATTCTGAGGAGAAAAAGTCGAAATCGTCACGGATACGAACCTTCGCCCAGTGCCTAGCAAGATTTGCAGCCCGAGGGAATAGCGAAATGTGTGGCTGGAAAAACCGGGAAACCAATTCCCGTTGGGTACACACCCCCCTTCCTCTTGGTCATCCTGGCCAGAAGCATGCAAAATCAAGAAAAATCAGACACGAATTCTCAAATTTTAGTTGAAGGTTAACGCGAATAGGATATACTGCCCCTTATCCCAAAGACAATATTATATATTAACGAACTCCCCATGAGACAATACGTTATCGACGGAAACAATTTCAACGGAGTCAGCACGTTTTATGACGAGGTAAGCAAGGTATTTTCTTTTCCGGACTACTTCGGTCGCAATCTCGATGCGCTCTACGACTCGCTTTCCGATATCGGCGAACCCGTGGAAATCATTTGGAAAAACAGCCAGAAATCCAAGGAAGAATTCTCCAACGATGCGTCGCAGCCCATGTTTTTCTCCCAAGTAATGTACACGATGAACGACGTGTTCGAACTCAAGGTTACGCTCGAGTAGCATGCCGTACGTACTGGCTGCCGTTTTTTTTGGCGTTCCGCTGGTATTTTCCCATTTTTTCCTGTTGTTTGGACTACCGGTGATTTTCGACCGGTTCGGGAATTATGAGGGGGTAAAATTGGCGGTATTTTCGGTGTTGTTGGCCGTGGCGTGCGTCATGTTTTTCTTGAAGGCAAGCCAACGCGTTTTTTTTCGCCGGCACGAGGGGCTCGGCATCGCTTTTGCGACGGTTTTTTCCGTATTTTTCATCCATATTCTTTCGGGAACGCCCGTCGTGTCGGAATTCCTTTGAGCGTCCCCGTTTTTTTCGGGATTCTTTTGGATATTCCTGCTGTTTCTTTTCCTGTTTCTTCTTTCGCAGTCTTTTAAAGAACCCGGATTGCCCTACGAAAAATCCGCACTCGCGGGCTTGGTGTTGGTTTTGGCCTATGCCGGAATCCAGCGAATCGGGTTGGATCCGATCGATTACGGGATTTCGTTCGAGTCCGGGCGCGTGTTTTCCACCTTGGGAAACCCGAACACGTTTGCCATATATTGCCTGTTGTTCCTCCCGCTCGTGACGCTTGGATACCGGAGCCGGTGGCGTTGGTTGGCCGTTTTGCTGATTTTGTCGGGGATTGCCGCGAGCGGCTCGGCTTCCGTTTTCGCGCTCGCGGTCGCCTTCCTCGCTTGGGCGGTTTGCTATTTGGCGAGCGCTCCGGCCTCCTGGTACGTTTTCTGTTTTCTTTTCCTCGGGATCACCGGTTTGGAATGGGCGATACCGCAGCTGGGACAGGGGAGCAAGTATTTTTCGATGATGACGCGGCTTGCCATCTGGCAGGAGGGATTCCGATTTTTCTTGGCGCATCCCGCAGCCATCCTCTGGGGGGCTCCGCAATCGGAAATGATCGAGTTTCTCAATGGGGCCCGTTCGGAGCATCTGCTCCGGTACCTGCCACGCAACGATTTGCTCTTGCATTTGCACCATACCTGGTTCGATTTGCTCGCCCAGTTCGGTATCGTGGGGCTTACGGGGATATTTTATGGGCTCGCGGAATGGTTTCGAAAGATCAAAATAAAGAGCACGGCGGTCTTGGTTTCGACGCTCGTGCTCTTTGTGGTCGCGGGGTGTTTCCATCATTTGGAAATCTCGGATTGGATTATCCTGTTGCTGGTGGTTTTTTCGAGGAAGTAGGGGAGTGGTATACCATTGGGCCGGCGTCGTCCGGCGTCTGGCACACGGATCGGCTGGGCCGATGGAAACTCCCCTTTCCCCCGACCTGTTATTTTCATGCAATGAGGCACGAGACCGGAATAGGAATCGATATTCCAAGCCCCGGTGATCAGCCAGTGAAATTTGAAGAATTCTTTGCGGCTTATCCAATAGGAGAATCCGCCTATCTTACTTATCCACGCAACCTGTCCCGGCGGCATTCGGCTTCCTTCCGAGCGCGTCATTGCAGAAAACGCCCCACATACAGGAATGGAATCCGGAAAGCCGTGCCTGATCGTCATTGGTCATTTTTCTCCATACGGTATTCGTCTTGTACCGGGGAAGGTACCAGATATCCTCCAATTTCACGCTTGGATATTCCTGTTGGGCGTAACTTACCGCGCTCCTGAAGTCGAAATCGGGCGTATACGGATATACGAGGTGCGTATCGTCTTCCGTAAACGGCGGAGGCGTTCCGGTGCATTCCTTCGTGACAGGTGCGACATAATCGTTACAACCGGTCTTGACGAAATAATTGCCTCCGGTACAGCCGGCAGGGGTCGCGCTGAGGATTTTTCTCCGCTTTTCGTATCCGGATATCGTGCTGGTCGATGCTTGGCAACGGCTCCATTCGCCATACGTGAATCCCGTGCAGTATTTCTTGTTCAGTTCCTCTTTTTGGAAAACGGCTCCTATGGCATATACGATCCCCGCGCTCCACTCCCGTTTTTTGAGCAAATCGGAAGAAACGGTACAGACGGGATTGGTTCCAGCTTCTATGCAGGCCATGGATTCTCCCGCCCAACCGAAAAACTTGTATCCGGGCTTCGGGATGGCCGTGAGTTTCAATTCGCCGTTAAACGTAGCCGGGCAATCCAACAGGGCATCCCCGCACTTGATATGGCCGCCGGAAATGGAATCTCACTGTTTCCAATCCCCTCCGTACCCGTTGGTAGGGCTCGTGTCCCACGAATCAATACTCGGCTTCGAACCGAAAACCAATATCAGCTTTTTTTCGCCCTGGGGCAGGTCGGATTTGGTATCGTACAGCTGGTGGTCGTAACTGTATTTTTCGTACGAATAGTTCGGATAGAGTTTTTTATATTCATCCGTTTTCTGGATATACCTTTGCATGACCTTTTTGATGCCGATTCCTTTGGTATTGACGGCAGTATCCGAATAGGCGGAGGCGACGAGCCCGGTGGAAGCATCGAAATCGGCAACTTTCGCGTGCCGGTGGAGAAACGTAACGCAAAGGTCGTCGATCATTCTTGGATTCATGGTGACGACATCGTCTTCCGAGCTCCAGGATATTTCATTTTTGTCCCATTGCTGGTCTTGCCTAGAAAACGGCACGCACCCGTCGGCTACTGCGTATTCTTCGCTTCCGCACGTTGTCGTTACCGGGGGTACCACCGTGCCGCCGTTTCCGTAGAGGCCGTACGTTCCGGTGTTTTTATTGCCGTCGGTTGGGCCGGACATGGCCGTCGCGGTACCTCCCGCGGTCCCGCCCTCGCAATCCTTCCCGTTCTTCGCGAGCCACGCCTTCGCGTTCGTCCCGTCGGCACTCGTATCGGCCTTCGCTGCGCACGCCATAAGAAGGGGGAGTGTTTTTTCATTGGCTTGCCCGTCCGCCAGCATCCCCTTCCAATAGGCGACGCCTCCGAGATCTCAGTCCCGTCCGAGGATTTCCTTGTACAGCGCGATTATGGCGACCTCGGCAATCCCCGCCCTGGTAATGGCGACCGCTCACGTATCAGCCACCATCTGCGTCCCGTCCGACAGCGCTGTCCCGATCCTCCCGATCACTTCCGCCGAAACATTGGCGCTCATTTTGAGCTCCGCTATCCTCGGGTACAGGTACTGGAACAAAAACGCGTAATCGGTTCCGTATTGCGCCCGGATCTCGTCGTCCATCTTGTCGAGCATCGCGAGCTTTCCATCGAGGTACGCGTTGAACTTCGCGGTATCTACCGGGGTTCATGCCCTGGTTCCGGCGGTCGTCTTGATCTTCGCGACGATGTTGTTCAGGATTCTCACGCCAGCATCGCCGGCGAGCTCTTTCAGTTTTCCGTCCGCGGCGACGCTCTTCGCGGCGTACGGGGTGGATTTGAGGTTGGTGCCCGAAAGGCTCATCGCCGCGTATGTGAGCAGTATCGATATGACGAATACGCCGATGAGGATGGGTTTTTGCATCGGGGTGGGGGAAGCGGTTTTCATAGTTGGTAGGTTATTGGATATGCTCATTGGAATGTTATCGGCAATGGATTCTGCCGTGTTCATGGCGGGCGGGGCCGTGGCGGTTTTCATACGAGAAAATTTAGGAAAAATAGTATTTTTGCTTTGCCATATTGCTACCTACCGAAAACCAATTCCCATTGGGTATATATGCTCAGCATTCCTCCCGAAATACTCCGGGTGCCCCCTCCGGTATTTCCCGCCTTCTTCGTTCAAAATTGAAGCATTTGCGAGTTCCGCTCCGATATTCATCGAAGTTTCCATTCCCGGAACGCTGTAGAATTTTCCCAGGCCAGCCCGGTATTTTTCTAAGCGTCTGTTGCCGATGAAATAGTCCGACGCGTTTGGAATTTTTGCCAAATTCATCTGCACGTTCCAGTCCATCGTTTCCATGGTTTTCATATGCGGAGGGTGTGAGGGGATGGCTATCGGCGTATTTTTCCGATAGTAAACTCGCCAAGTGTAATACATAAAAACCGAGCTGCAAATCTTTTTGTTTTTTTGGGTAAGGAAAATCCCGGCATCTCTGCCGGGATTCGCTTCCTTCTCATCACCGCCTACCTCGGAACCGCGGAACCGCTGACCGTTTTCGGCACTATCGGCGTAACGGAAGGTTTCGGTTTCGGCTTCGGGATGGCCGGTCCGCTTATCGGTTTCGAAACCGGCGGAGTTCCCGACGTATCCGGAGTTTTTGGTATTTCAGACAGGGGTGGTTTTTTCGTCGTATTCGGCACTCCCGGAAGCAACTGCGACGTCGAACCGGTTCCCGTATCCCCGGGAATTTCCGACCCGGTTCCCACGAGCGATCCGCTGCCGTCGCCTTCCAATCGGTCGATTTCCGCTTGCTGGGCTTCCGCCTCCGCTTTGGCATCCAGGATTCTCTGCCGTTCTTTTTTCGCCCAATTCTCGTCGAAATCGCGGATTTTCGCTTCGAGCTGGTTCACTTCGTTCTGATACTGTTCCTTTTGCGTCTCGTCGGTGAAGCTGCCTACCGTATCGCGCATGCTCTTCAGTTCTTTCTTGTATTGCGTGAGTTCCATGTCGTTCGCCGTGAATTCCACGAGGAGCTGAATCTGCTCCTCTTCGGTGAGTCACTGCCGGGATCCCGAGAGCGTTCGGGAAAAAATGCTGAGCTGGCGGGCTTCGTCTTCGATCGTCTCGGAAACGAAGAACTTGTTGAGTTCGTTATTTTTGGGAAGCGAAGCAAAAATCTCCCTCCGGATCTTTTGCGATTGGTTGAAATCTATGGGATTCCGGGGTATCGGCGAGGTACCGCTGCCGGTTGCGGCTTCGTTCATGAGCCGGTTCATCAGGAGGATATCCTTCTTGAGGTTGTCCCGCATATTTTCGTCCTGGAGGAATTGATCCATATTGAGTTTGACTTTTTTCGGTTCGTTTTCGCTAATGGTGAGGGATTCTTCATCGCCCAAGCTTTCTTGAATGATTCCCGAGGCCGTTTTCGCGGTTACTTCCACGGCGGAACCGCTTTCGGTCGTAGTGTCGATTACCTGAATCCTGACGAATTTCGGGGCATTCTTGGCATATACCGCCGTTCCTCGGACTCCCGCGGAAAGGTCGGACGCGTTGATAGTAAAAATGGACGTATCCTGCAACGGCTTTAGGATACGTCCCCAGAGCCCGCCGTTTTCGAGGCTGACCTCGTTCGAGGAGGAGAGGATGAGCTTGGAATTTTCTTCCAGCCTCAGGAATGAATTGTCGGTAAAAATGATTTCCACTATCGCTCCGGTATCGCTCGTAATGGTATCCCCATTCTCGACCACCGCATCTTTTGCGATGAGCGATTCGTTCCCCTTGCGATTGAGCCGGGCATTGCCTTCGATGGCCGAAACGTAAGCGATCGGACCCCCGGCGGTCACGGTGACGCTTCCGGTACCAGTACCGCTGCCGCTGCCCAGTTTGTTCTGGATTTGGTAGGCTACTTCCTGCGAAATGTTCCGGCTGGCAAACCAAACGTAGCCTATCCCGGATCCGGCCAAGATGCCCACGGCGACGAGCAGCGCAATCACTTTTTGTTTCTGTTCCATATTGTATATAATAATTTTCGCTTAAGTATATTCAATTTGAAAATCAAATCAATTTCTCAATTCTTTGCATTTGTGGCCGTATTGGTCGTGGGGTATGGATTGAGCCATGTCATCGGGCTTATCGTCGGGGGCGATTTCAACGCCTATTTTGCTTACAAGGTGCTTCGGGATGCGCCTTCCGGGAACGTCGTTATCGTCGCTATCGACAACGCTTCGCTCGACGCGCTGACGCAGTCGGATTTCCGGGTGCTCAATTTTACCAAATCCACCTATATCAGCCTGATAGACCGGTTGGAAAAAGAGGGAGCCAAGGCTATCGGGCTCGACATCGTCCTCGCGAATCCCGACCCGAAGGAAGCCGATCTCGCGAAAGTCCTCGATACCTACAAAAACGTCGTCATCGCCGCCAAAGTGGGTTCATTCGAGGAGGAACAAGTGCTTCCGAAGTCCGTCTATCCCAAGCAATACTGGGGAATGATCGATCTGTTCCTCCAGAAGAACATCGTCAACCGCATTATGCCCGTCCGGGATTTGGAAGGTACGAACATTGAAGCATTTTCCATCCAGGTATACCGCAAGTGGATTCGCGATACCGGCTCCATCGGCAAAATCGTGGACGGATTCTACGAGATTAATCCGAACCGGAAAATTCCGTTGGGAAGCGACTCTACCACCTATATCCCGTTCCTCCGCCGTGCCGGAGATTATCCAAAAGTATCCATGATTGACGTTTTGAACGGCAAATATCCCGGATGATTCTTCAAGGACAAGGCCGTACTGATCGGGGAATACGGCACGTTGATCCACGATGCGTATTTTTCCCCTGCCGATGTCAGTGCGAGGATGCCGGGGGTCGAATTCCACGCGAACATGATCGATTCGCTGTTCCGCAACGTCACGCTTCGGCCGCTCAATGCCTGAGTAAGCAACGGGATATTGATTTTATTGTCCCTCACGACGTTCTGTATGGTCGTATACGCGAACGTCTGGATTATCGTACTTGTGTTTCTCCTTCTGCCATTCGTAATCATTTTCGCTTCCTGGTACCTGATGGCGGCTCACGGGATCCTTCTGGACGTGTGGACGTTCGCTTTCGTCGCGGGGGTTTCCTCGCTTATCGGGGGATCGATTTACCGGTATTTCGTCGTCGACGCGAGCCGGCGCTTCTTGTCGAAGGCATTCGGACATTATATTTCTCCCGACATCGTGAAGCAGATTGCCGCGAATCCGGAGTCGCTCTCGCTCGGGGGGCAACGACGGGATCTGACGGTTTTTTTCTCGGATATCGCGGGGTTCAGCGGGATATCGGAAATCCTGGATACGGACGGGTTGTTCAAGCTCATGAACGAATATCTGTCTGAAATGACCGAAATCCTCGTCCGGAACAATGGGACGCTCGACAAATACATCGGGGATTCCGTCATGGGATTTTACGGGGCTCCGCTCCCGCTCGAACGCGGCTCGTATTGGGCCTGCAAGACCGCGCTCGAACAACAGGAACGGCTCGTGACCCTCAATAAGAAATGGTCCGCGAACAAGATTCCCCCGATCCGGACGCGGATCGGCATACATTCCGGCGAAGTGATGGTTGGGAATATCGGTTCATCCGACCGGTTTAACTACACGGTAATGGGCGATAACGTCAATCTCGCGTCCCGTCTCGAAGGGGTGAACAAGGAATACGAAACGCTCGTTTGCGTAAGCGCTCACGTCGCAGCGGAGGCCGGAAACAAGGATTTCGTTTTTCGACGTCTCGACCGGATCCGGGTGAAGGGCAAGGAAGAATCCGTCGAGATTTTCGAGCTGGTAGGCTTCGTTCATAATCGTTCCAAAGCCATGGAAGAAAAATTGCTGAGAGTCGCGGCCTACGAAAAGGCGCTCGAGCACTATTTCTCGGGGGATTTCGCAATGGCGCGGGAACTCTTCCGACAGTATCCGGACGATCCGCCAGCGGCAATCTTGTGAGCGCGGTGCGTTTCGCTCATAGCCGGGACGACGGCGCTGGACGACGGGGTATTCGTTTTTTCTTACAAATAGCATGAACATCAAATCGTTCGGGGCGAGATTCAAAAATTTCCTGAAGAAATATCCGAGGATTCGGACTGTCGGGAAGATATTGCCAAGCGCGTTGTGGAAATTCTTCAAAAGCCTCGGTATCCTCATTGTTTTCATAGCCGGATTGCTCGCGGTTTCCTGGTGGGGTTCGCTCAAGCCTTCGCTCCTGCGGGACTGGGCATCGGATCAGAAAATCCTCCCGAACGTCGTTTTTTCCGGAAACGTCATCCGGGTAGAAAATGTCCGGGATTTCCGGTATCGTTCGACTTCGGATTACGACGTCCGGTACGTTTCGGAGACGTACGATCTCGATGCGATCGATAGTTTGTACTTCGTTATCGAGCCGTTTTCCGAGTTCGACGGACCGGCGCATACGATGCTTTCGTTCGGGTTTTCCGACGGAAAATACGTCTCCGTTTCGCCCGAGATCCGCAAGGAAAAGGGCGAAAGTTTTTCCCCGGTTTCGGGCATTCTGAATTCTTTTGAGATTGCCTATATGGTCGGCACGGAAAACGATCTTGTGAAGCTCCGTACTAACTTTCGGAAAGACGACGTGTTCCTCTATCCGATCCGCGCGACCAAAACGCAAATCCGTGATATGTTCACTTCCGCCATGCACCGTACCGACAAGCTTTCGAAGGAACCGGAATTCTACCATACCCTTTGGAACAACTGCGTCACCAATATCCGATCCCATGCGAATTCCCTCCGGGACGAAAAAATTCCCGTGAGCATAGAATTGCTTCTGCCGTCGCATTCTGACCAAGTGATTTATGATTTCGGGCTGATCGATACTTCGCTTCCTATCGAGGAAGCCAGGGAATATTACCGGATCAACCCGCTCGCGGAGCAAAGCGGGGAAGGAATGGATTTTTCGAGGGCGATCCGGAAAGGCCGGAAGTAATTTGCATTTTGGAAAATATAGTCCATCATGTCCCCGTCCTAACTTTTTCATGTCCCATATGTCCCAAGCCAAAAAATCCCCCGCATCCCGGAAGTTCAAGTGATTCACCCTCATAGAACTTATCGTAGTTATCACTATCTTGGCAATTCTCGGCACGATAGGCTTCCTTTCCATAGGCGGATACTCTTCCAAGGCCCGGGATTCGACTCGGGTAAGCGACGTCGCCCAAGTGATGAAATCCCTTGACATCTCCGTGATAACGGCCGGCGCTTACCCCGTTCCCGACGCGTATTTCTCCGTCACCTATTCCGGGGGAACCGTCTGGAACCAATGATCCGTCGGATCCCTCGTCATGCAGTATTTCAAGGGCACCATAGCCGGGGGCGGCATCAGCAAGAAGCCCGTCGATCCCCTGAAGAACGCCGAGTACGTCTATTCTTCCCTCGCTTTCGGCACCGCCTACCAGATCAAGGCGGACTACGAGAACGCCCTCCCCAATCCCTCGGCCTACGGGGAAACGGCCGACACCCCTTTGGTCCGGACCGCGTCGGCGGAGGCCGGAAACCCCACGATCGCCTATATCAGCGGCAACTATAACTGAATCGCCGCGAAGACCGTCACCGGCGGGGTAACGTACGTCCTGGCCGTCCCGAGCATCATCACGAACAGCGGAATGACGCTGGTAAGCCCCCTCCGCATCGAGAACAACGCCCTTTCCGGCACCCTCCTCTTCAACGGCAAGCCCCTCGTCAATGCCACGTCGTACAATCCCAATACCAGCGCCAACAGCGGCGTCGCCTACTCGGGGGCGGGCGGGCTTCCCGCGAACGATTCCGAAGGCAAGATTTCCGCCATGGTCGCGGCCCTCAAGGCCTCCTACGCCGCGACGCCCGACGTCGCTTCCAACTCGAGCATCGCGAACCTCCTCTCCACGACCGGTTCCGTCGCCATGGCCTCGCTCGGCTCCGCCATAATCACGAACCAGCTCGGCGGGAAAGCCGCATCGGGCGGGGGAGGCGG
>CAIVSN010000050.1 GCA_903908595.1 uncultured bacterium
AAGTTGCAACTTATTTTTGCCTGGAGACTAAAGGCGGATGAACCATCCGTTTCGAGCGTTTTCAAGCGAGATTCGCCTTTTTGAAAAAAATGAGTAAAATCTGATTTCAGAAAAGACGCGTTTCTCAAAAGTTCCTAGGTATATCTTATTTTTAGGATATGAACGGCAAAAAAGTTTTGAATTCTCCTGAACTCCAGGCGGCATTCCATTCCGACTACAAGAAATTTTTCAATATGCACGATGCCGTATTGAGCAGCCATGCCGTGCTGACTTGGGGGGTGGACATATCCCAAGGCATAGGCGCCATAAAAATCAAACAGAAGCTCCCCACCAAGATTTTCTGCTGAGTCAATTTCAATGCTACGGGAAAGGTGTCCATTCGGAAGATTTTCAGGTTCGTGACTTCGGAAGACGCGTTCGAGGAAGAATCGTTCCATGTGGCATACCGGAATGATTTCGCGAGGATCTACCGGTTTCTCGAGGAGCATTTGACCAAAAACGGGTGCTTGCGCGGTATGGATATCGATTTTTTGACCGAGAATCCCCAGGGGCACGGGTTTTCATTTACCGGAATCATAACGGTTCTTTTGTCGGTACTGCTCCATATGGCTACGGAAAAATTGACATGGGATGCCTCGATGGAAGGCGAACTTCCGCAAGGACATCCCCTGTTCGACGAAATATTTTCGTTGTCCGTCCAATTATCGAATTGCATTTCCCGTGGCAAAAGCACCGGCGCGAGCAATTTTGTCGCGATGCTGCCAAACGTACCCTTGCCAGTGGTCTTCCTTTTGAGGAAAAACGGCGGCAACTGGGAAACCCCGGGCGTCGGATCCGGTCTCGTATCCGAAGAGATACTGTACAAGGATACGCTGCTGAATTTTTTAGGAATATCGCCAGAAAATGCCATCTCCGAACTCCCGTTGGATTTCTGAGTGTTATTCATGGGTTTGGAATACGACTACAGCGAGATCGAATCGGTCCGAGATTCCGTATACCGAAGGAATAACCAACTCGGCGCGTTCGTTGGCCATACGCTTCAGGCTTTGCCAATACGGGACGAAGATCGAGATATCCTGTTGACGCTTCTCAGTTCCAATGAAAACGAAACGTTCCAAAGGAACGTGGAAAGCACCAACCTCAAAATTCTCGACGGATTCGACTATCTCTTCAAGAGCAAGTTCAGCGATCGTTCCGTATCGGTTTTCATCAACACGATGCAGAACATCGGTTCCACGAGTTTTGCATATCAGGAGCAAAATCGGTTTTTTTCGTCTATCCAGTACCTTTTTTATCAGTACCGGCAGTTCGATGACGAGGAAATAGGCATGATCCCATTCAATAATGGAAAAATCGGAGGAAGCATACTTTTTGTAATGAAGTATCGCCGGAGCCGGACTACTCTGGAAAAAGCGTTGCGCCAACTCCGCAAGGACGGGTGTACGGTTTGCTTGGATTACGCGTCATGGAGGGACGGATATGCCTCGAAGTGAATCTGTATGGAACAATTCGTTTCCCAGGATATTTTTTCCGAATACACGGCGGAAGGCAACGTGCAATTTTCGGATTCCAATGGCCATTCATATTGCGGGGAGTATGATCGGATCATCGCGGAAGAAAACGATTGCATCCTGTTGGATGCCATAAAACGGCGCATCTACATGCGCGGAGCCAAATTGACATCCAAAGAAATCCACTCACAGAACACGTCCATAGACATGCTGACGCTGCTCGTGAAAAACCTTGGAAAAGAAGTATCCAACGGCAAGCTTCCCGTCTCCACGTATTCCCAGAACAAAAACGAAATCCTTGGCAAGGTCATACTCCCGATCCGAAAATTGACGAAGGAATATTTCTGAAAGGAAATACCACTGACTTGTTCGGGGTGAATCACCGATTACTACCTCCGCCTGGAGCATGATCCGACGATACGCATCGGAACGATAACGAAAATCGGTAGTTAGTATCTCGGCAAAAATATATCTAAGCGAATTTGGTTAGATATATTTTTGTTTGGAGACTCAGTCTCCAAACAAAAATACCTTACGCTTTCCCATCGTACGCATGAGCATCAGCCATCGTTGCCTCATACTTGTGGAGCCCGCTCCACTGCGTAAGAGTCGCCTTGCCTGATACCTCATACGTACGTAGCAAAGATGCAACGTATTTTTGTTTGGAGACTTAGCACCGGTCGTTTTCCATGGATTCCAATTCGTTCGTGATGCAAATCAGGGCAGATTCGAAAATCTTTTTATAGAACACGATACCTTTGTTTTCGGTAACCGAGGCAAAATGCCAGACTTCGCGCAAATACTTGAAGAGCAGGTTCACGATCCGGATGTAGGCATCGCTCTTTTCCGGATGGCACAGCCGCGAATGGAGACGTTTGATTTTTTGCAGGATTCCCGGATTCCCGTGTCAGTATTTTTCCAACTCTTCGAAGAAGATCAGTATTTGGGAGAATTCATTGATCAGTTCTTGCGTTTTTATGAAAAAAAGACGTTGTTCCGCATCTCCGATTCCATACGTCTCATTTTTGTGTGGGATTGTCGTATTGCTACGCGAGGGTTTTTCCACTGCTGGTTTTTCCATGACGGCAGCCTGATTTGTTCCCATTGGTTCTAAAAGATAAAGTGGTAGGCGGACGCCTTCGGTTTTTGACGGATACAGAGGATATCGAAAAAGGCGTTTTTCGAAATGGACAAAATCAAGACAACGTCATATCTTGAGCGAGCCTGGTCCCAGTGAGAGACAACTGATGCGGCAACGGGCAGGCGATGTTCCCGATGTCGATTCGGCACGATCGCCTCGTTTCTCAGTCAGCGGCTATGGAAGGCCTGATTCTTTTGGCCGGATTCCTTCCATGCTGGACTCGGGCCGTCACTTTCGTCAAAAAAAACCGCCTGGAGCGGTCCATAGCGGAAAAACCATAGCTGGGTTACTTAAATGCGGTTTACCGGAGCCGGATCTTGATACTTTGGGTTGATTTACGATCCATAAACGGAATTCTCGATTTCTTCCGAAGTCAGATTCCCGCGGAGGAGATGCGCGAGTTCTTCCACGGTGCGCTTGTCCTTGGGAAATTGCAGGGTTTTGACGACGCGCAACACTTCTCCGAGGGTCGTTTCTCCCGAAAGGGCCCGGAAGAATCCGTCCTCGATCATGCTGGTCATCCCGTATTTCCGTCCCATGGTTTCGAGTTGGGAGGCGGTCTTGCCTTCCAATACCGCGATCTTGAGTTCTTCGTTCACGCAGAAGAGTTCGATGATGCTGAGGCGTCCCTTGAATCCGGTATACCGGCAGGCATGGCATCATTTCCCGCGATAGAATTTGATTCCGTTCTTGGCAACGTATTCGTCGATTCCGTTGATATACCGTTTGAAATACTGGTATTCCGGCGCGTCCGGCGCGTGCTCCGTCTTGCATTCGTCGCAGTTTTTCCGGACGAGGCGCTGTCCGAGGATGGATACGAGCGTCGAACCGAGGAGGAACGGCCGGATGCCCATGTCAATGAGCCGCGTAATGGCGGAAACCGCGTCGTTGGTATGGAGCGTCGAAAAGAGCAGCCGTCCGGTAAGCCCGGCGGTCAGCGCGCTCTGCGCGGATTCGTAGTCCCGCATTTCCCCGAACATCAGGATATCGGGATCTTGCCGCAGCACGCCTTTCAGGACTTCGTTGAATTCCAGCTCGAAATTGCCTCCGGCATTGATTTGGACGGCACCGGGAAGGAGATATTCCGGCGGGTTTTCTATCGTGACGATATTTTTTTCTTCGGAAACGAGGCTTGACAGGGTGGCATGGAGCGTCGTGGTTTTCCCGCTTCCGGTCGGTCAGGTAACGATGACGATTCCGCTCGCCATGCTGCAAATGAGTTCGTATTTCCTCGCGATGTTCGGTTGGAATCCCAGTTCCTCCAGGCTCGGGATAGTCTCTTTTTGGGTCAGGATTCTCGCGACGAGCTTTTCTCCGTGCATCGTGGGCACGATGGAAAACCGCAAATCGGCCTGCAGGTCCTTATCCACGTAGTGTATGTGCTTCCGGTCGTCGAAAATGACGTCGGATTTGTATGAATTCTTGAAAAGGAAGGCGTTTTTCAAACCGCGAATGAAGTAGTCCTTCATCGAAACCGGCAATTCCGTGACGGTTTGCAGCATGCCGTCGATGCGGATCCTCACCCGGATGCGGTCGGAGAGGGGTTCGATATGGAGATCGGAAGCGCCGAGGTCGATGGAACGCATCAGGATGTCGGCAAAAATGTTCAGGTTTTCGTTGTCGGGAGAATAGTATTCTTTTCCGATTACGAAGGCATTTCCCCTCGTTTCGAATTCTTTCTTGTGAGGTTGCTTCGAGATATCCCGTTCCGCGGCGGTACGGAGCACCCGCTCGTTCCGAAAGGACTCTTCGAGGAATGCCGCGATTTCCTCTTTGGTCGAGTAAGAAAAAAACACTTCGGCAATCTTTCGTTCCGAAACCACGTTTTTCGTACCCGGGAAGCCCCCGTCGGCCTTTTTCATCTTCGTGATAGCCTGATGCAAGGACAGGATTTCTTTTCTCACGTTTTCGGCCCGGATCCCATGGTTTTCGTCAAACAGCACCGTAATGGTGAGGCCGCCCTGTTCGTCTTTCTGATAAATCTTGTACGGAACGAAGTTGAGGGTTCGGAGCGTTTCCTTGGGAAAAAGGAAAAGCAGGTTCATGTCGGTATCGGAAATGTTCGGAATGACGCGGAGCATATCCTTTTGTTTCGCCACCATCCGGATGAGGCGTTCCTTGTTGATGATATGCATGTCCTGTACGAGGATGTCGCCGATTTTCCGGTCTATGCCCTTGGCCTTGAACGAAGCCTGCATTTCGACGGCTTCGCTGAGTTGATCGACCGTGACGAGCCCGTGAGCCAAGAGGAGTTCCCCGGTTTTCACGGAATAGCCATGGTCTCCCGTAAACCGGAGGAATTTGCGCCGGTCGATGAGATTGAGGCTGAGCAGCGCTTCTCAGAAAAGGAGGTGTTTTCCATTTTTCCGTTGTTCCGCTTGGTATTCGAGGGCTTTTTCCAGGTCGGCATTGCTGATATAGCGTCAGGCGACAAGCGCATCTCACAGTTTTTGTTTTTCAGCGATTTCGGGAACCGGTCCCATTTTGACCATTACCGGTTCTTCCGGGATTTTGAGTTCGTTTTGCTGTTCCAGAATTTCTTCGAGCAGTTGCCGGGTAATGAGTTTCAGGTCTTCGACGAATATTTCCCCGATCGTTTTCACGAGGCCTTTTTTGCGGTAATCGAGTTGTATTTGTTGGGCGTGGTTCAATTGCGCTTTGTCGGCGAGACGGTTTCCCAAGAGCAGTTCTTCTATTTTGAGCGATACCCCCGGCATCGCTTTGTCGATGGTTTTCGCCATGGATTGTCCCAGCGTTATGAGATTGCCTTTTTTCTTTTCCAACGCCTGGTGCATGGCTGCCAATATCATCTCGTCAACCGTAAACATTCCCAGTTCTATGAGGAGTTCGCCGACTCGTTTCAGTTTTTTTGGGGTGGGCACCTCTAGGGGCCCGTCGTTGGAATTCATAGGAATGGTAAGGGTTGCGATGTATTTCCCGCGATTTTGATTTTGCGATTGACTATTTTGCCTTCTTTGGAAAAATCGTATTTTTTTATATTATGCGTTTGTTTATACCTATGAGTTTTTTTTTGTCAAAATTCGATTTCCGCAATCCGCTCGTTTTCCTTGTCCGGTACGCCCTGACGAGCTTTGCAATCCGTATCAAAGGCGTGGTCGTTTGGGGATTTTCCACGGGACGGAAGGGGTTCGAAGATCTGCGAATGGGCCGGAAAACGACATCGGGCATGGCATTTTGAAAAAACTTTCTTCTCGTAATGGACAAAGTCACGACAAATGGTATCCTGTAATCCGAATATGCCGTACCTCATCGTAATTATCCAGAATGGATTCCTCCGTAAACGAGCCGTCATGAAGCATGGAAGATCAGGATGCAAAAATAGCGCTCCTGTATCAGAAATGATTGGAGTACTATACCGAGTACTTGGGATTTTGCCGAATGAACGCCGGGGATATCCAAAGCATGAAATTCAACCGGAACTCCAAGAACAAATTTTTTTTCAAAAAGGAGGTCGTGGTCGAAATGGCCAAGGCACTCTGCGTGCAGAATTTGAAGGCCTGCCTCAACGTTTGAAACGATGGCGACCAAGCGGTATCAAAAATCAGGGCCGCACTCATCCTGACAGAGATATTGGACGATATCCCGAATCGGGATACGAGGGTGTGATATTTTTTTAGGGCGGTGCAAATTGCCAAGTTCGCCCGGGGGGAACTGATGTCGGATCCGTTGTTGAAAATGGAAATCCTCGATACGTACGTGGTACGGGTGAATCCGGATTTTGAAGGCCTGATTTGAAAAAAGCGCACGGCCGTGATAGACAAGATGCTCGAAATGATTATTTTTTCCGAAAATGAAAAATTCTGGCGGTCCAAGTATATGAAAACGGAGGACGTTCAAGCGTTCATCGAATCGAGCCATAGCGTTGAGGATATCTTTGACATGATCAAGAGGATTAGCTGATTGACGTATTTCAATATCGTTTCGGAAGACTGCCATGAAACATTATTCGATTATTGAAACAAAAACCCACTGGATATCGCTTCCGAAATCAAGAAAGCCAACTTTCAAAGCATTGCCGTGAAAATTTTCGACCGGCAGAAACGGTATGCCGTTCTTTTTGACATGCCTCAGCTGACTTTTATGGATTGACTCGACGGGTACCAATGGAAAAATGCCTTTTATCCATTGGTACGCCACTTTATAGAGACTAGGGAAATCATGAATTTCCAACTGTGCGACAGGTATAATCGAATTATAGCGTACCGGGAAAAGGACGACGTTGCCCCGCCAAAAAAATTCGAATACCGGTCGTTTATCGAAAACGTACTTACCATGTGTTCGGATCCCCTCGGAATCCCGGAAGACGGAAATTTTGAGTCGCGCGTGGATGCCCTGGCGAAGGCGATGGATATTTGCCGCAGCGTGTTCCGGGGGTTGCCAAAATCGGAATGAGCCGATTCCGAATCGCTGACCGGGGAAATCGATGCCATTCTGTGCGGCACGATCGATAGCGGGATATTGCACATGGTAAGCCAGATCATCCTCTCTTGCCATGAGACCATGAACGGTTTCTGATACCCTTTTTCTTTGATAAAGAAGGATATCCCGCTTCCGGGAAGGATATATTCCGTCATACGCACGTTTGAGGGGTTGTGCATTGGCGATAATCCGTATCGGACCCTTCAGACCATGAATCTATGGTCGGGTTGTGCCTATTTCGACAGCGGGATTTTTGACATATTCAAGAAACATCTGGAGAACGGATCGGTTACCGAGGCATTGGAACGTGCTCCGAACGTCCATAGCGCGTCCGATTTTCGAAAAAATGCATATCGTCCGTTCGTCCGTTTATGGATGGAAATTATCGGCATCGTCGAAAAATTATGAATCGGGTATACGCATGCCAGAATGACCAAGGACAACTCGGAAAAACAGGACGTCCTGCTCGAGGCGAACGAACTCAGGGTATCGTTGTTGCATGCCGCCGGCATACGGAAATTGTTTATCGTTACCCGTCATGGCAAAGTCCCAAGCGACGAAGATGACTGACAGCCGGGAAGCCCCCATGAAGTCCTTACGAATGCGGGCATTCGGTCTTCCGTTCACAAATGAGAATTGCTCGGGGGACTGGACGTGAAGATTCATACCAGCCCCGTTTTGCGAGCCAGGCAGACGAGCGCCCTGATGTGCCAAAAAGTCAATAGATGCGTCTCGGAAATTTTGGCAGACGGTTCCGATACTGTCCAAGTCGTTTCCCCATGTTCGGAATGCCCATGAGTCACCGTGGAATGAAGCTTGGCCAATCCCAAGAAAAATCTGGAGAACAACCGGTACGATTCGCTTCTTCAAAAATTCATAGTAGACGACAACGCGAAGCAACTGAGGGAATTCCTTAAGACGCTGGTAAGCGTTCCCGAAGAAACGACGAATCTTTTCATTACCCATCGCGATACCGCGAGGCATTTGATCATCTGGCTGGAAAACATGTTTTCCACCGACCGTATCCATGGCAGCAAAGTGCACATTGGCAATGATACGGTATACGAAATCCTTTTCGTTGGAGACAGGCTGGTGGATATTTCGTATTCCGACCCGGCACTGGTATGCGGCCCCGGAGGACCCTTCCGGATTCCGAACTATGTCCGTGCTTCCGAAAGCCATGACCGGCTGATTTTTTCCATTTTCAATTGGAAATCCATGGTCAGCGAAATCGACGGCATTTCGCAAGAGGTATTCTCAGTGGGATTTCCTCACCGGCTTCCGGTAAACCTTATCGCGTTACACGACTCGTTCTTCGATTTTGCCAATTTTCACCTGGAGCGGAATCCGGAGAAGTACGAGACGTTCTATGAAAAAATCACGCAGAGCGGCATCTTGTGCCACATCGCCGACCGTGTCCCAAAAAAATCAGAATAGCTGGCAGCCCGTCAAAAAAATCGTAAATTCCACATGAGTCTCTCGGTAAAAATAAGTTGCAACTTATTTTTGCTTGGAGACTTATACCAAGTTAATTTAATTCCTGTCGTTTTGTAATCTGTTGAATCCAATCAAACCCGATACGTCATATGAGGATTTCTGGATGACTCATGAGCCATCGACATCGCTCTGAAATTTTCTCGGATAATGCCGCGAGTGAAG
>CAIVSN010000051.1 GCA_903908595.1 uncultured bacterium
CACAAAAAATTAAGGCTTCGGCCTCAACTAAGGGTTTCACCCTTGTCGAGCTTATCGTAGTAATTACGATCCTCGCTATTCTCGGTACGATCGGTTTCATCTCCATCCAGGGATACTCCGCGCAAAGCCGTGACAGCAAGCGGACTTCGGACCTCCGGTCCCTCGCTTCCGCCCTGACCATCAAGGCGACTGACGGAATGGCGCTCACTTCGTTCGTCACCCCGGTTGCGGCCGTGTCATTGAGCGGTGGAACCACCGCTTCGGGCTTCTCCCTCGCGGGTACGGGTTTCGCTTATACCGACTACTCTGGCGGAACGCCTAACTTCACGGCGCTCGGCGTAAGCGCGGCGAACTTCAAGGACGGGAACTACGACTACAGGATCGGTACTTCCACCCGCAACGGGGGAGTCTTCCAGGTCGCCGCTACCCTCGAGGGAGCCGGGACCAAGGCCGCCCTCACTTCCGGGAACTACTCGCCACGGACGGCGACGACCTTCGCGGCCAGCGGTGCGTCCACTACCGGACTTTTGTCCACCACGTATACCGTCTCCAACCTCACCGGTTCCGGCGTAGGATACTTCGAGAAAGGCGACTGGGTCTACCTTGCCGGTACAAACACGGGGGGTCAGATCACTTCGGTTAACGGCGACGGACGCGGCTTCGCGGTCACGCTCCTCGGCGCGTCTTCGGCTTCCGGAACTACCGTTACCCTCGGAGCGACCTCTACGGCGTTCTCCGAAGCTTCGGGCCTCATGGGATCCACCCAAGGAAATACCCTCCCGGCACACCCGGTCGGAAACGGAAGCGCTACCGCCCTCCCTTACTCGTACTAATCACTTGGTATGGATACGGTCGGACGGACATGCGGAATCCCCCCTCGCGAGAGCGGGGGGATTTTTTTGCCCCTCCCCCGCGCCAATCCCCGAACCGTGATTTTCCGTTTGATTTTTTTGGCGAAACCGATACACTGAAACCATCCTAACTTTTTTTATGAAACAATTGTCTATTGCCTCGAAATGAGGATTCTCCCTCGTTGAACTCCTCGTAGTCGTGACGATACTGGCGGTCATCTCCACCGTGGCGTACGTCAGCCTTTCCGGCTCGACCGACAAGGCCAAGAACGCCAAACGCCTGGAACACCTGAATACCGCCGAGACTGCCGTGAGCCTGTATCGGCAAGAGAAGCAGTACCTGCCGATTCCTGCCGCTAACTCCGCGACGAACTACTGGGGATACAACTCCGGAGCGCTCGCTCTTGCTACCAATACCGGAACCATTACGTATTCGACCGATAATTCCATTACCAGCGTGTCCGGAGGATCCGGGGGAGGAAAAGTACTCCAATCCGACGGGATTACCCAGATAGGGGCGAAGTGAGTTTTGGACCAGTCGCTTTTCGGCAAGCAGTTCATATCCCAGGACATAGCCGACCCGAGCGCGGATACCAAAGTCGGTGCCGATAAGACGCTGAAGGACTACGGTATCGGACGATACGTGTATGCGGTATATTCCAAAACCGCCAGCGGCGCTACCTGGAACGCCGACGGAAGATCCACCACTGGGTACAACATCGCGATTACCGTGCTCGACGATCAGAAGGGGTACCTCACCAAGATCGGAGGGGACTTCGACGAAAAATTCGGAACCTGTAACGGAACTTGCCCGGCATCCCTCATTGGATCGTTTACCGGCAATCTCGTAGACGGACAGTCGACGGCTACCCCATATTCCATCAAATACTAGCATGACCCGAAAAGAAATCACTTCCATCTCGAAGAAGAAGCTTGGAACCCTTATTCCGACCGTTATCGACAAGGTTCCTGGCGGAGGGGAGCGGGTCTACGACATCTATTCACGACTCCTTGAAGACCGGGTGATTTTTCTCGGGGAAGCCATTGACGCGACCGTGGCGAATACGGTCATCGCCCAACTCCTCTTCCTGGAGAAGCAGGATGCGAAAGCGCCGATTACCATGTACGTGAACACTCCGGGATGACACGTCACTGCCGGTCTCGCCATTTATGACACGATGCAGCACATCCAGCCGGAAGTCATCACGATTTGCGTCGGGCTCGCGGCATCCATGGGGGCAATCATCCTCTGCGGAGGAGCTCCGGGCAAGCGGTATTCCCTCCCCCACTCGGAAATCATGATCCACCAGCCGCTTGGCGGAGCGGAATGACAGGCCATCGATATCAAGATCGTGGCGGAAAACATCATCAAAACTGGGACAATGCTCTATGGAATCATTTCCAAGCACACCGGGAAGACCGTCAAACAAGTAGAAAAAGACTGCGACCGCGACAACTACATGTACCCCGACGAGGCCCTCGCGTATGGGCTCATCGACAAAGTCATCAAGAACAAATAGGGAGATCTCATTTTACCAACCATGACCCAGCAATTTTCCACCCTCCTTTCCAAGGGGGTTTCTCGAATTATCGACCAGAAGCACCTGGAATCCCGTCTCGAACGCGGGGACGTACTCCGGGTGAAGTTCGGCATCGACCCGACGGGTACGATCGTACATTTGGGGCATATGGTTCCTATTCTCAAGCTCCGCGCTTTCCAGGATCTCGGCCATCAGGTCGTCCTGATCATCGGGGATTCCACGGCTCAGGTCGGAGACACTTCCGACAAGGAAGGTGAGCGCCCGATGCTGGTTCGCGCCCAGACGAGGGAGAACGCGTCCAATTGGCTGAACCTTTTCGGCAAGGTGCTCGATATCTCCAAAACGGAAGTACGATACAACAGCGAATGGATGGATTCCACCGACTTCAATGCCGTCGGCGAGCTCGCCAAGAATTTTTCCGTAGCGGAAATGCTTGACCGCGACAACTTCAGCAAGCGGTATAAGGCCGGGATTCGAATCAGCCTTCAGGAATTTCTCTACCCGCTCATGCAGGGGTGGGATTCCGTGCAGGTTCGCGCGGACGTGGAAATCGGGGGGAACGACCAGTATTTCAACCTCTTGGCCGGAAGGACGCTCCAAGAAGCGCATGGACAGGAGAAGCAGGATATCATGACCTTCGAAATCCTCATTGGAGCGGACGGCAAAAAAATGGCCAAGACGGGCGGCAACTGCATTGCCGTGGATATGCCTCCGAACGACATGTTCGTCAGGCTCATGGAAATCAAAGACGAACTCATCCTCGATTTTTTCCGACTGGCGACGCTCAGGAACGACGACGAAGTCGCGGAGGTGGCCAAACGGCTCGATGCCGGAGAACATCCCAAGAACGTGAAGCTCGAATTGGCCCGCACGGTCGTTTCGATGTATCACGGATCCGATGCGGCTGCCGAGGCACAAACGTATTTCGAAAAGGTGCTGACCGTGGGCGCGATGCCGAGCGAGGAAGAAATGGCCAAGGCGTATTTGGAATCGGGAATTACCATCGTCCAAGCCGTCAAGGAGCTCGGATATTTCGCGACGACGGGCGACGCCCGGAACGGGGTAACTGGCGGAGGGGTAAGAATCGACGGCGAAGTCGTTTCGGATATCGGCCACTCGGTCGCGCTCTCCCCTGCCAAAGGCACGGTCATCCAAGCCGGCAAGAAGAAATTTGCCATGGTCTATGCCAAGTAAGAATTCTTCCGTCCCGAAACTTTCTCAGGAACCCACGGGATGGCGGTTTCCGTGAAAATCGGCGATCTGGTACGGGATGTGAATTCCCTTCGGGGTATTCCTCGACCAAATCGCCAAGTTCTGGGCGAAGACCTGGCTGAAATGAGGAGATTCCATCGAACTGATCCCGAATCTCCTGTCGCTCCGCTACGTGGAAAATACCGGCATCGCGTTCAGTTTTCCCTTGAGATGAACCCTTTTGATGGCGATTACCGCCGTTTTGATAGTCCTGCTTTTCGGATATTTCGTCCGCCACTTCCGAGAAATTTCAAACTGGGAAAGGACGGGATTCGCCGCGGTGATCTCCTGAGCCATCGGAAACGGGATCGATCGATTCGCCTATGGCAGCGTCGCGGATTTCATATCGCTCAAATACTTTGCTATCTTCAACGTTGCCGATATAGTTATCAGCATAGGCGCGATGCTTATCATTTTAGCCCAGTTACTCAAAAAAACACATGGCAAATAATACGGTCCAAGAAGATCTGCTCTGACCGCCGAGGATCGATATCGTATCGGTGGGGGTTTCCGCGATGTCAAGCTTCGTAGCCGGGTCGATCGGCGGGATATTTTCCCTGCTTTGCACGTTTTTCTTCCTCACGGCCGTAGAGACGTCGTCCCCGACCATTTTGCCGTACGTGCTCTCGCTCGTCGCGCTCGTCGCGATTTTGCTGACCATATATACCCAGACGTATTTCAACGGGTTGGTATTTCCGAACAAGTATGTCCGTTGAGCCCAGGAAACCGCGCAGGTGTTCGGATTCAACCTCCTGATGTACATCCTGTTCACTCCCCTCTACGTATATGCCGGAGGCGACCAGGCCGAACTGCTGATGATGGTATTCAGCATGCACGCGCTGATCGCGACCCTGGGTTCCATCCTGATCGTCGAGATTATCGCGCTGTACCGATACAGCCTGCTCGCGCTGTACTCGAGCTTTATCGGATTCTTCTTCGCCACGTGTTCTTCGTTCATGTTTTTCACCGGAACGGACATTTCCAAAAAAATCCTGTATTCTCTCGCGTGTTCTTTGGTAATCTCGATCTTCGCGCAAACCGTTTTCCGGACGTTGTTCGAATTCCTCTACTACAAGCTGTACGTCGCAACGGGAATGGACCTTTTCTGAAGCGTGTTCGCGGAAATCCAAGAAGACGAGACGGCGAGGGTCAAAGAGGCCGAAAAATCACTTACGCAATTCAATTAGCCATGTACCAGAATCTCGTGCGGAGCACGTTAAAATCGTATTTGGAAACCGGGGTCATTCCCATGCTTTCGGATCTCGGGGTCGCGGAACACGCCGACATGCAGACCCGGCATCTCGTCTTCGTCACGCTCTATCTCAACGGGGCCGTGGTCGCTTCGAGCGGAAGGGTCCACGCCATCCAGAAGCATACCCTCTCCGAATGCATCGACAACGCGGTGCTTGCCTTGAAGGATAGCCGTGCCGGAGCCGTAACGGCCGCGAATCTCGCGAACGTCAGAATCCGGGTCGACATAGTCCAGTCCTCGGACCGTCGGCTCGTCGCGAACCATTCCGAACTCAATCCCCGGGAAGAAGGCATGATCCTCCTTTCCCAGAATCTCGCGAAACTCGCCGTCGTCCTCCCAAAAATCGTGACTCCGGGCACTGACTCCCTGGAAATCTTCCGGATCCTCTGCCAGAAAGCCGGCATGCCCATGGCTCAGGATCCGGCGGATTACGTCCTCTATGCGATACGATCGACCGTATATACCGATTTCTAACCCATGACGATTTTCGAAGTCACCCTGTGGGGAATCCGGATAGCGCCGACGTATTACGGGCTCGCGTACGCGCTCGGATTTCTCGGGGCGTATGGGTGGATTGCCCGGAGAAAAAAATTCTCGGAATCCGAATTGGACACCCTCCTGTACGCCATCATCGCATGAATCATGATCGGGGGCCGGCTCGGGTACGTGTTTTTTTATAATTTTTCATACTACCTTTCGAATCCGCTCAAAGCGCTGGCCGTCTGGGAAGGCGGGATGAGCTTTCACGGCGGGATAATCGGCGTAACGATCGCTATCCTCCTGTACGGCAGATTCATGCCGAAAAATATCTGGTCGGTGGCGGACGAAGTGGCCGTGACGGTTCCGTTCTGAATTTTTTTGGGGAGAATCGCGAATTATTTGAACAACGAGCTGATAGGATATGCCGGGTATGCCGGACCGTTCGCGATGGTGCGCGACGGGGTCCGGCACTTCCCGAGCCCGCTCGTGGAAGCCGTGCTGGAAGGACTGGTACTCGGGGCGGTGCTTTGGCATTACCAGCGGAAAAATCCGAGAACCGGGGTATTGGCCGGGATTTTCTTGGCGGGATATGCCGTTGCCCGAATCGCGTCCGAAGTGTTCTTCCGGTTGCCGGACGCGCAAATCGGGTATCTCGCCGGGGGGTTGTCGCTCGGGAGTTGGCTTTCTTTGGCGGTGTTGTGCGCTGGAATCGGAATAGTTTATATTTTTTGATACCGTTCCGAAGGGGTTCGTGCGGCAAGATAGTTGCTAATATACCCAACAGGAATTGCGCATATGCTACTCATAATCGGATACAATTAGTCAACTTCGTTATTGACATATGAATCTTATACTAGCATAATATGGGCATACAACCTAACCAAATGTAATATGTTACTAAGTTCGAGCAAAATCGCGCAAAATACTCGGAAGTCCAATTGGCATGGATTCACATTAGTTGAACTTATAGTAGTAATTACTATATTATCTATACTGGGTACAATCGGTTTCATTTCTCTGCAGTCTTTCTCTTCCAAAACACGAGATTCAACAAGAGTTTCCGATGCTTCGAACGTCAGTAAGGCCCTCAATATTTACTCGGTCAGTACGGGAAATTACCCTATGCCAGATAACCAATACGGAACTTGAGTTATTAATTGAGTCGCGCTTACCTATGTCGGGAATATCGGCTCAAGGATATCCACTTTGACAAGGATGGACAGTCAGCCTACTGATCCGCTCACATCCATGCCGATTGCTTATGGAACGGATGTAAATTTGAAGCAATTTCAACTTGCGAACACACTCGAATCGGGGCTAGCCGTAGGAAGTGCCAATTATATCATACAGAGTGCATATGCTGCTGACAACCAATCGGCCCGGGCTTATGTATCTTGACAGTATACCTGACTTATTCGAGTCTGAAATGCCGTCTACAATCCGCCGTCGCTCGTAATTTCGAACTTGGGTACCGTTGATTTGACTGATGCGAATACTCGTCCCGTCGTGCACAATAGCGAGAATGTGCCGTATACAATTCAAGGGGGTGGCCTGTGAACCCTAACTCCTGCCCAGGCACTTCCGAAAGCCGGAAGCACGGCTATGTCCGTGACCGGAGTAACGCTATCCAATTGGTCGACACAATCAGGTTCTGCTGCGTCCAGTTTGGGATTTGCCGTGAATACCATTTGAGTCGTTTATTTTGGCTCCAAAGAATACGCTGCCGGAAATACGTATATTCCACCATCGACTTCATGGTCGGTGGCATGAGGGGGCGACTGTTCTCAGGTAAGCAATACCGTGGGAAATAATGGTAGCACATCGACCTGCGTCGATGATCGAACCTATGCCATGCAGGGTGGCGCTATCCATGATAAGACCTACTCGCTTTTGAAGATATTGGGTAACTGGTGGTTCAATGAGAACTTGGCATATCCGATTGCAACCGGGTACAAGGGTTCCGGAGCATGGACCACGACTGATACCGCAAGCTATACCTGTCCAGGAGGCGACAACACCACTACCGCGAACTGCGCTCATGTTGCCACCAGAGGGTATCTATATCAATGGTCAGCCATGATGGCCGGAGCCCCTTCCACCGATACCCAATCGGCGAGGGCTCAATGAATCTGTCCTGCTGGATGGGCCATACCTACCAAATCAGATTACACTACGGCATGAAGCGTATATTGGCCCGCGAGTGATTACTCGTACGCTGGAAATACGGTTGGATGGCAGAAATACTATCCGGGCACTCGTACCAACGATGCTTCCGGTACGTTCTCGAACTTATGAGCTGCGGAAAATTTGATGACCTCAACCCAAGATGGCGCCAATGCTTCCTTTGTGCTTTGGACTGATACCGGTCATGCAACCACCGTAATGAAGACCAACGGAAGCAAGGCATATGCCCAAACGGTTCGATGTATCAAAAATAACTAGGTTTGCTTTGGAAATTTCCGTTACCAGGGTGAGAATAAAGGTGGGCAGCCACCTTCTCCTTAACATGGATTGGGCAGGTTTTATGGGAATGGGCGTTTCTTGGTAATATCCAACGTTTAGTTTCTGTTCCCTGAAAAAATATTTTACAATCGAGAACTCTATCGTGATTGACAATCTAGATTCATTCTTTATCATGCAGGAAAATAACTATTTTACATGAAATCAGCAATAGCGGGGGTAGTATTAGCAGGAAGCCTGTTGCTTCCCCAACTGAGCGAAGGCGCAACCGCGCTCGATTCCGCGGCTGACACGCAATCGAGCGCGGTTGCGGACTTGAAGAAGCGAAATGCCGACAAGGTCGAACTCGCCCTTCGGGAAAATTCTCGTCCGGATGGGGGTATCGCCAGCACGTCCCAATCTGCGGATGCGGTTTCCGATGATTTCGTGGTTCGGGTAGGCGCTCCTGCAGGGGCAACCATATCCGCGAACAACGATATGCTGAATGAGTACGTTTCCCTGTTCCGGGCAGAATTGGTCTATTTGGACAGCAATCCCGAATTGTTGGCTATTTGCGGCCAGAAAAACCCGAAGCGGGAAGAACTCAGAAAATCGGCCATAATGCTCGTGAGAAACATCATTTCCACCACGCCGAAGAATTCCGAAGAGGCCAACTCCGCAGAACACGAAGCCCTTCGCGAGCAACTCTTCAAAATCCGGAAACAATTGTACAAGAACGGGGAACTCGGCTACGTGCAAGCGCAGGAATGGGGCTACCAGGAACAGCTTCGACGCGTCAAGTTCCAGGGAAAAAGCGCGTAAGCGAACCGGTTCCAACCGTACCGAAGCAATTCCGGATACGGCTACTTCCCTACAGCATCCCTATTTTTCCCCCTCAAAATACTCGATCCACCATTCGGGGCTCGACAGGCAATCCCAGGCATCCCGGATTTCCGATCTGAACTGGGATGCTTTTTCGGAATCGATCGGAAGTACGACGTTGCGGTACTCCCCTTTCTTCCCTTCGACGAAGTCGACGCGCAATTCGTCCACGGGATACTTCGACCAATTGGCGTCGAGCGAAAGCGCGAGCCGGTAAAACATGAGTTGGCGGTAGTATCCCATATCCCCGTTGGCCCCCTCGCCGAGCAAATCCTTCTGACTCTTGATATTCCCGGTTTTGTAGTCCACGAGCCGAAGGGTCTGGTCGGGCAGGAGATCGATGCGGTCGATGCTTCCGGTCAGCGGGATGCCGTCGAAGAAGAGATTCCTCGGCCGGAGCCGGTATTCCAGCGCGGAGGGCAAAACGTCTTCGGAAGACTGGATACCATACCAGCCCCGCAGTCCCTCGTCTCCCCGTTCCAGGGCATCCTTAAGCTCCGCCGGAGACAGGAACGCATGGGAAACGCTTTTCGTGAAGAATTCCAGCAATTCTCCGATTTCCGGCTTTCGCCCATCGGTTTTCCACTGGGTGAAGAATTTTTCCAAAGCCTCGTGGTAGCAGCGTCAGAATATGAAATGCGGATTGTCCTCGAACGGATACTTGAGGATGGTCTTCTTGAAAAATATCTTCGGGTCCTCCAGAAAGCCGTTCAGATCCGTCGCGGAGAGCCGGTAGTACGACAGCACTTCCCGGAGGTACGTCAGTTCGTCGGCCTCGAATCTGAGGCGGAACATTCCGGTATCCCTGATGGGCACGATGCGGTAGTTCTCGATTTCCTTGCCGTCAATGGGCGACAGCGACATTTCCGTGAGGAATTCGGAAGCGATTTTCGCGCTTCAGCGGACGCTCGCCGGAAAGCTGACTTCCAATATGGATTTGGCCCGGGTGAGCCCCACGAAAAAGAGCCTCCGTTCTTCCTCGTTCTTCTCGGAAGCCTCCAGAGCGGCCCCCGTAACGCTCTCCGGGAGATTGAGCCGGTCCATGTTCCTCGTGTTGCCCCAGACGCCGTTGAGCGCTCCCGGCAGGAACACGCATTCGTATTCGAGCCCCTTCGACTGGTGGGCGGTCATGATCTGAACCCCCTTCTTCTTCGAATCGAGATCGGGGACTTCGAACGCGATGCGATAATCGTCCATCCGCTTCCAGAGGTCGAGCACGTCCTTGAGCGTGCTGACGCGCCCGGTCTCGACGAGGGTGCGGATTTCCTGGAGGATCTTGTAAATCCGGGAAATCCCCACGATTCCGGCATGCTTTTGGACGAAGGATTCGATTTCGAGATCGCTGAGAATCGCCCGGAGATTGCCGACGATGTCGGACTGCGGGAGCGAGCGAAGCATGAGGATGGTTTTCCCGATGGCGGTCCAATCGTCGGCTTGGCGGACGTGACCGGGGGTTCCGTTGGGAAATACGGTTTCGAGCGTATTCCGATCCAACAGCACGTCAAATACCGTCAGCTGGTTCGACCGCCGGTAATTCGTGTCCGACAGCGACTTCGCGATCCGGTACAGCCCCATCCGATCGTCTCAGAAAATTCCGATCCGGAAGAGTTCTATCAGGGAAAAATCCGGGACCTTCGGGAGCGCGACCATTTCGATGAGGTACTTCACGAGGCGGAATTCCTCGGTATCGAACAGGTTGTATTTCTGGCGGGACGTCACGGGGATGCCGGAGGATTCGAGCGCTTCGGTCCACAGGGCGATTTCCGCGTTTTTCCGGACGAGGATGGCCATTTCGGGATAGGGGATTCCCGATTTCGCGAGTTCCCCGATCCGGTCGATCATCCCGGCCTGCTCGGACTCGGGATTGGGATAATTGATCACCCGGACCTGAGCCGAATCCCCGATGCCGCTTTGGAGCGGCTTGACGACGGAAGGAATCAGCCGGGTAATCCGGGTCGCGTTGTTTTCGATCAGGATCCTCGCGGTGTCGAGGATGGGCTGGCCCGAGCGGTAATTCACTTCCAGTACGATAATCCGGGTCTGTTCGAATTTTTTCGAGAAATGCAGCATGTTCTCGAGGTTCGCGCCCTGGAACCGGTAGATACTCTGGTCGTCGTCCCCCACCGTCAAAATATTCGGCATGTCGCTCGTCCTCAGGAGCCCCATGATCACCTGGTTCTGCGCGTTGCTCAGGTCCTGGAACTCGTCGACCATGACGAACTGGTACTGCTCCGAAAGCTGGCTCGCGAGTAAATCGTTTTCGGTGATTTCCTGCGCGACGTACAATATCATGTCCACGAAGTCGTATTTGCCGCGGTCCCGCTTGATACGGTAATAATCGGCGTATATGCGCTGGAGTTCCTTCATCTGGGCGAGAACCTTCTCTTGGCGAAGGAGCGCGTTGGCGTAGGTCTTCTTCGCCCGTTCGGGGTTGATTTCGGCAAGTTCCCGCTCGAACTGCTCGTGCATCCCATCGATATGCCCGACGAAACCTTCCGGCGTTACGGCTTCGTCCCGGAGGTTCTTGATGCGCTTGACGATGTCCTTGATCCAATACGTCGGCTGGTGGAGGTTGTATAGCTGGGGAAATTCTCATTTCTCCAGTATCTGCTCCACGAGCTCGTAATTCTCCAGCTCGTCCATGAGCGTCAATGCCCGGTACTTGAGAAAATACTCCGGGTAGCTCTCGATGATATCCTTCGCGAACGCGTGGATGGTCGTCACCCGGACCTTGTAGCTCGCGGCGCCGATGAAGCTCTGCAAGCGCTTCTTGATCGCGATGACCCCGGCTTCGGTGAAGGTGGTGATCAGGATGTTTTCCGGCAACACGTCCGTGGATTCGAGGATCTTCGCGGTGCGGGCGGCCAGGACCTGGGTTTTGCCGGTTCCGGGTCAGGCGACGACCATATAGGAGCCATAGAGCGCGTCTACGACTTCCTTCTGCCTAGCGTTGAGCCGCTCATAAGGGGAACCCTCCGCAAAACGCGAACTCCTCGCCGCTTTTTCCGCTCCTCACTCAACGTACCTACGTACGTCTCGCTTCGGTGCTCAAAGGGGAACCTCCGCAAAACGCGAACTCCTCGCCGATTTTTCCGCTCCTCACTCAACGTACCTACGTACGTCTCGCTTCGGTGCTCAAAATCGGCTTCGGATTTCATCGTTTTTCGGAGGTTCCTGGGGTGAGTGGTCTGACGATCAGTCCTGGATTTCATCGTTTTGCGGAGGTTCCGGGGATTTTTGAATATCATCCATAGTTACAAGGTATTTAAATCATCGTCGAATTCGGCCTCGAAAGCCTTTTTCTCATCCTCCTCCCGTTTGCGGTTCTCCTCGGAATACTGCGCGGACTCGGCATAATTCTGCCGGAGCTTCTTGAGCTCGGCCTTGGTGATGGGTTTGGCGCGACGGGTCGGAGGGGCGAATTCCATGTTATCGGTTACGTAAGAAAAGCACCCTCAGTGTACCCAATATCAGCTGGAAATCCAGGACGATGTTCCAATTTTCTATGTAGTAGGTATCGAGTTCCACTTCGCGGTCGAATTCGGAAGTCTCACGGGCATATACCTGTCCCATCCCGGTGATGCCGGGTTTGATGGTCAGCACCTGGCGGTGCCATTCGTCGTACTTGTCGACTTCGCGGGGTTGGTGGGGGCGTGGGCCGACGATGCTCATGTTGCCGAGGAACACGTTGAACAATTGCGGGAGCTCGTCGAGGGAAAACCGCTCGATGACGGCGCCGATTTTCATTTTCCTCGGATCGTCCTTGGTAATCTTGTAAATGGGTCCGGTCCGGGTATTTTTGTCCGACTTCATGAGGTCCTGCTCGAACTTGAGCGCGTCGTCGTCCTGGGGCTTCACCCCGTAGGCGTCCTTGACGCAGTATTTCCAGTACATGTAGCGGAACTTATAGAGCGTGAACGGCTTGCCGTCCTTCCCTACCCGCTGGTTCTTAAAAATGATCGGGCCGTCGGGATCTTCCCACTTGATAAGCGCGGCCAGGGCTATCCACACTGGGAGGAGCAGGACGATGGCAGCCGTGCTCGCCACGAAATCGAACGCCCGCTTGACGATGCGGCCCCAGACGGTCATTCCGACGAATTCGATCTGGGTAATCGCGTAGTTGCCGACGAATTCCACGGAACTCTTCTGGAGGAGCACATCCGGGAGCTGGACCAGGTGCGCGGAAGCGCCGTAAATCTTGCACAGGTGGAGCACGCTGCGCTGGTCTCGGGAGTCGGTATCCGGACCGAGAAGCACGGAATCCACGAGCTTTTCCCGAAGCGAGGACTTGAGCTCGTCCAAAGTGAGTTTTACGAGTTCGATATGTTGGAACTTGCGGTACTCGTCGAGGATGGATGAGGAAATATCCCCGGAGTATCCGATCTTGGTCTTGGTGAGACGCTTGCGGTCGTGAAGGAACCCAAGTCAGAAGTGGATGATCGTCTGCTCGAACGCGACGAAAAAATACGCGAATATTACGGTATAAAAAATGACCAACCGGGGGATTTCCACGCTGTACAGGTATCCGTTGCCGAGATAGACTGCCGCGATAAAGAAGAGGAACCACGTCCAGCAGGAAGAAAACAGCGTGGAAAACTTGGAATCCAGGGTCTGTTCGAACCGGTAGGTATAGGCTTTTTTGACGGATTGGATCAGGACGAAAAGCAGCGTGCCGAACACGGCGAACCACAAGAGGTCGGATTCGCTGATATACTGGTACGGCAGGTGGATTCCCGGTATCAGGTCGGTGTATTCCCGGAGTTTCCGCGCGACGTAAAAGGCACCGGAAAACGCCAGGATATCGAGCGGAATCTGGAGGGCGGAAATGACGATTTGCTGTCGTTTCATCGCGGTGGGGCGGTAAGGTTTCCGACAGTATAGCCTGCGGGGCATGCGAGGCAAGAGATTTTGGATTTTCGCCAAAGGCAACGCAAATCCCTCGCCGAAATCCTCCCGGAAAAATTTTCAAATAGAAAAATTTTCGTTATACTCCGTCCATGCTCCACATTTACAATACCCTGTCGAGGGAAATCGAACCGTTCAAACCCCTGAGCCAGGCCGGCGTCAAAGTCTACTATTGCGGACCGACGGTCTATAACTACGTACACATCGGCAACCTCCGGGCGTTCCTGTTCGAGGATTTTCTCGTTCGGACGCTCCGGTTCCTGGGTTACAAGGTTCAAACCACGATGAATATCACGGATATCGACGACAAGACGATCCGCGACAGCCGGAAGGCTGGCGAAGCGCTGATTCCGTTCACCCAGAAGTTCACGGCGAGCTTTTCCGAAGACCTCCAGGCCCTCGGCATCGTTCCAGCGGATACCATCGTGCCGATTTCCACGCTGATCGATGATATGGTCGTAATGATCCAAGGACTCCTCGACAAGGGATTCGCCTATCTCGCGGACGACGGTTCGATCTACTACCGCATTTCCAAATTCAAAACCTACGGGGAACTCGCCCACCTCGATATGTCCGGCATGAAGTCGGGCGTCCGAATCGACAACGACGAATACGCCAAGGACGCGGCCGCGGATTTTGCCTTGTGGAAGGCCTATTCCGAAGAATCCGACGGGGATAACCGCTGGGACGCGGAATTTTCCATCTGAGGCGCGACGGTAAAGGTTCCCGGCCGGCCGGGATGGCATATCGAGTGCTCCGCATGCAACCTCAGGCACTTCGGACCGCAGATCGATATCCATATGGGCGGAATCGACCTCGTGTTCCCCCATCACCAGAACGAAATCGCCCAGTCGGAAGCGTTTACCGGAAAGCAATTTTCCAAATACTGGATGCATTGTGGCCATCTCTTGGTCGAAGGCAAGAAAATGGCGAAGTCGGCAAATAACTTCCATACGCTCCGAGACATCTGCGCGAAATATCCCGACATTTCCCC
The DNA here is from genome assembly GCA_903908595.1 of uncultured bacterium. Lineage (GTDB taxonomy): Bacteria > Patescibacteriota > Gracilibacteria > BD1-5 > UBA2023 > CAIVSN01. The sequence goes on from CAIVSN010000051.1 coordinate 14,596, forward strand.
GAAATTGGTAGCACGAGCGCTCCGCTTAATGGTATTGACTACCAATTACCGGGAGAATTTCAACTTCACGTTCTCCACGCTGGAAGCGGGATTGAAGACCCTCGAAAGCTTCGATGCTATCCTCGACCGCATCCGCAACGCGCCGAAATCGGAAGGCAAAGTCCGCAAAGACGTCCGGGAGTTCGCGCAGATGGCGATGCTGGATTTCGTGGAATATCTGGAAGACGATCTCAATACCCCGGAAGCGCTTGCGAGAGTGCACGAATGCATCAACGACATGAACCGGGTCATGGACTCGACCGAACTCTTCACCGGGGAAATCCACGCGATTACGGAACTGTTGAAAAGTTTCGATTCGGTGCTCGGGCTGTTTGATTTTTCCCGCCTGACGGAAGTCGAGCTTCCCGAAGAAATCCGAAATCTCGTAGAACGGCGGGATTCGGCCAAGGCCTCCAAAGATTTCGCTTTGGCGGACGTCGTACGATCGGAACTCGAAGCGGCAGGGTATGCCGTGACCGATACGAAGGGGGGTACCAAGGTTCAGAAGAAGCAAGGTTAATCGCTTGGAGCGCAGAAACCGGCGAGGAGTTCGCCCTAGGACTTTCCGTCCCGAGCCAAAGATATCCCGGAAAAACGATGAAATCCGAAGCCGCTTTCGAGCACCGTAGCGAGGCGTACTGGCAAGTACGTCGAGCGAGGAGCGCAGAAATCGGCGAGGAGTTCGCGTTTTACCGGGATATCTTCTATCGTTGTTGGAACATGGGGCGAGCGCTTCCAGGCAGCAAAGCCCCGAGAATCGTATAATCCCGGGCCCGGACAATCGAATTGAATTCCTTGGTCAGCCGGGAAAATTCCACGAGCAGCTCCCGGATCTGTCATTCGAGCGTCGTTATGGATTCGCGGATGGTGATAAAATTCCCATCGCGGGCGGTCGACTTGATCGAAAGCGCGAGCCGCATGAGAAAACTGAAGCGGTCGGTGATGTGTGCGTTGATTTCGAGCAGGTCGTAGATGGTGTTGGTCGGCGAAATGATGGCCACGCGGTGGAGCTCGGTGAGCTCCGTGTATTCGTTGAGTTTCCGCGAATGGTTCTGCAGGACGCAGACGATGGCGGGAATCTTGTCGATCTTGGAGCGATACCGCTCGATGAGCAATTGCTCGATCAGGTAAATTCGCCGATGCAAAAGGTAGAGCATGATTTGGCATGCCAGCGCTACGGCGATAAGCGTAGCAAAAAAGGAATAGAAGAGGATTTTCATACGCCCAGTATATACGGACTACGCCGGTCTGTCGAATTATTGGCGTGGAACTTTTGAAAAAACGTGAAATTCCCGGTTGTCATCGGTTAAAAACGTATACAATGCCGCCATGAACAAGTCGGGTTTCACGCTCATCGAAGTCCTGGTAGCCACGGTAATCGCTTCCGTAGCGCTCATCGGCACGTTTTTCCTGCTCCAAGGGAGTTTTCGCCAATCTCAAACGGTCATCGATTCCACGGAATTCGAGGAAGTGTTCCTGAATGCGAGAAATTGCATCTTCCTTCAGGATATCCCGAGCTTTTCGGGCTCCACCCAATCCATCTCGTATAACTCGAATGGCTGCGCGGTGAGCGCGTATTCGACCGATTTCAACTTTCCCGGCATTACCCTCTGGAAATCGCTCCAGGGCATCCCGAGCTCTACCAAGGTGTACTATTCGTATTTTAGCGTGACTTCGGGCACAAGTACCGGAGAATACTTCATCGATCATCACCTCGTAGGAGATATACGCAACGGAACCCGTAAGTACAAGGCATACCGATAATATACCCAATAGGAATTCCTATTGGATATATACCGAAAACCAAATTCGCTTAGAGACTTAGGTATACTATGTTTCTTCTTCGGTGCCGCTCGGGAGTTCGAACGCTTCAATGGTTTTGAGTCCGGCCCCGAGAAGTCCGTGCATATCGCCATACAAACGGGACGTATTCCCGATGATCCGTTCCAATTGCTTTTCCCGGGTAGCCCAAATCCGCTCCATGGAGCGGCGTTCCGTGTCGAGCCCGCTTTTGAGGAGTTGGAACGATTCCACGATATTCTGGATCTTGTCGCGGAATTCGGGAGACGTGAGATAGGTGTAGAGCACTTCCATTTTTTCATCCTTCGCGACGAGCGAACCGCGGAGCTGGTGCATGCGGATGAGCTGTTCGCGCAAGACCCCGGTAAGCGCGAGGACATAGGCCCACTCGGTGACCCAGATATCCTGGTACGGTCAGAAATGCTCGACTTCCTTGGGTAACACGTTCGACACGATGATCGAAACCGAAGCGTTCACCCGGAGCCGGTCCTCCTTGAGCTTGTCGACCCACCCGTCGGACCAGGCCTTGGTATTTTTGGATTCCCAGGCGATGATGCCGACGATTTCCCCGCGGTGGCCCCGAATCGTCTGGACGAGATCTACCCCCTTGATGCCCGTAGCCACGTCGTCGACCGTATCGTGGGGAAAATTCCTGAGCAATGTTTCCCGTAAGGCATTCTCTAGGATTTCCCCCTGGATCTGCATGGAGCCCTGATTGGCCTTCATTGTGGCGTCGTCGAGGGATTTCTTGAGGATTTCCGCTTTTTTCTGCTCTTCGGCAAGGCGCTTGTCGAAATCGAGTCGGAGGCGTTCGATTTCGAGGGACTGACGTTTTTGCGATTCGACGGACAATTCTTCCTCCATTTTTTTTCGGGCATCGATAATGGCACGTTCCTTTTCGATCTCGAGATTCTTCTGCCGGTTTTCCATTTCCTGACGTTCCCGCAAAAAGTCCAGTTCTTTTTTTCGGGCTTCGTCATCGCGCTTTCGGAGCGACTCCAGCTCGACATTTTGGATTTTTGTCAGTTCGAGCGACTCATTCTTGGCCATTTCTATCTGCTTTTTCGCCCAGTCTAAGGCGCGCTTTTCCGCATCTGCTTTTGCTTCGGCACGGAGTTTCACTTCGAGTTCCTCCTCGCGGGCCTTCAGGCGTTCCGCTATCTGGAGTTCTTCGAGTTGCGAGAGATCGATCGTTTTTTCACAGTGGGGGCATTTGAGCGTGTTCGACATGGGTTTGAATAAAAAAGAGAGAGCAATATACTCTAACTCAAAAAGTACTCAAGTAGAAATATGTCATCCGACCACGGCCACCCCAAAGACGAACACAAAGACGATTCCCACTGACATGGCGGGGGCGGCTGACACGATGCCCACGGGGCGCACGGGGGCGGCGGTGACAAGCACGGGGCCGGGGGCTGACACGATGCCCACGGGGGCGGTGACAAGCACGGGGGCGGCGGCTGACACGATGCCCACGGGGGCGGTGGTGACAAGCACGGGGCCGGGGGCTGACACGATGCCCACGGGGGCGGTGACAAGCACGGGGGCGGTGGTGACAAGCACGGGGGCGGTGGTGACAAGCACGGGGGCGGTGGTGACAAGCACGGGGGCGGGGCCTGACACGATGCCCACGGGGGCGGTGACAAGCACGGGGGCGGCCATGGCGATCATGGAAAGCATGACGAGCCCAAGTTCGATCACTGGGGGCATGAAATCCACGAAGATCACGAGGAACACGAACATGAGGAACATCACGAGGAACCGATTGAGCCGGCCGGAATCGTGAACGATCTCGGATTCGATTTGGAACCGACTGTGACCTGACCGCGTTTTTTTCATTTTCCGAAGTAACGACGGTAGAAAGTTCCCTTCAACCGGTATTTTCCGATCTCTCACCAGCCAAGGAATCCCAGCGAATCGACCTCTCCATCCCGCTCGTACTGAAGATCGATCCGAGCGAAACGCGCCCGCCGATCGGCGACATCTATCCCGATATGCTGTATGAGCCGAAGTGGCACCATTTTGGGGAAATCAAGTACAAGCCGAGGTTCAAGCACGTACGACTCTGCGAACCGCTCCCTCCAACCCAGGAAAATACCGTCGACATCCGAACGCTCGATATCGTCCCGATCGCCCGGACCTATCCCGACCTCTATTTGATGCCGAACACGCTGAAACATACCGTTCGCCGGATTCGTCGACGACACGGCGCGAAAATCTTCAAAACCACCGTGGCGATAACATCCATATGATTTCTCCTGTCTTCGGCGTTGGTATCCATGACCTATTTTGCCAAGAACGAAATCATGACTGGGTATGTCGAACTCTCCCAAATTGCGTTGGAAACGCCAACGGAAGAGTTGCGATTGCGAATCCGGTCCGTTCATGGGCATTTTTCCCGAGCGAGCCGTTGGTTCCTCCCGATGAAATACCTGATTTCTTCGGGAATCCTAGAGAACGAATCGCTGTTGAACGGCTATCACGCGCTATACGCTGGTTCGGCCGTAGCGCAAATCCTCGTCAGCGTGGACGATCTCCGGACCGAATTCATCGCGGAAGTTCCGGGTACGCCTCCGACCGGGTATCTCGATCTGTCCATGCTGTTCGATACGAAAGTATCCATAACGGAATTTTTTAAGGACCATCGATGAGGGTTTGGGGATATCATTTCGGATCTTTCCCAGGCGCAGTTTCATTTCTCTTCCGTCACCACTACTGGCAATAAGGAACAGGACGCCAAATTGGCCAAGATTTCCGCCGTGCTCAAAAATCTCGATGCCATGGCAAAATACGCTTCCTGACATGAAGAACAGATTCTCAAGATCCTCGGGGACAAAAAGCCCATGAACTATCTCGTAATCAACCAGAATCGTGACGAACTCCGCGCGAACGGCGGTTTTCCGGGAAGCGCCGTGGAATTTACCCTGTACAAGGGAAGGATCGAAAAATACGAGAAGAAAGACATCTACTATTACGATTGGCACCTCTTTCCCTATGGGGAGACTCCCCCTCCCGGCATCAGCCAGATCGCGAAGACCTGGGGGATGCGGGACGCGAACTATTTTCCGGATATCCGGGAGAGCTTCGAGACCATGAGCCGGATGTACGAAAAAGCGGGCGGAAGCACGCTGGACGGCATGGTCGCCATCAACCAGGGCCTTATCCACGATCTGCTCGGAGCCACCGGTCCGATACGGGTTCTGGGAGTTCCCGACCAGATAGATTCCGAATCGTTCTCCGTGCTCATGTCCGTGCTCGTCGAAGGCCAATACGGGCGGAAGAACAGCGCGAAAGACATCCTGTTCCTCACCATAGACGCCTTGCAGAAGAAAATTGTCGAAGCGAAGCAGTTCGATCAATATTTCGATATCGTACGAAAGAACGTATCGGCGGGGCAGATTCTCGTCGCGGCCCGGGACGACGGACTCAACGCGTTTGCCGGGGAAATCTTCGGAAAGCCGAAGTACCGGGACAACCCCAACAACTTCGCCTATCCCCTCTTCACGTCGCTTTCCGGGAACAAGTCCGACCGGTACGCCAAGCGGACTTTCAACCTTTCAAACCTTTCGCAGAGCGGATGTACGGTTACGAACCGGGTGGAAATCGTTACCGAAAACGCCTTTCCCGACATCGAGCGGGAACGTATACGGAATATGCTCTATCAATACGGCGTCGACCCAAAAGAGCACGAGAACGAACTCTTCGTCCAGGGCAACGGGGACAACGTCCAGTTCATCCGGCTCCTGATCCCGAAGAATTCTTCCTTCGTCGGCATTACCAAGGAATACGAGGGCACGTTCAAGATGGACGTCCAGCATTCAGATTATGACGAGATATCCTTCACCGTGACCACCGGGGTCAAAAAGACGAACCAGATGCACGTGGACTACGCGAGCACCCCGAAGAGCTGCAATCCGGATATCGAGTTCATCGAACAGCCGTGACTCCAACATTTCCAAGTCAACAAAAAATAGCCATGTTCCGATTCCAATGCCTCGGACTCCCGTTCGAACCCCGATCCGAAGTGCTGGAAGCGATTGCCGAAGCGATGGCATCGCGCTTGACCGAGCATCATGGCAACGTGACGCTCGCGGTCCTCGACGACGGGCGGATGCGCGAGCTGAACCGCGAATACCGGCAGATCGATTCCACGACCGACGTACTTTCATTCCACTATTTCGAGGATTTTTCCGAATGCCCGCCCGACGAGACGGTCGGGGAAATCGTATTTTCGGAAAGCCGGCTCGTATCGCAGGCGGAGGAATACGGGCATACCGCGGAAGTGGAATTCTACCGGCTGACCGTCCACGGAATCCTGCATATTCTCGGGTTCGACCACGAGACGGACGAGGAATATGAGGAAATGTGGGATATCGAAGGTTCGGTTCTCGCTTCATTGTCTGCAAAATTCGGGATTGCATGGGGAGAATCCGTAGAAATTACGAGATAAACCCAGAAACCCTTGCAAAACGCGAACTCCTCGTCCATTTCTCCGCTCCTCGTCACCGTACCCCCGTACGTCTCACTCACGAAACCCGTGCAAAACGCGAACTCCTCGTCCATTTCTCCGCTCCTCGTTCAACGTACCTACGTACGTCTCACTACGGTGCTCGAAATGGACTTCGGATTTCATCGTTTTGCACGGGTTTCTCCGGTGCTCGAAATGGACTTCGGATTTCATCGTTTTGCACGGGTTTCTCCGCTGCTCGAAATGGACTTCGGATTTCATCGTTTTGCAGGGATCTCTTCAGGAATCGGAAATTTTTGCAAATTTTCAAAAATAATGCTATTTTGCCGATATATACCCAACGGGAATTGATTTCCCGGTTTTTCCAGTCACATATTCGGACATCTTTCATTTTTTTCTTCGGTCACTTATTCCCGATAAGCTCCCAAAGGAAGAAAAATGAAACCTGTTCCGAATCTATGACCGTAAAACACCGAAAACCAATTCCCGTTGGGTATATGATTTTCTCTTTAATATGACAAATCAGGCAATCGACATTCAGTTACAGGCAAAAATTTTGGAAGAAGTGAAGGAGCGTGCTTCGGTGAAATTCAATGCTTCGGTTGCCAAAAAAGAAGGCCAAGAGGCTCGGGAGATTCTTTTAGAACTTGATAATCTATAAAATGAGTACCAACGAAAAGCAGGCCAAAATGAGCATAGTGGATGCCGTGACCGAAAAGTCTGCGGATAAGCTTGGGAAAAGAACGCCCGAGTTGGTCGCGCAAACCGAAATAGATGCCAATCTCGCCAGCATACGGGTTCTTCTCAAGGAAGAAATCGGGAGGGAGGCAATAGAATCGTCCATCGAGGAAATTTTGCAAGAAAATTGGGTAAGGGAAAGCGGGGTAACGAAAGAAATGATCGCGGAATGGATTTTTGGATCGGGAAGTAAAACTGATTCTCTTTCAGGCGATACGTGATTATTGATTGAAAAAGCTTCCGAAGCGAATTCAGACGATACCGAAAAATTACGGCAACTGTTCTCCGGCGATACGGATTACCGATTAGTACAAATAAATTTCGAAGAACTCATACGATTTATAAAACAAGACCATCCTCATCTGAACATAGAAATCGGGGCAACTGAAAAATTGACACCCGTCAAGGACATAAAAGAAATCGCGGAAAATCCCCAAATGAGAGAGTACGTTCAGTTTTTGAAAAGCGTTTCCTCATATAAATTCGAAGTAGTGCATATCGAAGGCTTGAAGAAAATGATGCGGGATCATCCGAAAGGAGATTTCGAAAATCTATCCGATTGAAAAAAAGATATTTTAAGCGCTACGGAAACGTTGCAAAATATCAATTACGTATTTGATTGCGAAGATATCGAAAGCGATAAGCGAACATTGGTAAAAAATATCGTTCTGGCATTGGGAGAAGACTACAAAAGCAAATCGATTTTTGAAAGAGACGGCAAACGCGTGGCGTTTTCGGAGCAATCCGACACGTATAGGAGTTTGGATGAATTTGAAGCCATGAGCAAAGCGGATCTCAATAAGATTTTGTTACTTTTGAATAATTTGCAAAATCCAAACTTCAGGAATCAAATCGGGGTTTTGATTCTCGACGATCTGAAAGAAGAAAACAACAATACGGAACTCGGAGGACTCATGTCATTGGGTTCAAGTAAAAAAGACGTATCGATACGGGAAATCAGATCGCCGGACGAGCTGAGGCACGGAGACAATTCTTACACCGGGGGTCGAACCGACGAATACCGACAAAAACAACACGGTGCTTTGTTCGATTGGCATCTTCATGCCATTAAGCTTATGAATGACAACAAAGCCCCATCTTCAAATGACATAAGTTCCTATAGGCAAAACAAAGTAAGCGGCATCGTTATTACTTCCCATGGAAATAACGAATTCTTGGTTCATTTTTGCGATCACAACGGAAATGCGGCTTTTTTGTGAAAATTTGCATACGACATTGATCGGTAAGAGTTCCCCCGGACTTTCCGCTGCGTAGGCGGGCCCGAAAGATTCCTAGCGGGCTGACAAGGGCAATGAGAGCCGAGCTCTCGAATCGCCCGCTTTCATCGGACAGGCCCATCCCCATTGGTCTTCGAAATCGGAAGCGATTACGGCTTCTTCCACAGAAAACTCAATTTCTTCCCGTATACGTACCCCCCTCACAACGGGTAATCCCTTTCGAGGTCGATCCGGATGACTTCCCCGTCGTCTCCCGTCAGCCGCGACTGTTCCAATGCCGTTTGGAAATCTCACGATCTGTTGGTAGATCTGCCATGCTCGGGATCGAATACGACCCCGTCGAATCCGCTTTCCCGAGCGAATTCGGCGACGATTCGGGAAAGCTGGTCGAAGAGCTTGAAGGAAGACACCTTGTCGTCGAATTCGACCGAGGGATTCGGTCCGAAGAGCAGGTATTTTTTTCCGTCCGGTTCGGTCATGCTCAGGAGCATGACGGTGCCAACGCACCTGAGCCGGTCGATATCGAAAAGCACGAGTTCGAAATAATCCGGATTCCGCCACATTGGCGCGTCCAGCCCAATGCAAACGTCTCCGACCCCTCGGGCGAACGCGTCATACTGGCTTTTTCCGAAACGGGCGAATACGCGGCGCTCGCTCTGGAGGCCGTTCGTATCCACGATTTCTTCGAATTTGAGCGTTTCCCGTTGGAGATCCGAATACACGGACTGCTGCGTTCTCGCGATACCGCGGAGATTGAGCCCGAGAATATCGGAAGTGCCGAAATACTCCGTTACCCGTGCTTTCCACTTCCTGGCGAACTCCGCTTGCCCATATTCGTCTCCCAGTCACATGAAATCCCGGACCTGGAAAGATTTGGCGAATTCTTCTTGTTCTTCTTGGGAAATTCGGGCGTTCTGAAGCACCGATTTGCACTTTTCCAGAATCGACTTGCGGATCACGATATCCGTGATGGCATACGCCGGCCTCCGGGAAAACGACTTCACCAGGGAGTCTATGACGCGATCCTTCGTCAGGTCCGATACTTCTTTGGGAGCCTTTCTTCCGAACCGGCTCAGGAGAAAATCGGCGTCGGGACGCTTCGTTCCGCTCGAATCCGCCTGAAGGGCCGCCCGCTCCAGCTTCCGAACGCACTCCTTGAGGGGATCTCCGTATTCCTGAAGCAGGGCGAGAATCTGTACCATGTGGACGGTTTCCGGATCGGCGCTCGCGGCGAGCTTGTCATTGGAATTCTTGACGAACCCTTCGAATCTCCCCATGAGCTGGTAGGCGATGAGAATGTCGAGATCCCCTTTCGTAACGCTTTGCTTCGCAAGGAGAAATTCGAGAATCCGGGATTCGAGCGATGCGGACCGAAGCGGTATCCCCTGTCGCTCCGCAAGCCCGTCAACCGCATGGGACAGGGATTCCCGGTCCTTGGAAATACGGGCGATTTCCGCGACTCCGTCCTGATACCCTTTCAGAAGCGATTCGTCGATCCGCATGCCGGGTTTTAGCCGGTAGCCTAGCAGATTGCTGAGGGTAAAAGCGTATCCGTCGGGACGGATCGAGTACGGATCGAGATCCGCGCTCCGGTCGTCGTATTCGTCGATATTCCTCGCGGTGTAATTTCTCCGCGGGTAGACACACGTGGCGACATCCGATTCGGCAACGGGGAACCCTTGCGGAAGCGGGCTCCCTTTTCAGTCCTTCACTATTTCCAGCATCAGCTTCCGGGTATCGGCAACGAAGGCCCGCAATTTTTCCGGATCGTTTTTGGAAAATATTTTCCCGAAAGCACCGACGAACCCGAGGCTGCCTCCGTGAAAATATTTTCGGTATTCCCGATACGTATTCACGGCATCTTCCGCTCAATCCATTTCTTTGAGCATTTCTTGCTGATTTTCGACAACCAATGCCAGCAAAATATGCGCCTGGGCCTCTTTGCCAAATGACGCAAAGCGTTTATGGAAGAATTCGAATTGCCTGGTTTCAGGATGGTCCTGGTAGAAATCATATATGGTTTCTACCAGGGGCGTATCAAAAGGAAGAAAGCATTCGATCCGATCGGAGACAAGATCCAGCGTCCCTTCAACCATGCCGGTCCCGTCGTCATTCCGCAAATGTTCGGTCAGCAACAAGCCGGCGAAATCGCTGGAAAGATGCCGAAAATACTGCGACGGTATTTTGAAAAAATCCCCGTCCTTGGCCGATCGTATCGCTACCGATTCCGAAAGCGCGGCGAATACTTTCGACGTGCCCAGATAGCTTCAAACGGTGATTTCCAATATTTCCCGCATGTACCCCGCGCCCGCGAGGCAATCGCACATATGCTCGTCGAGTCATTGGAAGCGATCCAGGTTTTTCCCGATGGCACGGATATGCCCGGATCGTTCGAGGGCGTGGGCGGTTTCGTTGTCGATTTCCTGAAAATCCGGAATGCGCCGGGCGAATTCTCCTATTCCGAAAAGACGCAGGTAATTTTTGATGACTTCGCCGGCGGGAATGTCGGAAAACAAGTATCGGTATTCCATGACGATATCCCAACGGTCTTCCTCTTTGAGCAGTTTTTGTACCTCGTTCAGAATCGATATCGAAGATTTCGAGAGGTTCCGCTCACTCCGGGCGGCCACCATGTCCAAAAGCGCAACGTACGCCTTCGCGTCGAGCGCGAATCGAATCGCTTCGGCAAACGTCATGCCGAACCTTTGGTATTCGTCGAAGACATAGCCATGCATGCCGTTCGCGATCAGGAATGCCCGGATCAGCTCCAGGTTGAGATTTTTGAATTTGGAAGCGTGATTCAGTATGGCGCCGACCGAGTATTTCACGGATTCCTCATCATCCAATATGAGCCAGGCGATATCGGAGGACAATTCGGGAAACGAATCGATTTTCTCGAGAATGATCGATCTTCCCCCGGGCACCAAAGCGATGATATCCCGGGCGAATCGATCGAAATCTCGAATTTCGAGTTTGTCGAAATGGGAAAATACCTCGTCGGTTTTCCCTTGTATCATCCAATCGATAGCGAGCTTCGCGGGATCCGATCCGGAAACCGAAATGGCCTGATCGAACAGGGCGACTCACGATTGGCTGAGAATGCCGAGCACCTTCATCCGTTCGTTTTGCGCAAATGACGGCATATTGCTCCTCGTCGGCTTCTCGAATCCGGCCTCGACGTACGCCGCCGCATGCGTATGATCGAGTCAGGAAAAGGTCGGTATCTGAAATGCCGCGAGCTTCACGAATCCATGCCGGATGAGGGAATTGGCCAAAGATTTTCATCGGGAAGCGTTCGGTATGGCCTGGAACGCGTTCATAAGCAAAGGCACGTTTTCCGCAAGGGGAAGCAGGGCATTTTTGACATACTCTTCCGCCGAAAAAGAACGGCCCTTGACCGTGAATGTTTCCGTCGAGGCGGGGGAAGCGATATTCGTAACCGAATCGGCGACATTGGCCGACAACCGGCTAACGGGATTGGGAATCGGTTTCTTCGTTCCGAAACCGCGAGGATGGACGATATTTTCTGGCATATTCCATGATGAGCATATATTCCGATGGAATACTATAGCAAGTGCGTACATTTGGCAAGTATACCCAAACGAATTTGGTTTCTCGGTTTTTCTCGTCACATATTCGGATGTCTTTTATTTTTGTTTGGAGACTAAGCTCCCAAAAGAAGAAAAATAAAATCTATTCCAAATCTGTGACCATAAGATACCGAAAAACAAATTCGTTTGGGCATATTCGCGTACGCGTATGCAAGTTCGTTTTGGATTATCGGGAATTTTTCCTATACTTACGAGTTATCCCTTACCGATCCAGCATGTCAAAGAACTGAAATTTCAAAGGAATCATCATCAAGACCCCCGCGCAGATCGAGGGCATCCGCAAAGCCTGTGCCCTGAATGCCGCCGTGCTCGACATGATTGGAGAATACGTCAAAGCCGGCGTTTCTACCGAAGAGCTCGACTACATCGCCAACAATTTCGTCATCAAGAACGGGGGCAAATCCGCCTGCATCGACTACCGGGGCAACAATACCTGGGGGGCAGGCGGATACTCCAAATTCGCCTGCATTTCCCTCAACGACACGATCTGCCACGGGATACCCAGCAAAAACGCGTTCCTGAAGGACGGGGATATCCTGAATTTCGACGCTTCCACTATCCTCGACGGATATATCGGGGACAGTTCGCGGATGTATACGGTAGGCAAAATACCGGAAAAATCCCAGAAACTCATCGACGTCACGAAAACATGCCTGGACATCGGCATTGCCGAGGTAAAGCCCGGCGCGAGGTTCGGGAATATCGGGTACGCGATCAATTCCTACGCGGACCCGCTCGGGTATTCGGTCGTGCGGGATTATACCGGGCACGGTGTCGGGATATTTTTTCACGAGGAGCCGGCCGTGTACCACCGGGCCCCCTGGGGAAGCGGCGCGACGATGGCACCGGGGATGATCTTTACCATCGAGCCGATGATCAATATCGGAGGCTACAAGACCAGGCTCGACCCGTCCGACGGCTGGACGGTCCGGACGAGCGACGGTTCGCTTTCGGCGCAGTTCGAGCACACGATCCTCGTGACCGATACGGGGTACGAGATACTCACGGCAACGGAGAAGTTCGTATAGAAACCCTTGCAAAAACGCGAACTCCTCGTTCATTTGTCCGCTCCTCGCTCAACGTACCTATCGGTACGCCTCGCTACGGTGCTCGAAATGGACTTCGGATTTC